>NZ_JBHXVG010000065.1:0-26394 GCF_042672405.1 Streptomyces sp. NPDC127197 | reverse complement strand
CGCATGCTGCAGGACGTCGATCTGATCGCCGCCCCCACCGTCCCGGCGACCGCGGTGAGGGCCGGCCAGGAGACGATCACCTGGGCCGACGGCACGGTCGAGGGCGTCTCCGACGCCTACGTACGCCTCTCGTCCCCCGCCAACATCACCGGGGTGCCGTCCCTGTCCGTCCCCCTCGGCCACGATGCGGCGGGCCTGCCGATCGGCATGCAGCTGCTGGGGCGACCGCTCGGAGAGAGCGTGCTCCTGCGGGTCGGCCACGCCTACGAGCAGACCCAGCCCGCCCGCGAGCTCGCGCGCGCAGCGTGAACGAGTGCTTGGCCCGGCCGAACCATTCCGTCCGGGCCGAAAAGCGCCGCTCCTCGCAGGCGTACACGAGGTGGCGGTGCGTACACGACTTGTGGCGAGAAGGTCGTCGAACGAGTGGCCAGTTCTCGCACGGAGGTGGACGGCTCACTAGACGCAATGATTTTGCTTTAAGGTAGGTTCTATGAGCAAGCAGATGGTGCGCCCTGGTGGGCGCAGCGCCCGGGTCCAGGCATCGGTCCACGCCGCCGTACGCGAACTCGCGTCGGAAGTGGGCCGGGACGCCCTGACGGTGCCGCTGGTCGCCCAGCGTGCGGGCGTGACGCCGTCGACGATCTACCGCCGCTGGGGGGACCTGCAGGAGCTGTTGTCGGACGTAGCGGTCGAGCGTCTGCGGCCCGACACCGCGCCGGGGGACCACGGTGCCCTGGCATCCGACCTGACGGCCTGGGCCGAGCAGTTCCTCGACGAGATGGCCTCTCCTGCCGGTCGCGCCTACATCCGCGACGCCCTGCTCGGCGACCCGGACGGCAGCAACGCCGGCCAGTGCTCGGCCTACGCAGCCGACCAGATCGACCTCATCCTCACCCGAGCAGCTGAACGTGGGGAGAGGACGCCCGACGTCGAGACGGTCATCGACCGCGTCGTGGCGCCCATGATGTACCGCATCCTCTTCCGCCCGGACGGACTCGACGCCGCGTACGCGCGCCGACTCGTGGCAGAGGTCCTCGGCCAGACCGGCCCGTGACCAGCTGATCGCACCGGCATGCCCCTCTGGCAGTGCCAGAGGCCGGCAGGACCTCGCCGCGTCCGCGGTCCTCCGGCGGACGGTCCCGAGGACGTATCCGGAGCACTTCACGCCCATGAGGTGAGCGCTGCGGCACCCGCAGCGCCACAGTCAGGAGGGGTTCTGAACCACGGGCATCGCCGACCTCCAGTCGCGCGCTGGTAGTGAAGGTGGCGATGGTCGGTGCCACGGTGTGCTGCTCTCCTCGGGCGGGAGATGCCTGCCGGTCGGCGGACACAATCGAGCCTGCCAACGCACGAATCAGCATCCGACCAGCGCATACCGTGGCGGACGAGGCAGGGCTGGGAGGTGAGGATGGACAGGATCACCTGTAGCCGTCTTCCTGAACTCTCATCCCCCGCAAGGACACATCGTGGCCGCCGCACCGCTCGTTTCGTTCGGCGGCGTACGCCACCGGCGCCCTCGAGGCCACACCGGCCCGAGCACGCCGAGGCAGGTCACCAGCCGGTGACGCGTTGCCAGAAAGCCTCGATCACGACCGCAGCGTCGTCCCCTGCATGCCAGTAGGGCACAGTGATGCTCACCTCGTCACCGAAGAGGGAAAGATCGATGCCGGTGCCCGAGTGGCTCAGGTCCCGCGACTCCTGCTCGTACTCCGTGATGTCCACTTCGCCCAGCAGGGTCCGAGCCTGCGGGACTATTCGGTCCCAAGCTTCAAGGAGGCGGGCAGTGATCGGCTCGCTGTCCTCGACTGCGTCTTCCATCGCCTCCAGGGCCTCATCCCAGGACTGCCCGTCGCGTCGGCTCAAGAAGTAGATGTCGTAGCTCACCGCGCGATCGTAGACACTCGTACGTTCCGAGGGCAGGACTTGAGATCGATGGCCACTGGTGACTCGGTTGGACGGCATCAACTTGGGGAGATGCGATCATTTGCGGCCCATTTGGGGGCGCCGACCTGGAAGAACGGCCGCGTAGCGGTTTCTGCTGGTGGTGCCGCTCTCGCCGTGATTCCCCGCTGTTCCCGTGCGATCTGGTGCGCTTATGGTGTGGCGGAGCCTTACTGCCACGAGTGCAGTGTGCCTGCTCCGTAGGGTGTGCCGCTATCCGGGTGCTCATCGGGCCGCGGGGTGCGTACGAACTGGGCGCAGTACTCGTTGCACGCGCCGATCGCTTCGAAGTTTTGGCGTGCCTGCCGCAGGCTGAGGTCGTGGTTGGGGCCTCCGCGCACCTCGTCGGCGTCGTGCTCGTCCTGGCCGTCGTCCTCCCAGTAGCAGACATCGCAGATCTCAAACGCTCCGCGCTCGGACAGGGTGATGAATCCGCAGCAGGGGCAGCGGTACGGCCCGTCCCCGGCACTCCCACGAACAATCATGAAGGTCACGTCTGCATCTTGGTCCGCAGCTACCGCGTGCGCCCGTGAATTTCGAGCGTTGGCGTGCACGCTTTCCAACTGTCCGCATGACCGTACGGGGGCGCCCGTCAGCGCGCTGGGCAAAGACCAGGACAACGAGCGACATGAGGGCCAGGTTCTCAGCTCAGACGCGAGGCACGATGCCGACGAACTCCGCCCCCTTTGTGGTTGCCCATGATGAAGACGAAGCCGTGTCCATCGCTGCATGTGAGGCCGACTCGTACGTATCCGCCGCGGGTCCCCAGCGGGCTGTCGTAGTCGTCCCGGTCGGGGTGCACGGTCACTGCCTCGTGGTCGCCGGCCTTGTCAGCTCGTTCGACCTCGTCGGTTCCGCAGGCGGGACACTTGAGCCGCCATTGCATGTTCCATGAACCACTAGCGCGCTCCGTCGGTACCAAGATCTCCGCGTGAGACATGGGCATTGCGCGTCCTCCATCGACATTAGCTGCACTGCATCACTGGCGGCCGGCCGAACACGGCGGGCTCGAGGGCGCGGCCCAGGCGTATGCGCGGCGTCGTCATCGCGGCACGGATGACACCTGCCGCATACGATTCAGATATCCAGTCCGTTATGTGGCTACTTGGAGAGTCCTGCCATGGATGGCATTGCGGATATGGGAGGAACCCCGGGATGGGGTCCCGTTCACTCGCCGCGGCGTGATGAACCAGTCTTCGCGGAGCCCTGGCAGCGCCGGGCCTTCGCGCTGGCGATCCTCTCCAGCCGTGTGGCGTCCGGCGGCATCAACGCGGACGCCTTCCGCCACGCGCTGGAGCGCCTGGACCGGGTCGCCTACCTGGACGACGGCTACTACGGGCGCTGGCTCAACGCCGGGGAGCTGATGCTCACCGACAGCGCCATCCTGGCGCCCGGCGCGATCGACGCCCGCGCCCGCAACCTGCGCGGCGAACACGTCGAGGAGCCCCCGATCCCCGCGCCCGCAGTACCCGACTACGCGCCCACTGCCGTGGGCTCGCTGCGCTCCGTGGACACGGCGCCGGCCTTCGCCGTCGGCGAATGTGTACGGGCCCGGGACGTGTCGGTGCCCGGCCACACCCGGCTGCCGCGCTATGTGCGCGGACACACCGGAGTTGTCCAGGACATCCGGCCCGCTTCCGTGCTGCCGGACACCAACGCCCACTTTCTGGGTGAGAACCCTCAGCACGTCTACTCGGTGCGGTTCGACTCACGCGAGCTGTGGGGCGCCGACGCCGATCCCTTCGCGCTCACCGTGGAGATGTACGAGAGCTACCTGGAGACCACATCATGACCACCACCGGATCGGGCGAGCGCCTTCCTCCGGCCCTGCGCACCGAGGCGCTCGAGCAGCTGCTCACCGAGCGGGGACTGATCGACCCGAAGGTGATGAACGGAATCATCACCGAGTACGAGACCAACGTGGGCCCGCTCAACGGCGCCAAGGTCGTCGCCAAGGCGTGGACCGACCCGGAGTACCGGCGGCGGCTGCTCCAGGACGGCACCGCCGCCATCAAGGAGCTCGGCTTCTCGGGGCCGCAGGGCGAGCACATCGTGGTGGTGGAGAACACCTCGACCACCCACCACGTAGTGGTGTGCACGCTGTGCTCGTGCTACCCGTGGCCGGTGCTCGGCCTGCCCCCGAGCTGGTACAAGGACCCCGCCTACCGTGCGCGCGTGGTGAAGGAGCCCCGCACGGTGCTGTCCGAGATGGGACTCGACCTCGACGACGACGTGCAGATCACCGTTCACGACTCCACCAGTGAGGTGCGCTGGCTGGTGCTGCCCGAGCGCCCGGCAGGCACCGAGCACCTCACCGAGGAAGAGCTCGTGTCCCTGGTGACGAGGGATGCGATGGTCGGCGTGGCCAAGGTGGCGGCCCCATGACCGCGCCGCTGGACATCGAGGGCCCGGCCGCACCGCCCCGCTCCAACGGCGAGCTGGTGTTCTCCGAGCCGTGGGAGAGCCGCGCCTTCGGCATGGCCGTCAGCCTGTACGAGGCGGGCGCGTTCACCTGGCCGCAATTCCAGGCCGCCCTGATCGCCCGTATCGCGGCCTGGGAGGCCGCGCCGGCGCGGGGCGAGCCGTATCCCTACTACCGGCTCTGGCTGGCCGCCCTGGAGGACATGCTCGTCGGCCTGTGCGCCGTGTCCACGGACGAGGTAACCGCACGCGCCCAAGCCCTGGCACAACGCCCCCTGGGCCACGACCACCGGGACGACCCCAGCCACGAGCACGAGCACCACCACGCGCGGGACCGCTTTCAGAGCTGACGAATGAGCTGATCCGGCGCAACCCGTGCCGCATCGAGGGCGCGGACCGCTACGACGCGCCCGAGCGGCCGGTCCTCACGGTCGCGGAGGTCTTCGCCGTCGGCCGACTCCATCGCGCCGCGCTACCGGCTGCTCGTGCTCCTGGCGGCCTTCACGATTCTGCGGTTCGGGGAGCTGGCGGCCCTGCGGCGTCGGGACATCGACCTGGAGGGGCTGACCGTCACCGTGCGCCGTGCTCGGGCCGAGCTGCAGGACGGCCGGCTTTTCGACAAGGCGCCGAAGTCCGCGGCCGGGATGCGCTCCGTCTCCTTCCCGGCCGAACTGCTCGACGCTGTCACGCACCACCTGGAGCAGTTCGCCGCTCCCGGCCGTGACGGGCATGTCTTCGTCGGGCCGCAGAGCAGGCAGTTGCGGCGGAGCAACTTCCGGGACGACTGGGTCATGGCCCGGAAGGCCGCGGGCGTCACGGCAGAGCTGCACTTCCACGATCTTCGGCACACGGGCAACACGCTGGCCTCCACGGCCGGTGCCAGCACGCGGGAGCTGATGACGCGCATGGGCACAGCGGCTCACGAGCCGCGTTGATCCATCAGCACATGACCAGCGACCGGGACCGGGCCATCGCCGACCGGCTCGGGGCCATGATCCGGGACGGTGGGGGGAGCGGCGTCAAGCTCCTCCGGAGGCGGCGCCGAGCGGGCCTGAGGCCTTTGGTCTGGATCAGGCCGGATCAGGGCGGGCTCCGGCGGTTGTGAGGGACCCCTTCCCCCGCTTACGGTCGCCTTGACGATAAACGGGGGAAGGGGCTTCCTGCATGACCACGACGACGGTGAGCAAGCGCGCCGCGACCGGAGCACTGATCGGGCTCGCCCTCGGAGACGCCCTCGGCTTCCCGACCGAGTTCAATGACGTGCCCTCGATCCTCGCCAAATGCGGTCCCTGGCGGGAGATGGAGCTGCCGAAGCGCGCCTTCGTCTCCGACGACACGCAGATGACCCTCGCCCTCGGACGCGCACTCAGGACCGCCCTGGGCCGGGGCATGCTCGTCCCCAAGCGGCTGGAGCGGCCGCTGCGCGAGGAGTTCGTCGACTGGTACCAGTCGCCGGAGAACAACCGGGCCCCGGGCAACACCTGCCTGACCGCCTGCAATCTACTGAAGGCGGACGGACGGGTCTGGCAGGAGGCCAGCCAGATCGGCTCCAAGGGCTGCGGCGCCAACATGCGCGTGGCCCCCATCGGGCTCGCCCCCGGCCTCAGCGACGCACAGCGCGCCGGTGCCGCCCAGTTGCAGTCCGCGCTCACCCACGGCCACCCGACGGCCCTGACAGCCTCGGACCTCACCGCCCGCGCCGTGCACCTGCTTGCCCAGGGTGCCGACCCCGCCGGACTCGTCGGCCAACTGCGGTCGTACGCCTGCGACAACCGCACCCGCTACCACCACACCTGGCTCGGCGACCTCTGGACTCGCTCCCAGGACCCCACCCCCGAGCGCTTCATCGCGCGCGGCTGGGACGAGTGCCTGGAGATCCTCGGCCGGCTCCAGGAGGCCGTGCGCACCGTCTCACCGGAGACCGACCCGTGCCTGGCCACCGGTGCGGGCTGGGTCGCCGAAGAGGCCTTCGCCACCGGCCTGCTGTGCTTCCTGCTCTTCCCCGAGGAGCCCGTCACCGCCCTGCGCCGAGCCGCCTGCTCCTCCGGCGACTCGGACTCGATCGCCTGCCTCACCGGTGCCTTCGCGGGCGCCTGGCTGGGCGCGGAGACCTGGCCCGCTCAGTGGGCGGACCGGATCGAGTACCGGGGCGAGCTGCTTGCCCTGGGAGCGCTCTGGGACGCTTAGTGGCACGCCTGTGGCACGACCCCTGAAACGCCGAAGGGCCAGCCCGGGAGGAAACCCCTCCTGAGCTGGCCCTTCTCTCTGTGCCCCCGGCAGGATTCGAACCTGCGACACCCGCTTTAGGAGGCACGGTCGAGGGCCACAACTGCCACGAATCCCGCGGAGAAGAACCCTGCACCCCGTGCACGCACGCCTACGGCCCAGCACACGCCCGCGAGCACGCCCAGCGGCGCAGGGCGGTCAGCGCGCTCCCCCACGCGCTCCGTCCCCGCGGCCGGCACGTACGGAGGGCCGTGAGGTGACCGCACCCCTGCCCGCCCCTCCCCTGGCGAACCCGGCGGCCTGATCGTCCTGGACGGCTACCTCGACGACCAGACCCTCCCCGACGGCCTGTCCGAAGCGTCGGTCCAGTTCCAGCTGGTCGTCTCCCCCACCGAAGACCGCATCGACGAACTCGTCATGCCCTGCACGGTCACCAACCCCGAGCTCGCCCACGGTCGTCAACGACCTGGGAGCCAGCGACCTGCTCCGCGTCACCGGCCATCTCCGGCTCCCACGCGACCCCGGCGACGGACTCCGGCTGCACGCCAGCGCCATCCACGTGCTCGAAGACGGCGTCGACCTCAGCCAAGTCGGCAGCGAGGACGAGCTGGGACCTGAGGTCCTGTCCGAGTACGGGTACATCGAGCGGTACGCCGACTACCAGACGTGGAACGACCCCGACACCTGCCTCACCAGCGTCTGGCACGTCTCCGGCGATTGGACCGGCTCCACCGACGACCCCAGCACTCTCAGCGACCTCATCGCCGCCCACCAACGGCGCACAATGCTCGCTCCCCCCGCAGCCACACACGGAGCCCGCCCCCGCCCCTCCGCCCCCGCCCAGCAGGCGACGACGGACGCGCTTGCACCGCATGCGGAGCTGGCTCCGCAGGACCTGGCTGAGCAGCGCGGAGCACACCCGCACCGTCTGACCAGCGCACCAAAGAACGGGCCGGGGCGGCCGCTGGCCACCGAGCCCGGCCGCCCCGGATGCCACCCCGCGGCGTAGCCGCCACCCCCAACAGCGGACACCCGGTGCCGCCGCCCACTCGCCTCGGGCCGGGCGGCGGCCACACCGAAACAAGGAGTGCAATGTCCAGCCCCCCCACGGTGAGCAGCCAGCCGACACGTATCCAGCGCAAACGCACCAAGGGCTGGCAGGCCGGAAGCGCGATGATCGTCGACCGCGGCAGCCGCTACGGCAATCCCTGGCGCATCCAGGGCACTGTCCTCATCGCCCCGGACGGCACCATCCAGGACCTGGAGACCCCAGAAGCGGCCCGCAAGGAGGCCAGCGCCCGATACCGGGACTGGCTGGACGGCGAAGGGCCCGACACCTACTCCGTCGGCCGCAAGACCTTCGACCGGCGCCGTGTCCTCTCCAGCCTGACTCGCCTGAAGGGCCGTGACCTGGCCTGTACTTGCTCGTTGCCCCGCGCAGGCGAGCCCGACGACTGCCACGCGGGCGTGTTCCTGGAGCTGGCCGCACATCCCGAGAGGATCACCACGTGACCGGCTCCATATCGGTGCCGTCGCCGCGCGGCTACCGTGCCGCGACCCTGCACCTGACCCTTGACCCCGCCGAGCACGCCCGCCGACAGCAGGCCGGGTCGGCCACATCAGCGACTCGCCCTGCGCCCTGCTGGACACGCTGATGGCTCTCCCGACCGGAATCCCCGTCCCGGTCGAGAACCTGACCGAGTGCCAGCAGCGCGACGTATGTCGAGCCCCCGCCGGCATCCTGGACCTGACCCTCGGCCTCGTCACCAGGCACGCCATCCGGCCCTGCCGCGTCGACCTCGCCACAGTTAAGGCCACCTGCACCCGCGACAGCATCGGCCGAGCAAGCTCCTACGCCCCGTTCTGCGCGCGTGCCGTCGTCACCCCCAACCCGCCGCGCCGCGACTACCTGCTGTCCGAGGCGAACTACTGGGGCATCGGCGTCTTCCTCGACCACGGCAACGGCGACGTCGAGACCCTCATCGCCCCCCAGTCCTGGCAGCCGAAGCGGCACACTCCGGCGGCGTGGCGGTTCGCAGAGCTCGCGTACGCCTCCTACCTCAACCACTCCCCCACCAGTGAGACAACCACCACCTCTAACCGCGCAGGAGACAAGACCCGTGGGTGACAACACCGCCATCGAATGGACAGACCGCACCTTCAATCCTGGTGGGGATGTTCACGCATCTCGCCCGGGTGCAGGAACTGCTACGCGGACCAGTTGGCCCACCGATGGGGCCACGACGTCTTCCACCTGGGCGGGCAGCGCCGGATGCTCTCCGACACGAACTGGCGTCAGCCCCTGAAGTGGAACCGCGAGGCGCAGGAGGCCGGCACGCCCCTGCGCGTGTTCACCGCCTCCATGGGCGACGTGTTCGAGGACCACCCCCAGGTCACCACGGCCCGCGAGCGGCTCTGGGCGCTCATTGAGCTGACTCCGTGACTGCGCTGGCAGTTGCTGACCAAGCGGCCGGAGAACGTCACCGCCATGGCGCCCTGGAAGGACACCTGGCCGGACCACGTGTGGATCGGCACGTCCGTCGAGGACCAGCGCCGCGCCGACGAGCGAATCCCCCTCCTCCTCCAGGTCAACGCCCGCGTCCGGTTCCTGTCCTGCGAGCCGCTCGTCGAGCACGTCGACCTGACCCCGTACCTCGCCGAGCGGACCGACGTCACCGACCCCTCCCTGGACGCCCCCGAGGGGGCAGTGGTCGACGGAATGGAACGCGTCGGCGATCACTGGACCCGGACGACGCGCATCCACTGGGTCATCACCGGCGGCGAATCCGGATCACAGGCCCGCCCGATGGATCCCGCCTGGGCCCGCAGCCTCAGGGACCAGTGCCAGACGGCGAATGTGCCCTACTTCTTCAAGCTTCTCTGCACCAAGTCAGAGGTCACGGCCGCTGTCGGTGGTTCGCGGTGAGCACCGGGACGGCCATCGAGTGGACCGAGGTCACCTGGAATCCGACGACTGGGTGCGATCGCATCTCGCCGGGCTGCGACCACTGCTACGCGTTGACTTTAGCGAAGCGACTCAAAGCGATGGGCCAGGCAAAGTACCAGCGTGACGGTGATCCGGGACCAGCGGGCCCGGGTTCGGGGTCACGGTGCACGAGGATGCCTTGTTCGAGCCGCTGCGGTGGCGTCGGCCGCGGAAGGTGTTCGTGAATTCCATGAGCGATATCGGCCATGCCCGTGTCCCCACGGAATTCGTGGTGAGGACCTTCGCGACGATGGCGCTGGCGCCGCAGCACCAGTTCCAGGTGCTCACCAAGAGGCCTCGTCGTCTGCGTCACCTGCTGGAATCGCAGAAGTTCGTGGACGCTGTGTGGACCGAGATGGAGCGGTTGTCGGCGGACGATGCTGTTCCGCTGAGCAGGCTCGTGCGCGAGGGCGTGCGCAAGCGCGTGGCCAACTGGAACGCCCTGAGTTCGTGGCCGCTGCCCCATGTCTGGATCGGCACATTGATCGAGTCGGATGAGTATTGCTGGCGGGCTGATGAGCTGCGGGTGTCCCGGCTGCCGTCCGGTTCTTGTCGCTGGAGCCGCTGCTTGGGCCGGTGCCGTCCCTGGAGCTGTCGCGGATCGACTGGGTGATTGTCGGCGGCGAGAGCGGCCCGGCTCACCGGCCGCTGGACTTGGCCTGGGTCCGTGACATTCGAGATCGGTGTGTCGATCTTCGGGTGGCTCTGTTCTTCAAGCAGGTCGGCGGACTGACCCCGAAGGCTGGCGGCCGTCTGCTCGATGGCCGGACCTGGGAGGAGTATCCCGCCACGGCGGACGTGGTGGGTGTGTGACCCGGATATGCGTCAAAGAACCGTCCGGTCGGCGACGGGCGAGGTGGAGGGGCTAACAGTCACGAGCCGAGTGTAAAGAGCATCAACGCCGGGGAATGAGCTCCGCATTGACCGGCCGTCAGGCTTCGAAGCGCCGCCGGGCGGACTCGATGTGCCGGAAGTACCGGTAGGTCCAATCGCACATCCCGTCGACCGTCGCCCGCAGTCCGTGGCCCGCTTCGGTGAGGGTGTACTCGACACGGGGCGGGACGGTGGGGTGGACGGCCCGCTCGGCCAGACCGTTGCGCTCCAGCATGCGCAGGTTCTGGGTGAGCATCTTGTGGCTGATGCCCTCGACCCGGCTGCGCAGCTCGCTGAAGCGCAGGGTGCCCTCCCCCAGGGCTTCGATGATCAACAGCGCCCACTTGTTGGCAACGTCGGAGAAGATCTCCCGCGCCAGGGAATCGGCGCGCCGCAGGTCGGCATCCTCGGCCGAGCCGCTGAACTGCTTGGTCACCATCAGGTTCCCCAGTCACTAAAAAGTGCGTTCTTCCATGTCAACACACACTCTCCTATGGTTCCTGAGTAACTACAAGAGACCACATTGGTCTGGTTTGACGAACACGGGCTTTCAGGAGCCCGGACAAGGAGACGGACAGCATGGCCATCACCCTGAAGAACCCCGAGGGACTGCCCAAAATCGATGTCTACCGGCAGGTGGCGATCGCCTCCGGTTCGAAGCTGGTCTTCATCGCCGGGCAGGTCGCCTGGGACGCGGAAGGCGTCACGATCGGCGAGGGCAACCTCGCCGCCCAGGTGGAGCAGAGCTACCTCAACATCGCCACCGCGCTGGCCGAGGCCGGCGGTTCCTTCGACGACGTGGCGAAACTGACCTTCTACGTCGTCGACTGGACTGCCGACAAGATGCCCTCGCTCCTGGAAGGAATCTCCCGGGCGACCGCGAAGCTGGGGGTCACTCCGGTGCCGCCGACCACGCTGATCGGCGTCGCGGCGCTGGACGTCCCCGAGCATCTGGTCGAGATCGAAGCCACCGCAGTCCTCGACTGAACATGTGCCCCCCCGAGCGCCGAACCTGCCGACTATGGCACTCAGTTCCTTGATGGCTGGACGCGGCTCCACCACATCGCACTGCTGTGGAGTACCGGCTCCTGATCCGGGTTAGGAAGAGGCACAGAAACCGCGGAGGTCATGCGCCGTGGCCGGGGCGGTGCCGGGACCGTGTGGGCATGCCCAGGTCCACACGGCCTGCGGCGGCGGCCCGGTGGGCCTGGGTGCGCTTGCTGCGCAGGAATCTCAGGGTGAGGTCGAGTCCTTCGACCTCACCGCGCCAGCCTTCGTCGATCGCGCGTTGACGGCGGGTCAGCAGGTCGGTCTCCAGCTCGTCCAGCCGGGGCAGCATCTTGGGATTGATCGACAGCATTGGGCAGCGGATGCAGGCGTGCTCGTGCGCGCAGGGCGTGCCGTAAGGGCGTCCGCAGAAGCCGAGTTCAACCTTGCGCTTGTCGAAGTGCTCCTGGAAGTCGCTCCACTCCTTGTCGGTCGGTCGGCGGTACTCCGTCGGGGGCCGCTTGGCCCGAAACTCACCGACATCCGCACTCCTCAATCCGAGGCGTTCCCGGCGCTGAGCGACACCTGTTCCCCAAACTCACCGACATACCCGAAGTCACCGCCGACGTCGCCCGGGACAGTGTCGGCCGCCGGCGGCACCCAGTCCGACTCGAACGCATCCGCAACGACCTCACATCCGGCGATGCGCTGCGGCTCCTGCCGCGCTGGCCTCCGCATGTGACGGCAGTCCTGGACCTGTTCGTTCGTCAGGATCTAGGCCGCGGAAAGCCCCAGCGGCGTCCCGTGGGCGCTGAAGGGGACGCATCTGCGTCGGCTCTCGCGCTGGTGGGGAGGGGCCGGCTCTGGGCAGGTGCCGGTCTGCGAGCGTGCCGTCCTCGTACGGTTTCGTGGCTTCCGTTGATGTTGAAGTCCAGCAGCAGGGTTTCGAGTGTTTGAGCCTGTCTGGCTGCTCCGGCCAGTTCGAGCTGCTTTTGTGCTTCACGAACGAATCGCTCGATCTCGATCTTGGCTCGCCGTTCCATCGTCGACCGCTGGGCCTCGGCCTGTTCCACAGCCAGTTGAGCTTCGATTCGCAGCTGGTCGACTTCGCTCAGCTTCTCCTTCAGCAGGGCAAAGGTACGGTCGCCGTGCTCCTTCGCTCGCTCGGCTGCGTGTTGTTCCAGTTCGTTGGCCTTTTTCACGGCCTTGGCGATGATCTCGTCGCCTCGCGCGTTGGCCTCGTCGATGATCTCCTGCTGACGGTTCCGGCCCTCGAGCTCTCTGCGGTCCGCTTCGGCTCGTGCTTCCGCGATGATCGTGTCGGCCTGCCGCTGCACGGCGGGGATGTGCTCGTGCAGCTGCCGGAACTGATCGGTGGCGCGAGCCAAGAGGGATCGCGCATGGCGTTCCAGCTTCTCCGCCTCACGCGCGCGGAACGCCGAAAGCTCATCCGCGGCGCGTGCCTGTGCAATGACGGACCCGGGATGTCTGGTCAGGGCGAGAAGCTTTTTGTTCTCATGCTCCAGGCGCGCAATTTTCGCCTCCAGGGTGTCGCCCTCCCGTGCGGCCACCGCCTGGAACTCCTTCTCCGCCTCGCGGAGCACGCGAAGCCGGTCCAGCCATACCTTCGTATCGCCGTTCAGAGCGTGAACAACGTCCTGCAGCAGCTCATCGGAGGGAATCTTTTTAGCGTTGAACAACTCCGATAAACGGGGCTGGGTGTAGCCGGTCTTGTCCGCGAGAGCGCTCAGGGTAGGTGGCGCACCCGCCTCCTCCCACAGGGCTCGCAGGCTGATGACGAAACCCGTCAGTGGCCGCCCGTCATCTTTCAGGGCGTTCATCTTGCGTCCCACGAGCCCCCCTCGGCTTGCCTCGTACGCAGGGATGCCATTCTTTCCACAAGCACACGAATAATCCAGTTGATCACCGCATCACGAACTGATGAACGAGCAGGCGGGCAAGCGTCCAGGTTTCTCCGCGAAGCAAGAGCGAATAATTTTCGAACAATCTGATCATTTTCGGTCGGCCACATTCCGGGCAGCCGCTCAGTGGCAAGTTCGCCGTTTCCGAGGCGGGTAATATCGCGCTTGGTTTGATGATCGCTGCGCCCTCTACTGGAGATGAGACTCTGCAACAGCGAAGCAATCTGCGCACTTCGATGTCCCGCAGGAGCAGCTCCCCGACCGGGGAGGCCTCCGCGCAGACGACGGGGAAGCAGCGAGATACACAGCTGTGGCCCCGGACCTCACCGGGTCCGGGGCCACAGTCCTGCGCCGGCTGCGCGGCGCACGGAGAACCAATCCGCAGCCTCCAGGTGCTCGGGCAGGAGCCCTGGCAGGCCTAGTTCTCTACAAGGACAGTTCATGATGCACTGCGCGACGCCCCCGCTGGTGAATATCGCGTATCGGCCATGCATCCGTGTGATGCTGGCCGATAATTCTCCCCAGGAGAGCTTCAGCAGTACGTGGACGTGGGCCGCAGCAATCGGCCTGGTCACCCTTCTCGTTACCACCTCCTTCTCCATCGACAGGGTGTACAAGCACCGGAAGGCGAAGGAAGCCAAGCGGCTCCAGTCGGACTACGACCTGCTGGACCAGACCACCGTCACCCTCGACAAGCTGGCCGCCATGCCGGCGCAGAAGGCCGACCTGGAAAAGCTCAGTGAGCATCGCAGCCTGATCAAGCAGGCGGAGAAGCGCTCCCCCGACCTGCCCTTCGGGGCGGTCGTCGCGCACATCGACATCTACGAGAAGACGGTCCTGCCCGACGGCTACGCCAGAAAGCTCGCGAGCCGGAAGATCGCACTGGACGATCTGCTCGAGCTGTCACGGCAGCAGGGCGCAGCCATCACGTCGATCCGCACGGCGATCGATGCCGTGCAACGGGAGATCGACCGCCGTACCACCTGAGCGCGCTGTGGGTGCGGTCCAGGGGTGGGTCCCCCCGCTTGAGTCCAACGGGGACAACCGGACTCAGGCGCCCTGCTGCTGGTCGGGATCATCGCCGCTGCCGCGGCCGACGGGCCGCAGCGCGTCGGCCGGGTACGCATCCCCTCGCGGATCTCCTTCACGCTCCAGGTGGCGGTCGCGAGCACGGTGGCGGCCATGAGGCTGCCGACGAACCCGGGCAGAAAGGCACGCAGCAGCCGCAGCAGGGACTCGTACCCAGGCACACCGACGCGCCAGAGGGGCCCGGCCGCGCGCCGCCCGCGGCGGGGTCCATCCGCCCTGCCCGGCGATGACCGTACGGCCGTCGCCGGCGACGGCCCGCTCCGAGGACTGGAGCGGGCCGGGTGTCTCGATGCAGAGCCTGGTCCAGAAGTGACTGACCCAGGTGAGGATCCGCTCGGCGAAGTCCTGACCGAAGACCTTGCAGGCCCCGCTCGCCAGAGCGAACGCGGCAGCACCGAGGAGCCCGCTCAGGGCGGCCGGTGTCACCTACCGGTCGTGGGGCTCGGTGCCCAAAACGGCCTGGTTCACCCACTTCTGCGCGGCGGCCAGGTCCGGGACGGTGCCTGCCCTCTCGTAGCCGAAGCCGTTCCAGGCGAGCAGGGCCCGCGGGGCATCGGGCTGTATTCACTGATTGCGGACCACGGTCTCCTGCCGCCGACAGGAGGTGCCGGATGACCTGCGCGGTGCTCGCGGTCAGTCACAACCTCCCGAAAACACATCTTCGTGCCACTGCCCGCCCGCGAACAAGAAGGCGCCGTTGTGACCAGCAGCGGCACAACGACAGGCGGCACGAAGCCCACGCCCTCGCCCTGCCCACCCTCCCCGTCCGCGCGCGGAACCCACTCCCGCTGCCAGCACCCCAGAAACACACACCAATTGAAAACCCGCCACTCATGACCGGATCGTGCCATCCAGCACCGACAACAACGCCCCGACCCATCCCCAGCACTGGACGATCCCACCCCGCAAACCGGCCAGGACACCCCGCCCCGGCACCAGCCACCCCGACAACAACCCGGAATCCACCACCCGCCAGGAGCAGGGCCGGCGGCCTACCAGAAGAAACCCCACAAGGAACACGATCTGGCCCGCCGCGACCGTCGCGCGCCGTGCGACGGCTGTGCCGCTTCCCACACTTCCAGGCGCACCTGATCTTTCCTGATTGGTCCCTTGCGGGCCGGGTGCCGCACGATGGCCGGCACGGCGTGGCTCGCCACCACGCCCCGCAGCAGCCCCGGCTGCTGCGGACCGGCCATCGCCGAACTTCTCGTGGAGCCGCCCTCCACCTAGGGCCGCATCCCGAACAGGAAGCGGGTCACGCGGGTGCGACGAACCAGCAATTCGTACGCGACGAGGGTGAGGGCGAGGGCGATCGTCACGAGCACGACATACTCGACCAGGATCGGCGCCGACCAGCCGACCACGAAGTACGCGACGGCGACCACGATCGGCTGGTGCAGGATGTACAGCGGTAGCACGGCGGCGGCGAGATAGCCGTAGAGGCGTCGGCGGGTAGTCGGGGCCGGGTTCGGCGCCGTGCGCGGTTGCGGTTGCGGTTGCTGCTGTGCCTTTCGCGGTTGTTGCCGCCAACGGTCGAGGAGGCCCGGGATGGCGACCACCAGGCACCATCCGGCCGCGCCGAACAGCGCCCGGGAGACGGTGGCCAGGGGGGTCATCTCCGTGAAGGGCTCGTCGGACAGGGCGACACCGGGGCCGGCCGCCGAGAACAGCAGGACACCGAGCCAGGATGCGGGCCCGGCGTCGCGGCGCATCACGGTACGGAAGCGGTCGTCGGCGGCGAGCGCGAAGCCGGCGACGAAAAACAGCAGGTACGACCAGCGGTGCCAGCCCGCGTAGTCCTCCTCCATCCCCGCGAAGGCGCAGATCGCCGCGAAGACGAGGGTCGGCAGGAGTACGACGCCGCGTCGGCGCAGGGCCGCCTGCGCCACCCGGTCGCCGATACGGCGGACGCGCTCGCGCGGCAGCCACCGGTGAAGCGGCGCAAGCATGAGGGAGAACGCCAGGAGGAGTACGACGAACCAGAGATGGCCGGTCTCGAAGTGCTCGCCCTGGACGAGGAAGGGGAATTCTTCGGGCTCCAGGTGCACGTCGTAGAAGTCGGGGAGGAAGCCGAGGTACGGCTCGTGGTGGTTGGGGTCGGCCGAGCGCAGCCGCAGCCACTGCGGCAGCGGGTTCAGGGCGAGGGTCGCGAAGACCAGCGGTACGCCGAGCCGCAGCAGCCGCTCCTTGGCGAAACCGCCCGCGCCGCGGCGCCGCAGCGAGTGCCAGGCGCCGAGGCCGGAGATGAGGAACAGCAGCGGCATGGCCCAGACGACCCCGAACCCGGCGATGATCACGATGGCTTCGGTGGTCTCGGCGTTCTTGACGTAGTAGTCGTCGTCGGTGGCGAACACCAGCGCCGAGTGGAAGAAGACCAGCCCGATCACGACCAGCATCCGGACAGCGTCCAACTCCGGTCGCCGCTCGGGTAACGCCGCCTGCGCCGGTTCTGTGCGCGTCGCCATGCCCGAGCCCTCCCCCCGTCGCCCGTCCCCAGTGTTGAGCGACCGGCCTCCGGGCGCCATCCCCACAACGGATTCCGCGTGCCCGGCCCGAACCCCCGGTGACAACGTGCGAGAGAGGTGTTCCGAAGGAGAGGGCTGATGACTAGACGGGACTGCGCCTCAGCCGCTGGCGCCGAGCGTTTCGAAGCTGCCCCCAACCGCGCCCGGCTCCGCGACGAAGCCGAGGCCGACTTCCATGAGGCGCACACCTCCGGGTTCGACGACAGCGGACTGCGCATGATCGACTGAGCTCATGGGGCACAGGCTGAACGGCAGAGCACGGTGGTTGCGCGCATGGGCAGCGGGGTTCGTCCTCACCGCCGCATCACTGTCCTGCCAGGGACTGAGCGCCTCGAACGAGTACATCGAACCGCCGCCTGCACACGGCGCGTTCGACTACCAGCTGGGCGGCGCCTACGAACCGCCGGCGGGTACCCGCACCGTCGTGCGGGATCGCGAAGCGCGCCCGGCCAAGGGGGTGTACTCGGTCTGCTACGTGAACGCCTTCCAGGCCCAGCCTCAGGAGCTGTCGTGGTGGCGCAAGCGGCACGACGATCTGCTGCTGCACGACCGAGAGGGTGCGGAGATCGTCGACCAGGACTGGGGCGAGGCGCTGCTCGACATCTCCACGTCCGCCAAACGGTCACGGCTCGCGGTCATCGTCGGCGAGTGGATCGACAGCTGCGCCGTCGACGGCTTCCAGGCAGTCGAGCCGGACAACCTGGACTCGTACACCCGGTCAGAGGGCCTGCTGGACCGGCGGGACGCGGCGGCCTTCGCCGAGCTGCTGGCCGACCGGGCGCATGCGAGCGGGCTGGCCGTCGCCCAGAAGAACACCGCCGAGCTGACCTCGCAGGATAAGCGCATCGGATTCGACTTCGCCGTGGCCGAGGAGTGCGGTCGCCACGACGAGTGCGGGGTGTACGAGGAGGCTTACGGCCCCCACGTCCTCGCCGTCGAGTATCGGGCCGCAGACTTTGACGCCACGTGCAAGCACTGGGGCCATAAGCTGTCCGTGCTGCTCCGCGACCGGGACCTCCGGCGGGCTGACGAGCACGGATACCTGTACCGTGCCTGCACTGCCCAAAGGGCCGAATGACGTGTGGCCCGCAGCCGATCAGGTTGTCGGAGTCGACGATGCAGGTGTCGTTGCCGGCGTCGCCCTCGAGGCAGGCGGACAGTTGGCTGCCGTACGAGGTGCCGCGCCGGACCATGGCCGGCCCGATGTCGCGTTCGGGGCCGCATTGGCAGTAGACCTCGTGGTCGCAGCCGCGGTCTGGGAAAAGCGAGCCAGGCTCGTAGCGGAGTGCCCAACGCGGCCCCGGACGGACGGGCTCTTTGTCGTCACAGGCCATAAGGCCTGCAGTGAGAAGCCATCCGCTTTCCGAACGTGATCCGTTGGTTCGGATGGGGGCGGTATGAACTCCGGTCTGCGGCGGGAGAGATGAGGCGGTTGGCTTGCTCGCGTCGCTTGTGGAGGTGGCTGGTGCCATCGGTGCTCCGTCTGCTGGAGCCCCGGGAGAAGAAGGTCAGGGAAAGAGGTCGCGCGACTGCGGGAGGAGGTCGAGCGGGTGCAGGCGGCTCTCGGCGCGGCGGAATATGCGCTTCAGCAGCTGGTGGATGCCCGTGTGACGGACCGGCCTGGATGACGCGCTGTCGGCGGCGCTGGAGCCGTGGCGTAAGCCGCGGACGGTACACGACCCGGTAAAGAACCTGCTCGACCTCGCGCTCGCGGGTGCTCTGGGCGGGGACTTCCTGGCGGACGTGGCGACACTGCGGGCCGACGGCATGTTCGGGCCGGTCGCGTCCGACCCGACCGTCTCCCGCCTCGTCGACACACTCGCCGCGACAGGTCCCCGCGCGCTCGCGGCCGTGCGTCAGACTCGGGTGTCGACGCGATGCTTCACAGCCGCCGGACGCGCAGCACGCCGGTCAGCATCGGGAGAGTGAACTCGCCGCGGGCGGTCTCGGCTCTACTCGCGAGGAATGCACGGATCCGCCCCAGCGTGGCCTCTCGTTCCTGTTCTGGCATGACCAGAACCCCCGCGCGCGTCGCGATGGCCGCGACGAGAGAGTCGGCGATGCGGCGCTGCCCGTGCGGGAACTCGGCCTGCTCCGGCGAGCCGAACCGGGCGGCCACGCCAGTCTTTGGAAGGTGTATGCCGGCCGTCTCAGTACGCCAGCTGGTGGGCGTGTCACGCGGGCCGATGGCCGCGCTCCCGCTGACCCGCGCGAGCCCGGCAACCCAGTCGACCCGGTCGTCCATGACGTTCCACAGGCCGGCCAGGATACCGCCGGGTGCGAGGACCCTGGCGATCTCGGGTCCTGCGACGGCCATGTCGAACCAATGCATGGCGTTGCCGGCCAGCACGGCATCGACGGACGCGTCCGGCAGCGGTATCGCCTCGGCACTACCCGACAGGGCACGGACAGCCGGCAGCGAGCGGCGCAGCTCGGTCAGCATCGCCGGATCGGGCTCGACTGCAATGACTTCGGCACCCAGCGCAGCCAGCGCGGCGGTCAGCTTGCCGGTTCCGGCGCCGAGGTCGAGCACGCGTGGACCGGGCGCGGGCTCAAGCGCCCAGCGCACCGCGGCCTGCGCGTAGTCCGGACGGTGCTCGGCGTATGCGACCGCCGCTGCGCCGAACGACGAGGCGTGAAGCAGCCGTTCGTCCTGGTCCATGCGGTGACGCTATCGGTGGTGCCGGCGGTCGGCTACCCCGTCTCACCACCTCGGCGACGGTCACCCGACAGCGCTGCCAGCCTCTGGCTTTCACCTGGAGGCTCCTCCCCCTGAGTGGGTGTCCAACAGATGATCACTGAAGCGGAGAGTGCCCCTGACCAGGGAGAATGAGGATTGCCGAGGTCCTTGTTCCCGCACGCGTCAAAGGCACTTTCCAGTTGAAGCAGCGGATCGGTGGGTTCTGTGACCATCCGGACGCGGCGGACGGTCATGCCGCGCCCGGTGGTCTGCTGCATGAGCTGGGTCCAGGGCTCCAGGCAGGAGTAGTCGGCGTCGTCGCCGTTGAGCCGGCGCTGAAACGGTCCCTGCTCACCGGGCACGAAGTAGCCATCGCGCAGTTCCAGGTGGGAGGCATCCCGCTGGAGCACTCGAAGAGCCGGTTGCGCTCAGCACTGGAGGTCATTCCCACGCGTTTCCTCCCACGGGCCGTGATAGCTGCCTCCGGAACCTCGACGCGGGTCTCGCCGTGTGGGATCGACATTTGGGACAGGGCTTCTGCGTCGGTCACCACTTTGCCCTCGACGATGCATGTGCCCTGCGGAGTCAGGATCAAGAGGTGTCTCCCCCGTCAGCGCCGATGGAGTGGGGGCTCAAAGCGGGGAGGAGCACCGGAAGCTGGGGCAGCCAGCCGGGCACCGGCCCGTCCGGCAAGCGCGAGCCCGACGCGCTCCAGGACGTGGTTGAGCCGCGTGGTAAAGCGCGCGTGCGGGGCGGTCAGCCGAGCGAACGGCTCGGCGAACGTACGGCGCGAGCAGCTGTGCGCCGACGCCGGGATCACCGGGCCTGAGCTGGCCTCACGCTGCGGCTGGTCTCATCCGAAGACGTACCGGATCGAGGGCGCGCACGCCTCCCTCGGCCGACGACATCCGCCGCTGGTGCGAGGCGTGCGGCGCAGCCGGGCAGGCCGACGACATCATTGCCCAGTCCCGTACCGCCGAGTCCATGTACGTGGAGTGGCGGCGCAAGGTCCGCACCGGTCTGAACTATGTGCCGCTGTTCAAGTCGACGCAGCTGTTCCGGGTCTACTCGCCCACCATGGTTCCCGGCCTGCTCCAGACCGAGGGTTACGCGCGGGGGCTGATGTCCTCGATCACCAGGTTCCGGAGCATCCCCGACGATGTGGCGGACGCGGTCGCGGCACGGCTTGAACGCTCCCGCATCATCCACGAGCCGGGGCATCGGTTCGTCATGGTCATCGAAGAGTCGGTGCTCTACCACCAGTTGGGTGACCAGGACGCGATGGCGGCGCAGCTCGGCTACCTCCTCACCGCCGGCGCTGCCGTCGGTCTCGGTGGGCATCATCCCCAGCGCGACACGGGAGCGCCCCATGTGGCCGCAGGAGCTGTTCCACGTGTACGACGAGAACCTTGTCTCGGTCGAGCTGCTCGCGGCCCGCGTCCAGGTCACTCAGCCGTCCGAGATCGCCCTGTACGTAAAGGCGTTCGAGCAGTTGCGGAGCATGGCCGTGTACGGGGCCGACGCCCGCGCCCTGATCGTGAAGGCCATCGAGGCCCTGCACTGACGCTGACACGACGAAACGCCCCCTGCACAGCCTGCGTTGGGCCGTGCAGGGGGCGTCGTCATGCGTACTGTCTGCGCGTTGGGTCGAGGCCGACGGAGAGCAGGCCCCCTCCCCCGTTGCCCGGCTGCTCAGGGTGTGGGGCGCCGTCGCGGCGGCAGACGCGCGTGCCTGGCCGGTCGGCGCACCCGCTGTCGTGGCTGACTGTCGTCGGCTGAGGCTCGTGCCACAACCGTGCCGGGTGCGAAGGCCAGCCACGGTCAGCGAGGGTGTCCTGTGATCGAGTTCCGTTCCTCACGGGGCATCGAAGCCGCAGGTCACCGGCACGACGCCCCAGCCCTTCTCCTGAAGTTGCCGTCCGGGTCTGTGCCGAACAGCCGACGTGGACGGCCGCAGGGAGCGGATGCCAGCAGGCGCATACTGGGGGCAATGACAAAGCCTGCTGCACCGAAGCGTCATCTGCCCACCAGCCCCTTCAAGGCCCCGGTTACGTCGGCTCCCAAGCACTTCGCCGTGGGCGACCAGGTCACACACGACATGTACGGCCTCGGCCGGGTTATCGGCATCGAGGACGGGATCGCGACGCTCGTGGATTTCGGCTCGACGCAAGAGCGGATCTTGAGCCCGTACGCCAAGATGACCAAGCTGTAGGACCGCGCTGTACCCAGTCACGGCATGCCAGGTCCCTTCGGGGCTTGGAACGAAAGAGAGAGCTCTCATCGATCTGACCTCGCTGTTCTCTGCTCTGGAAGGGGCACCCCGCTGTCCTGCCACAGCATTGCCGCCTCCGACGACAAACCCCTTCCAAACCCCAGACTTGGGGGAAGACGAGACCTTCGCATTCGAGGACGCGCCCGGTCACGCCGCAGGCATGGGTGCGGCGTGACCCAACGAGGGGAACCTCACGGCGAGCCGTGGGAACAGGCTGTCACCGCCTGTCTGACTGCGCTGTGCCGCCGCGCCACTGGGGCAAGCATCGACGACGTGACGGACCTGGTGACCATGTACCTGAGCCACGAGGCGAAGCCAGGCATGACGGTCTTCGACATACGCCTCGGTCTCACCGCCCTGGACGCGGTCGGGGCTGCCGGGTATCCCGGGGCCCGTCGCCTCGTCGATGATCTGGTCCGCCGAATTACGCAGGCTCGCAACGGATACGCGGCCCGCGAGGTCCTGGCCCATCCTGTGTTCATCGCACTGGCTACGGCCACGCAGGCACGGAACTGTGAGGAATGCAGTACAGGCCTGCGCTCTTGACGCAGGGACGTTTCCGGAAGAGCTGTACCGCGACCTTTCAGCCGCCCTGGACTCCAGCGAAGCGGTGCTCGTTCGCTCACTGAGCCATTTCCAACTTGCGGTCGGCTCAGCTCGTCTTCCGCTCCGGCGGCCCATCCGTGCCGTAGAGCTTCGCCGAGGCGTCCACATGGGCCAGCCTGCGCAGCGCGCTGAACACCGCCTCACCCAGAACGGTCCCGACCACCACACCCTCGACCATGTCCTCGACCGCCACCCGCCGGTCCACGTACCCGAGGTCGGCGCGGGCGACCTGCTCGGCGGCGTCGGCGTAGTCGTCGAGCACCTCGACGAACGCCCCGTGTCCCAACCGGGCCATGGCGGCAAGAGCCTTGGAGAGGTCGGCTGCGGCGGGGTTCGACTCGTGCGTCCGCCAGCCACGCCGGGAGATGAGGTCGGCGACGGCGGCCTGGGCGGCCGTCGCCTCGGCGTCGTCGTGCTCGATGCTTGTGCTGCCGAGGCGGTCCGCGGCGGCGCCGAGCACTTTGTGCAGCGGACGCTTCGGGTCGTCGACGGCCGCCAGTACGTCCGCGATCTCGGCCACCTTCAGGCCGCCCACATCGAGCAGGGCGCGGATCAGTTGCAGCCGACGCTCGTGCGTCTCGCCGTAGGTCGCCTGGTTCGGGCTGGTCAGCTCGCCGGGAGGCAGTAGCCCTTCACGGACGTAGTACTTGATCGTCGGCACCGGCACTCCGGTTTTTCGGCTCAACTCTCCGATACGCACTGCCGGTTCACTCCCTGGCCGTCGCTCTGCCACCGCGCCGGTCCTTGCCGGCCCACCTCCCATCATAGATAGTATGCCTATCGGATAGCGGATAGTGCCGCTATCCGTTGATAGGGGGTAGCCATGTCTTCTTCACGTCCGTCTTCGTGGCCTGCGCCGTCGTGGTGGTCCTCGGCGCCATGGCGGTCATGGCATCGGCCGCTGGTGCTGTTCTCGGTGGCCATGGCGGTGACGGCGGTCATATCCGCGGTCGGACTCGTCGTCGACGACCGTGTCCTGGCGGGCGCGCCGATCTGGTTCAAGCCGTTCAAGTTCTCGGTCTCGTTCGTGGCGTACTGCCTCACCCTGGCCTGGATGCTGTCGCTCCTCCCCAGCGGCCGACGGGTGGGCTGGTGGGCGGGGACGGTCGTCGCACTGGCGAGCCTCGTCGAGATGGTGATCATCACCGGGCAGGTGGTACGCGGCAAACGCAGCCACTTCAACCACGAAACACCTTTCGACGAGGCGCTGTTCAATGCGATGGCCGTCACGGTCGTCATCCTGTGGCTCGGCACGCTCGCCGTCGCCGTGCTGCTGCTCCGCGCCCGCATCACCGACCGCGCATCCGCCTGGGCGATGCGCTCCGGCATCGTCCTGGCACTGGCCGGGGCCGCCGTCGGATTCCTGATGACCCAGCCCGCGCCGGGGCAGCGGCGCGGCGTCTCCCAGGTGGTCGGCGCGCACAGCGTGGGTGTGCCGGACGGCGGTCCCTCGATGCCGCTGACCGGCTGGTCGACGACCGGCGGCGATCTGCGGATCCCGCACTTCGTCGGCATGCACGCGCTGCAACTCCTGCCGCTGCTGGTCACGCTGCTGACCGCCCTCGCACCACGCTTCGCCCGCCTCGCCGACGACCGGGTACGGTTGCGCCTGGTGCTGCTCGCCTCGGGGGTGTACGCCGCTTCCTTCGCTCTGGTCCTCTGGCAGGCGCTGCGGGGCCAGCCGCTGATCCACCCGGACGGCCTGACGCTAGGGGCGGCTGGCCTGATCCTGGTGGCCGTCGTTCTTGGGACGTACGGATCCCTGCGGGCTCAGACTCCCCCTTCGGGCCAGGTAGCTGACGCTGAAGACGCCAGCGCCTCGAAGGAGGTCATGGCATGACCGGATTCCTCTTCGAGCTCTCCTTCTGGCTGGCCGCACCCGTCTGGCTGCTCATGATCTTCGCCCCCGCGTGGGGCCCGACCGCCCGCATCGCCGCCTCACCGATGACCGTGGTACCCGTACTGCTCGTCTACCTCGCGCTCGCGGTTCCGGTGTTCCCCGAGCTCTGGACCGCGGTCAGCAGCCCGGACCTCGACACCTTCCGTGAACTGACGGCACTCGCGGACGGCGCGGGAGCCATCTGGGCGCAAGTCATCGCCTGGGACCTCCTCATCGGGCAGTGGATGTACCGGGAGGCCAGAAGGCTTGGGATCTCCACCCTGCTGATGGGGCCTTTGCTGGTCTTCACAATCCTGCTGTCGCCCTTCGGACTGCTGGTATTCCTGGGGCTGCGCGCGGCGAGGTCACGGCGTTCGACCCGCGACGACCTCACGGCCGCCGCAGCCACGTAGGCCGAGCGCATGCCCGCCTCGCCCGCCACCGGACGGCTGATCGGTAACTCCAGCCCGCAGAGGGAGATGCGGATGCCGCTAAACCCACTTCACCTCCGAAAGCCGTCAGCCTTCCCCAACCTCAGAGGGCGTTAAGTCCCTCCCTCTCGGTTCGTGATCGCTCGTTCGTGGTACTGATCGTCGTGCAGGCTGGCTGTTCAGCATGTGCATGCTGGGATCGGGGCATGGAGCGAAGACTGTATCCGAGCGACTTATCGGACGAGCAGTGGTCCTTGATCGAGCCGATGATCACGGGCTGGAAACAGGACCGGGTGGGGCGGTCGGCGACAGGAGACCCCGGGACCTGCGATCTCCGGGAGGTCGTGAACGCGATCTTCTACCAGAACCGGACGGGCTGTCAGTGGCGCTACCTGCCCCATGACCTCCCGTCCTGGTCGGCGGTCTTCTGCTACTTCAGCCTGTGGCGCCAGGACGGGCTCGACCAGCGGATCCAGGAACTCCTGCGCTGCCAGGTGAGGGAGAAGGCCCGCCGATTAGAGGACCCGTCCCTGGTGGTCATCGACACCCAGTCCGTGCGTGCGGCCGCGGGTGTCCCGAAGACCACGACGGGACTGGACGCGAACAAGAGGACGCCGGGGCGCAAGCGGGGACTGACCGTCGACGTGCTGGGACTGATCATCGGCGTCGTCGTCCTGGCCGCATCGGCCCACGACAACGCCGCCGGCACGGCCCTGCTCGACCAGGCGGCCGAGCGGTGCGGGATGCGCCTGGAGAAGGCCCTGGTGGACCAGGGCTTCAAGGACGAGGTCATCATCCACGGCGCGTTGTTGGACATCACCGTCGAGGTCGTCCGCCGTAACCCCGCCGACCAGGGCAAGGGCTTCGTCCCGCAGCCCAAGAGGTGGGTGGTCGAGCAGGTCAACGGCACGCTGATGCTGCACCGACGTCTGGCCCGCGAGTACGACCATCGGCCCGACACCTCCGCCTCGCGCGTCTACTGGGCCTCCACCGCGAACATGGCCCGCCGACTCACCACACCCACCCCGGCCTGGCGCGACACCCTCCAGGCGGCCGCGTGAACATCACCGAACTCCTCAAAGACATCCAGACCCGGCACGACGAGGCCACCGCCCGGGCCGGCGAACTACACGACCAGATCGAGCACCTCACCGCCCCCTCACCGAGACCGAAGCACACCTCGCAGACCTGGCCACCACCCGGAAGGTCATCGCCGAACTCGCCCCGGCCGGGACCGAACCCGATCCGCCCGAGTCACCCCCCGCCTACCAGGCCACCCTGAACGCCTTCAACCAGCACCCCGACCACGCATTCCGCGTCCGCGAACTGCACGAACTCCTCGGCATGCCGACCGACGACCCGGCTCTGAACGTCACCCGCAGCCGCCTCGGACGCCTCACCCGCCAAGGCTTCCTCACCCAACCCGGACGGGGCCGCTACCAGAAACGGACTTAACGCCCTCTCAGAGGTCGTTTTCATCGGTGAAGTCTGTTTCATCCCAGATGGCTTCGCCGTCGCGGTGTGACTTCCGAGGCGTCACTGCACCCATGCGGCTG
>NZ_JBHXVG010000064.1:0-27907 GCF_042672405.1 Streptomyces sp. NPDC127197 | reverse complement strand
TCTTCGACGAGCAACGTGCCTTCAACTCGCCTCTCGCTTCATCAACGGCAGCTGCGGCTTGACTTCTTCAGGTCCCGAGATGTCTATCGGGACACGCTCCGCCGGCCCGGTGCCGGTATGCGCCGCTCCGGCCGTGCCGACAGATCAAACACAAGGCACAAGCAGCCAGCCAGAGTACGAGTCAAGCCACGGCCGGAACGACACGACCATCATCCTCACAGCCGGAGTAGAACGGGCGGTCCGCGGCGATGCGGTCGATCGGCAGGAGCGTGCCGTCCAGGATCAGATACGCCTTCACCGAGGCGGTTCGCACTGCGTCGGCCAGGCTGGGGGTGAGGGTGGCCAGGAGCTCGACCGCCTCGGTGACGTAGCGGTAGGCCGTCGTGGTTCCGACACCGAAACCAGCTGCGAGTTGGGCATACGTGTGGCCCACCCTCAGGTGGGCGAGAGTGAGCAGGGCCTGGCGGCCGGCGCTCAGACGCCGCCATCGTGAGCCGATCTCGCGGCGGTGCCGCGCAACTGCTGGGTGAGGAAGCGCAGGGCAGAGCTGGACACGTCGACGCCCGAGGGGTAAACAAGCACGTGAAGCCTCTGGTGGAGACGGTTCTCTTGGTCGAAAACCCATCTACCAGGGTCTTCGTCATGCTGGCAGATCAACCGGCAAGCATGCAGTGCAGGTTGAGAAAGCCTCCGTGTTGGCTGACCAGGGGACCGTCGTCCGAGCGCAACCGTTCGCTCCTGGCAAAGGTCTAGAGACCCGTGAATGCTTCAGACCCGCACGTCAACGCCTTCGCCGAGATCTTCGGCGAACCGCCGGCCGACTTCGCCGTACCTGTCGACTGGGCAGCAGTCGAGACCTGGTTGGGGATGAGCCTGCCCACCGACTACAAGGCCATCACCGCGGCGTACGGCCCCCTCGACATCGGCGCGTGGCTCTGGCTTCACATGCCATGCGTCAACCGCGGGTGGTTCGACTACGGGGCCTGGGTGCAGCAGACTCGGCGTGACGCCCCCGGCGTCCTTCCCTTCGGCGCCACCCGTACCGCCGACACCCTCTACTGGGACACCACAGCATCCGACAACCCCGACCAGTGGCCGGTCGTCATGCACTGTCAGGACGACGAGAACGCGGGCCGCGACCCCTGGCGGCGCTTCGCGACCCCGCTCGTGCCGACGCTGGCCCGACTGGTGGCCGACGGCATGCGTCCGGTGGCCGCGCGAAGTGGCATGCAAACTGAACTGGAGCGCACCCCGTGGACACCGCCGCCTCGGCGACCGGAGCCAACCGCTCGGCAGCGGGCGGCGCTCACCACAGGCAGCGGGCTGGAGGCGCTGACCGCACTCGTGCCACCGCCGGAGACACCCGCGCTCGGTGAGCACAACTGGGACTGGCTGTACGAACGGCTGGGTACACGTCTGCCCGGCGAGTACGTGCGACTGATGGAGCGGTACGGGGCCGGCTCCTGGTGCGGCTGGCTGCGCTTCAACATCCCCTTCGGCGAGGACCCGTACGCGCTCGCACCGTGGGCCGAGTGGTACGCGGACACCTACCAGGGGCAGCGAGCCGAGTTCCCGGAATACCATCCCCTGGCTGTCTATCCCGAGCCCGGGGGATTCCTGCCCTTCGCCGACTCCATCGACGGCGACCAACTGTGCTGGCTGACCGAAGGTGCCACGCCGGACGACTGGCCACTGATCGTCCTGCCGCGCCATGCCGACCAAGGCCCACCGCTCAACACCGACCTCACCGAAACCCTGCTGGAGTGGCTGCGCGGCCGGTTCGCGACCGAGGGCCTGCCCCCGCTCGGACGCCGCGACGAGGACCCCCTCGACTACATCGAATTCGAGCCCTACAACGCAGAACCAGCCGCTGATGATCAATGACTCGGCACCATATCGGTCGAGTTCGAGATAACCGGCTCCATCAGCCAACTCACCCTGTCGCTGCCACTCCACGGCAGGCTTCTGGCATTCTCGGCGCGCGGCTCATTCGCGAAGGCGGAGGCGATCTGCTTCGCGGACAAGGAGTACCAGGGGCGTCGGTCCCAGGGTCCTGGTGCCCTACCACGGCCAGTGGGAGAACCGCTCCGCAGGTCAGCAGGCGGTGAACGTCTGCCATGCGAAGATCCCGGCCCTGGGCGAGCAGGCCACGGCCACGCTGAAGGGCTGGCGGCTGCTGCGGAAGCTGACGTGTTCCACCACCGCATCACCACCTTGGTTCAGGCCGTCCTCACCCGCATCTGACCAGCTCAGACCGAGGATGAAAAACGCTTAGTGGCTCCTATCAGAATGTCGCGGACAGAGATGGCGATGCAGGAGTGACGTATGGGTACCTGGGATGTCGGTCCCTTTGACAACGACACCGCAGCGGATTTCTGCGGGGACCTTGATGAGGCAGCCGTAGGCGAACGCGGGGGCATTGTCCGCAGCACTCTCATACGCGTGATCGACACCGCGGGTTACCTCGAAGCACCCGAGTCCGAGGAAGCCGTAGCTGCGGCCGCTCTTGTCGCCGCGCAGTGCCCTGGGGGTGAACCTGCCGATCCCATTTACGGGACGGAAGAGCCTCTTCCTGATCTCACCGGCCTGCGCGATCTAGCTCTCCAGGCCCTCGACCGCCTCATTACCGAACCTTCCGAGCCGATGGACCTGTGAGCCGAATCAGATGGCGGCCCCTGGCGCGCGAACATCCGGCGCCTGCAGAACGTGCTCCTGCCACAGCCGCCCACAGAACAGCTCAGCCTGATCTGACCGACCGCAACCGCTCCTCGAGTCTTACCTGGAAGGCCGCCATGAGCTGGGACGTACTCCTCCTCCGCCTGCCCGACGACCTCACCTCCGTGCAGGAGATCCCCGCCGACCACACCCCGGACTCGCTCGGCCGACGACGCGACGTACTCGCCGCTGTTACCCAAGCCTGTCCCGAAGCCGATCTCTCGGACCCCACCTGGGGCGAAGTTTCCGGCCCCACTTGGTCCATCGAGCTCAACATCGGCTCAGAAGACCCCGTGGAATCGATCATGCTCCATATCCGGGGCTCCGGTGACGACGTGCTGACGCCCGTCTTCCGTCTTGCCGAGGCTCTGCGGTGCAAGGTGCTCGACTGCGCGGAAGGAGACCTGATCGCTTCGGGGCAAACGTCAGGCTGGCGCACTTTCCAGCAGTTCCGCAATCGAGTGGTCGGACCCTCTCAGTGATGCCTCCTGGCCGAAGCAATAACATCCGCCCCATGCACCCTGAAGCCCGTTTGAGCCTTGAGGGCCTCCTTCCGCCCGGTCGGATGGTCACGTCCGACGAAGGCGACGGAGACGCACAGCCCCTGTGGCTCAGTGACGGGCCGGCCACGGCCGAACTGTGGACGCGGATACACGCTGAACACACACGCTCCGGCCTGTGGCCGCTACTGCTCGACTCGCTGGATCCGAACGACGGCGAATTCCCCCCATGGGGATCCGGAGAGGTCTTCCCCGAGCAGATGTCCTCCCCGGCGAGCCACGACCCTGCCAGCCTCCTCGCACAGTGGTGGGCGACCTACACAGCCGTCGACGAAGACGACGACATGCTCGACGCCGACAGGCGCCTCGCCGTCACGGCCCCCTTCAGACAGACCTGGCCCGGCCTCGCGCCCAGCCAGCAAACGGCAACGAACCCCGATCAACTGGCTGCCGAGTTCGCGCAGGCGTTCCTCGCCGACCGCCCACAGACACGTCTGGGGCTGGTCGCCGCCGCGTCCGGTGCCGAGGCGCTGACGGCCGGGGGCTGGGGCGGACCCTGCAACTACGACAACGACACCGCGAAATTCTCCGCCGTCGTCCGCGACTGGGAGCACCGGTTCGGCGCCCGTGTCATCGCGGTCGGCTTTTCCACGCTGCACCTCAGCGTCGCCGCGCCACCGACGAATGAGCATGAGGCTCTCCTGGTCGCGGCCGAGCACTTCGCCTTCTGCCCGGACAACATCTGGCAGGGCAGCAGGCCCTACACATTGGCCGCGTACGCCGAGCGGATCACCAGTGCCCATCGCTGGGACTTCTGGTGGGACTGATCCGCTCCCCGGCAAACGCTCACCCATCCCGAGCGAAGCGACCTTCGAGCGGTCCGTGCGCCCCGGCCGGCGCCCGGGAACAGCCGAGGCCATCTGGGCGCCGGGGAGGTCGATAACCTGTGCAGCCTTGTAGGCGGCTGAGTGATCAAGGTGAGGCGGTGCGGAAGGTGGGTGTCTGGGCGGTTGTCGACGAGGCTGACCGAGTTCAGTGGGAGATGCTCTCTGGTGAGCGCGTTGGGCCGCTGCGTTTCGGGATGTCGCATGACGAAGCGGCCGCAGCAGTCGCAGACGTATTGAGCCCTCTCTCCACTCGTGGCGGCTATGGCAGCCCTGTGGCGAGTTCGGAATTCTTTCTCATCGGAGCATCAAGCGCGCCGGCTGTGACGGCCTACTACGACGCCGGCCGCCTGGCTTGCGTAGCCGTCAGCGCACTTCGCGGTCCACAGGTCACCTTGGACGGGCTGCGGCTTGTCGGCCGCGTCCCGTCCGAGCTCGAAGACGCCTTCGCCGAGTACACGTCCACGAACGGCCACGATCTGCGGTACTCCCAGCATGCGGACCCAGGTTCCGAGACCCTCGGTGTCGTCCTCCGCGCCCAGCGCGCCGGAGACGTTGTCCTGAGCAGGCCGGTGTTGGTCGCCTCCACCTGGGCCGAGCGCTGCTGTGATGTCACCGAAGGCCGCATCCCCACTGAAGAGTGGCGGGACCGCGCCTGGTGATGGGCTGCTATCGGCTTGGGGGTAGCTCCTTTGGAGAGACGGTCCCACCAGCATGCCGACGCGTCCGTCCCCTGGGGTAGTGCGGTACCCGGGCAGATCAGACACAGATCCAGCAGTACAGCCGTTCCCCGCGCCGCTGAGCCCCGCGGGCGAGTTCCGCCAACTGGTGCAGTAGGCCGCCGAGCACGTCGGTGTCACCAGACCCCTGCTCTTCGACCCAACGCCGCGCCGCCGCAGTCAATTCATCGGCCTCCACCCTCGCAAGGACGCCTTGCAGCTCATCGCTGATGGTGAGTACCAGACGCTCGCCTCCGTCGCGTTCGGCGACGGCGTGCGAGGTCCGAGGCCGTGCCAGGAACTCGTCGAAGTCGACCCCGGTCAAGATCCTCTCGATCGCTCCGAGATCGGTCGTCGAGTCGAACCCCTTGGTGGCCACGACGTGGAACCCCGTCTCGGCCAGCCGAAGCTGCGGCCTGAGGAACTCGCGAAGGCCGTCGCGCCCGTAACGCCGCACGATCTCCGGGACGGGCATTGGCAGCTGCGCTCCCGCACCATCCGGCCCGCCGGGCAAGTCAATGGTCGTGGCGGCCGACTCGTCCGATGCCGCGGAGAAGTAGTCATACATCACACCCACAGGCGAGATCATGCCAGGGAGTGACGCGGCACCCCGGCCTGGTAGCCGCCAAGACTGGCTCCGATGAACAAGGTCCTTCCAAGGGGGCCGCACCTATCGGCTTGATGGGTGCCTGACTTGTTGAATCGACCGCAGGCGCTCGGTCTGCAGCCGTAGCGTCCAGGGTGCCGGTCGACACGGGCTCGTGTAGTGTCTTGCCGCCCTGCGGGCTGGCTCATGATTAGCGTGCCGCCGCCGTCCGGCACCCGCGCGGTGTGGCTCGACAGAGGCATGAATGTGTGTGACTGCTACTTCAAGTCAGAGTGCCCACCGCACATTTCTGCCCGTCAGCCGCCAGGTCAGGATGCGCATGATCATCATCGGGATCGATCCCCACAAGTCCTCGCACACCGCAGTCGCTGTCGATGCAGCAGGCCACAAGATTGGTCAGCGGCGGTTCGTCGTCAACTCCGGGACCTTCGGTCGGCTTCTGCACTGGTGCGCGCAGTGGCCGGAGCGCCGGTTCGCGGTCGAAGGCGCCGGCGGTCTCGGTCGGTCTCTTGCTCAGCAGCTGGCCGTCGCGGGCGAGGATGTCGTCGACGTGCCTTCCACCTTGTCGGCCAGGGCCCGTCTTCTGGCCACCGGCGGGGACCGGAAGACCGACCCCGCGGACGCTCTCCACGTGGCCCAGGTCGCGCTCTTCCGCACTGATCTGCGCAAGGTCACCGCGAAGGACCAGTCCACGATCCTGCGGCTGCTGACCGAGCGGCACGACGACCTGACCGGCGAGCGGACCCGTACCGTCAACCGTCTCCACGCGGTCCTTCGTGACCTGTTGCCCGGTGGAGCCCCCACACGGCTGTCAGCAGAGAAGGCCGCGACTTTGATGAAGGGCATCCGGCCGGCCACTGCGACGGACCACTGCCGCCGGGACATCGCTCGCGATCTGCTGGCCGACCTGCGCAGGCTTGACCAGCAGGTCAAGGAGAACGAGGCCCAGATGCGCGATGCTCTCGCTGCCGCACGAACCAGCCTGACGTCGCTGCCCGGACTGGGCACGGTACTGGCTGCGAAGCTCCTGGGCCACGTCGGCGACATCAGCCGCTTCCCGACAGAACACCACTTCGCCAGCTACGTCGGCAGCGCGCCCTTGGACGCCTCCAGCGGCAAACGGGTACGCCATCGGCTCAACACCGGGGGTAACAGAGCCTTGAACAGCGCGCTTCACATCATCGCTGTCTGCCAGATCCGTAACGATGGGCGCGGCCGGGAGTACTACCAACGCAAGATCGCCGAAGGAAAGACACCCGCAGAGGCCCGCCGAGCCCTCAAACGACGCCTCTCCAACGTGGTCTACCGGATCATGAAAAGAGATCAGCGAGTTCAACTCGCAGCAGCCGCTTGACACACAGAGGCGCTAATCTCTTGCGACGTACCTCTGGCCTGTCGTCTTGCGCCACAGCTGTTGCGCTCGGTACCTTGCCGCCTCATAGCCACTGAGCTGCGAGGACTCCTTGGAGAGTCCGCCTCAGGTTCGGCGACCTCCAGAGAACTCCAGGTGTGCTTGGCACGCCAAGTCCCGCGCCCGGCCAACCGCACTGTCCCCGACGACACGGTCCGCGCACAGCACAAGGCGCGGGTCCACTCCCACTAGTCGCTGCTGACGGAGGGCTTCAACGAGGTCCACTTCGCGGAGAACCTCTACCGGCTGGAGCCGTTCCTGCGGCGCCTGAGCGAGTCGCGCGAAGCCGACCTCGGACTGGACGGCGGCGCTGGCCTGGGCGACCTGCTCCTGGTCCGCCGCGTGTTCGGCCCCGAGATCCTGCCCCTGTGGCAGTGGAAGCACCGCTCCGACATCGCGGGTGGTGACCGAGTCGCGGAGATCCGCCTCGGACAGCTGCACCTCACCCTCGCCCTGCGCACGGACGTCGACGGCGAGGGCGACTACGGCTTCGACGTCATGGTGCCCTGCCCGTTCGACCCTGAGCGCAGCGGCTACGCCTGGGCACCGGCCCACAACATCACCGACCTGCACCGCGCGCTCACCGGCGGCCTCGACAACCACGAAGACGTCGTCTGCACCGTCCACGGCGGGTTCGACGACGTCGACGAGGAGGCCGACGACCACTACCGCGAGCAGCTCGCGGAAATCAGCGGGAGTGCGTGATGAGCTACCGCGAGCAGAGCAACAAGCCCGGCTGGACGGACTGGCAGTTGGCCCGGGAGGCCCTGCACCACGCCGGGTTCTCCGACGGTGAGCAGCGCATTGCTGAGCTGTTCACTGAAGAGGAGATCCGCCGGGTCAATGCGTACCTGGCTGCCGGCCGCCCCGACACCGACCGCCTGACCGCTATCGAGACCCGGCTGAAGGCCGTCCCCGAAGGTTGGCGGCAGCGGGACGGCGACGCCGGTCTCATCGAGGACGCTGACGGACACCCCATAGCCGTCCTCGGCACCAGCGGCGAAGTACGGCTTCCCCTCGGGGAGTTCCTCGTCTTTGCCTCCGCCGACACCGAGTGGCTCACTCAGCAACTGAGGCGGGCATGGGCGCAGCTGGACAAGCTACGCGACCGGATCGACGACGCCGGAAGCCTCATGGTCCGCACCCATGTCGAAACCGCCATCGGCTACGTCCGCGGCTCACGGGACACGGACTGAGGCGCCAACCGCCGCACCCGCACCCGCTCACCCCGGCCGAATTGCCGGACGGTGACGAGTGGTGGCGCGGCTGCCCGTCCTGCCACCTGCCGATCCAGGGCGGTGCCGCCGGCCTCGCCGCGCACCGCCGCACCGTCCACACCAGCGCGGGCGATCCGCGCACGCCCATCACCGTCCAACTCGACCACTGACAAGGAGACCGCCCGTGGTCACCCTGCGGGACGCCATCGAGACAGCCAGCTGACTCCGTTGAGCGCACTCTGTGCCGCCCCGGCCCCGGCACCCGCCGGGCCCGGGGCGGTCGCAGTGGCCCCTCAACCACGAGAAGCCACCCCGGGACGGCCGTCATCGGCCTGGAAACCACGTCGGCCGTCCCGGGTCCACCCATCCCGTACGAGACGAGGGAGATCCTCATTATGGGCTCCGTCCTGCGCGCACAGGCCCGGTTCGGGCAGCATGCACTCTTACTGACCACCGTCGCGGTCCCGCTGACCGGCTGGACGGTCCACGCGATCGCTCTGCACCGGCGCCTGGCGGCCTCGAGGAAGGACCCGCTGACCGGGCTGCTGCGACGCGACGCGTACACCGCCTGGGCCCGGCAGGTCCTGCGCCGCTACGGCGACGACACCGCCGTGGTCTTCGTCGACCAGGACCACTTCAAGGACGTCAACGACACTCTGAGCCACGCGGCCGGGGACACGGTGCTACGGGCGACCGCCGACCGGCTCACCGCATGGGCCGGACCTCGCGCGTCCGTCGGCAGGCTGGGCGGTGACGAGTTCGCTGTCGTCCTGCCACTGCCCCGCGACCGCCGCGAGGTCCGCCTCGAGCAGCTGGTCCGCATGCTCCGCACCCCCGTCGTCCTCGACGACGGCCAGGCCGTCGACGTCGCCGCCTCGGTCGGAGCGGCGTCCCCGGACGTGATCGGCGTCCGCGACCTGCCCACGCTCCAGCGTGCTGCCGATGCCGCCCTGTACGACGGCAAGCACTCCGGTCGCGCGTACCTCGCCACGGCGGAGCACGCCAAGCGGCCGTCCGTCAACGGCCGCCGCGTGGGCCGTCCGGGCACGGCCGTGTGGGGGCGAGCTGCATGAGCGTGGCCACCCTGCCCGAGGGCGACTGGATCCGCGGCATCACGATTCGCCAGCCCTGGGCCACCTGCATCCTCGCCGGGAAGAGCCCGGAGAACAGGCCCGTGCACTGGCCGTGGCGCGGTTGGGTCCTCATCCACGCCGGAAAGAAGAACCCGGAGCCCGCCGTGCTGCGTGACCCGCTGGTGGCCACCGCGATCCGCGACCGCGAACTGCACCTCGGTGCGGTCATCGGCGTCGCCCGCCTCATCGACTGCCACCTGGACCAGGGGCCCGAGCAGTGCACCAGCCCCTGGGCGGAGCGCGATAAGCACCACCTGGTCCTCGCCGACGTCCAGGAACTCGCCCTGCCCGTGCCCGCTACGGGCGCGCTTCCGGCCTGGAAGCCGACGCAGGACCTGGTGGCGCAGGTGTTCCAGCAGCTGCCCGGCTTCCGGCCGTGACGGGCCGCCGTGACAAGAAGGAGTCGCCGTACGAGCCGGGCCTGATCCCGACTCCCGGCGGCCTCCTGGAATGGAAGGACCCCCGGCACTTCGACCGCTGGCAGGACCTGCCCTGCGTGCTGTGCGGCCGGCTCACGCCGATGCGCTCGCACTCCGGCGAGCCCGTGCACAAGGCGTGCGCGGAGGACTGGATCACCGCCAACCCCGTGGAAGCACGGCTCGGGCGGTTCGCCTCCGACACCAAGCCGAAGCCCAAGTCCAAGTCCAAGGACCAGGGCAGCGACCACGCCTGAACTCCCACCGTTTTGATCACTCCGCAAGGAGGGCTCGTCCATGAGCCGAACCACCTACACCCCGGCCCTCCAGGCCGACCCCCGGATCCCCTTCCCCCACACCGAGGTTCCGCTGGCGTGCCGGACGAACCCGCACCTGTTCATCCACGAGTACGGCCAGACCGGCCCGGGCGACGCCGACCGGATCGAGCGCGCCAAGACCGCGTGCGGCGGCTGCCCCATCGCGGCCGGCTGCCTCAAGTGGGCGCTCGCCAACCCCGAACTAACCCCCAGCGGCATCTGGGCGGCGACCACCGCCCGGCAGCGCACCACCCTGCGCCGCCGACTGCAGATCCGCCTCGGGCTCGACTGGGTCGGCGTCGTCGCCGCAGCCGACCGTCGCGCACGCCGCAGCGAGCCCCGCCCGCCGGACGCGGTCCCGGCGGCGAGCCCGATGTGGTCCACCCCCTACGAGCCCTGGCGCGAGCCGGTCACCCCCGCCCAGCAGCAGCACAACCGCGAGCTCCTGGACCTCGCGCAGAGGAAGCAGAGGGCGGCATGACCACCGACTGGCTCACGGCCCTCGAAGCCGAATCCCGCCCGCACCAGCCCAGCCCTCTGGAAGAGCTCGCGGCCGCGTGCCGCGTCACGGCACGCAACGCCGGCGACAAGGACGACCTTGCCGAACTGCTGGACGCGATCGGGGCGCCGACCGACGCCGACACCCTCACCGCGCTCCTGCCCCACCTTCCCGACAGCGTCACCACCGGAGACCCCATGACCACCCAGGCCCCCAGCAACAACGCCTACGCGGCTGTCGCCGCCAGCATGCTCACCAGCGGTGACAGCCCGGACCACGTCCGCGCCACGCTTGGACTGTCCGACGCCGAACTCGCCGACGCTGTCCAGCAGGCGAAAGCCGAACTCGCCCAAGAGATCGGCACCCCGGACGCGGACGGCACGCCCATGAACGGCTCGAACTCGCCCGAGCCCGAGGCAACCGACACCGGGCACCCGGCGCCGGAGACGGGGATCGAGGCGCTGCTCGTCTGGGGCGAGCAGCACACCGCGAAGGGTGTGCAGGCCCTCGCCGCCAAGGCCCGCACGGTCCTGGCCGAACTCGCCAGCAGGCGCGACACCGAGCATGCCGTCACCGAAGCGGAGGGACGGGTCAGCAGGCTGGAGCGCGAACTCGCCCGGGCCAAGGAGGAACTGCGGCAGGCCAAGACCGGCAAGCCCGCCGCGACCACCACCGCCACCCCGGCCGTCAATGGCAAGCTCAGCAAGGAACAGCTGGCCGCGATCCGGACCTGGGCACGGGCCAACGGCCACCAGGTCGCCGACCGGGGCACCCCGGCCAAGACGGTCCTGGACGCGTACGCCGACGCCCACGGCACCACCGCCCCGGCGGAGGCGAACTGATGGACACCAAGCCGCTCACCGCCGACGGCTACCTCTACACCGTCCCCGCACCCGGCGACGCCCCGGGCACCGCCCGGTTCCAGCTGGTCGTCTCCCCCACCGACGACGCCGTGGACGACGTCGTCTGGTCCTGCACCACCAGCAATCCCCGGATCGCGTACGCGCTGCTCACCGAGATCCAGCCCGGCGACCTGCTGCACGTCTCCGGGTTCCTCACCCAGCTCGACAATCCGGCGGAGCCCGCCCGGCTCACCGTCGACGACCTGACGGTCCTGGCCCCCGCACCGGCGCGGGCCCTGCAGGAGATGGTCCTCGACCGGTACGGCGACTACGTCGTGGTGTTCGACGCAGACACCGACGCCGTCCCCGTCTTCACTGCACGCGGACAGTGGGTCGGCACGGCGGAAAACCCCGATGCCATCGGCACGCTGATCGAGATCCATGAGCGCGTGAACGGCGGCGACGGGTGATGGACACGACCACCGCGCAGCCCCGCACCGTCCTGGAGCGGTTCCCCGCCGGAGCTCCCCGCGGCTCGTGGCCGGCGGAAGAGTACGCGGCCGCCCAGCGCGCGCAGGGCACCGACGCCCGCGTCGTGATGGACCTGGTAACCGACCAGTTCCTCGTGGTCGCCGACACCCCCTAACCCCCACCCCCGAGCGCCGTGCCCCGCCTCACCGGCAGGGCACGGCACTCCCTGCATTCCAACAAGGAGACCGACGTTCATGGCCCGCATCACCATCCGCGTGGAACCCTGGCACGACGACAACAGCCGCTGCGAGCACGCCGTGAAGCCGTCCGGCCGGCCGCGCGACCCCGAGTCCGGGTGCACCGGCAGGACCGCGTACGCCGTCGTCTGCTCCGAGCACGGCGACGTCGGCCAGCCCCACCACGTCAAGGTCCTCGCCGAACCCGCGGCCACCGAGCACCGCCAGGAGCACCGCGCCGCCCTTGCCACGCACTGACCCCACGCCCGGCCCGGCCGGCCGGGCTCACCCCTCATGCCTGCGGGGCGGCCGTCGACACCGACTCCGGCCGCCCCGCAGCACCAACCCATCCGCAAAACCGAGGAGAAAGCCGATGACTGCCACCTCCGCCACCAACCAGCCCGCCGTGCCGGACTGGCTCGCCGCCGCCGAAGCGGCCCACCAGGAGCAGCAGATCGACGTCGTAGCCCAGGGCCTGCTCCGTGCCCAGCGCCACGCCGACCTGATCAACGCCCGCCTCGCCGAACTCGGCATCGAGCCGATCGCGGCCGCCGGCATCGACGACCGCGGCAATCTGACGCCAGCCCGGCTGACCGTCCCCGAGTTCGAGCCGTACGCCTACTACGAGGTGCGCGCCGCCTGGAGCGAGGACAACAAGGAAGTCGAACTCCACACCGCCGACTGGGAGGACGACCGCCCCAAGTTCGGTCGCGTCCGTCTGCTCAACTCGCTCGCCGACGTCGCCGCCGCCAGACCCCCAAATTCCCCGCTCCGCCACGCGACCACCGCCAGGAAGCGATCCGGGCGATGGACGGCCTCAACGCCGACCACATCAATGACGCCGGCATCGAAGAGATCGCGACGGCCATCCACGGCAACACCGCGGCGCTGCTGCACCTCGCCGCCACCATCGCCCGCACCCACACCACTACCTGAACGGCCCCTGTCGGCCCGCAGCGGGCGGCACCACAGGCCGCCCGCCCCCGCTCCCAAGGAGACCGATCACCCATGACCGCATTTTCCGAAGCCCACCCCGGCCAGCTCTTCACGCTGTCCGGCACCACCGAGGAAGGCTTCGACACGCTGTACGGCATTCCGGCCGTCGCGCTGGGCGAGGAATGCGACCGGCTGATGGCGTTAGGGCACATCACCGACCGCGCCGTCCTCGCCGTCACCAACGCCTACCACCGGCGCGTGTGGGGCCACCGCATCCTGCCCAGCAGCGAGCTCGCCGACCTGACCCGCTTCGGCACCAAGCGCATCGGGATCAAGGTGACCAAGGACGGTGAGGACGACGACTACGCCTGGCACTTCGACGACGCGGACCCCGAGGACCCCACCGCCCAGGCCGCCACCGTCATGTCCGTCGAATGGCTCGACCACGAGGACGTCGCCGTCCAGTCCGAGTGCCCGGCCTGCAACCGGGCCAGCCGCTCCACCAGCCTCACCATCGGCCCCGGCCGCAACGGCTGGGGCCGCTACCACCGCTGCCGCCACTGCGACCACAAGTGGCCGGCCGCCCCCGCACACCGCCCCAGCCTGACCAAGCGCCGTCGCTTCAAGCTGTCCAGGCCCGACGGCTGCTTCGCCTGCGCCTGCGTGCCGGAGTACCCCTGCACGTCCGGCTGCACGATCTGGCACAACCCGCTGGTCGGCCAGCGGCTGTGCGCCACCTGCCGCAACCGGCTCCCGGACGACGTGTGGCAGCAGCTGGTCGCCGTCGCGTACGGCACCGCCACCGCCATCGACGACCTGGACGACCAGCGCGACCGGTGGCTCTACAGCGAGGCCTTGCGTGGAATCCGCCCGCCCGGGCCGCCCAGACCTGGCAGCACCGCCTCACCCTCACAGCCCTGCGCACCCCGCCGCGCCCGCAGCCGGCCGCGGCCTGACCACCCCAACACACCCGACCCCCGGCTCCGGGCGCGGCGACCCTCTGCGGTCACCGCGCCCGGAGCCCGTACCGCCCCGAAACTGGAGGCCCCGTGTACGACTTGTTCATCGACTCCTTCGGCGCCCGCTGGCAGGACCCGCCGCCCCCGCGCTACCGCGCCGCAGTCCTCGGCATCAACCTCACGAACGAGCTGCTGAACCCGCCCGACGACCCGGCCCTCGCTGACATCGTCGCCCGCCAGACCGGACAGGACGCGGGCGTCCGCGACTACGTCCTGGCCACACCCGGCGCGGCCCGCATCATCGACGACGCCGTGCACGAACTCACCGTCCTGCTCGCCGCCTCAGGCCGCCCGGTCCAGCTCCTGGTGAACTGCTGGTACGGCCGCCACCGCGCACCCGCCATCGCCGACGCGATCGGCCGACGCATGCAGGAGGCCGGCACCACCGTCGCGGTCACCCACCACCACATCAACCGGCCGCCGGTCCCCCGCAAACACCCGCGCCCCGACTGCCCGTTCTGCCGGATCATTCACGACGGTGCACCCGCCACGATCGTCCGCGAGTGGCACGATGCCCTCGCGATCGTGCCCCGCAGCGGCGGCTGCACCGAAGGCCACCTCCTGGTTCTGCCACGCGGACACGTCGCCGACTTCACCACCGACCCGGTCGTCTCCGCCACCGTGCAGCTGCGCGCCGCCGAACTCGCCGCGCAGATCGGAGGCCAGTGGAACTACCTCACCTCCTGCGGCCCGGACGCGACCCAGACCGTGTTCCACCTGCACGGCCACCTCGTTCCCCGCACCGCCGGCGACAGCCTTGCCCTCCCCTGGACCCGCCCCACCCGCGAACAGGAGCCCGCCCGATGAAACGCCCCTCCTTCTTCCGCCGCTGCGGCCACGTTCCCGGCGCCCTCACCCCCGAGGACCAGGCCGCCGTCGACCAGTTCCGCGCACTGCTCGCCGCCCGCAAGAACCCGCAGCCCTGGACGCCGGGCTGCAACCAGGACATCGCCGTACGGGTCGGCCCGTTCCTTGAGCGCGCCCAGCCCCGCCCCGGCGACGACCACGGCCCCGACCTGATCGCCGTCACCCTGGTCCACCCCGACACCCCCACGCCGCGGCCTACCTCCACGGCAACCAGCTCGGCTACACCAACAAGGGCTGGTTGCGCTGCGAGACGAGCGCGATCCTCGGCATCTGGCAGCCGGCTTACGCGATGCTCACCCACGCAGCGGCGAACCTGCCCCTCCCCGACGACGTCGGCATGGCCCCCGCCCACTACGGCGTCCACGTCGAAGCCCGCCGCAGCGACAACACCGGCTACACGCTGCTCCGCCTCGGTCCCTACACCCAAACCTGGCTCGCCTCCCGCGACGCCGACCGCCTCAACACCGAACTGGAGGGCCGGGCGGCCACCGTCATCCCCGGGTACACGGTCACCGCGAAGGGCGCGCCGTTCCATGTCAGCGACCACGAGAGCTACAGCGACCCGTACGAGACCGATGCCACCGAGCTCCTGGCGGCCGCCATCGCGGGGGTGGGCGCGTGACCACCACGGCCCTGTACGAGATCGAGACCAACGATGGCGACGACGGCACTCCCGCGACCTACGCCCCCTGACAGCAGGGCGGACCGACGCCGTGCGGCCGCCCCGACCTTGACCAGCCTGGGGCGGCCACCTTGCCTGGCCGCCCCGGCGCCCAAGACTCCGCCCCGCAGAGACGAGGAACTGCATGAGCGCCCGTGAACACGACGCTGTCCCCGAGCCCGCCCGATGAGCGGCATGACCAGCCGGGTGTACCTCGAACGAGGCCACCCCGTCACCGTGGTCATCGCGTACTGCGCCCGCCGCGCCCCTGACATCACCGGCGGCTGGTTGCACTTCCAGTGGCCCGGCCGGCGACCGGTCGCCGGGCCGCGCAACGTGGCGATCCGCCGCACCGACGGATCGATCGCCGTCCGACCGTTCCGGGTCCTCACCCGGAGCGCTCTGAACGACAACGAAGACGGCTGACACGGCACCAGGCCCCGCCCTTCCCGGACTCTCCCCGGGAAGGGCGGGGCCTTTTTGCGTTTCTGCAAGTGGTCGCGGCAGCACCTGCCGTCAGCCCTGGCTCTTGCCGCGAGAGCGGGTGTACGTCGACTCGTTCGGCGCCCGCTGGCAGGACCCGCCGCCCCCGCGCTACGGCACCGCCGTCCTCGCCATCAACCTCTGAATGTCGTACCAGGCACGGGCCTTCGCGTATTCAGGAACCGCGAGGCACCAATGGATTAAGTTCCGGCGGCGTCTCATCCGGGGAGGCCTCACGCAGGTGGCTGCGCGGACTTTACGGAGCATCCAGCCCGCAGCGCGTATCCGCAGGGGCCTCACACAGACCGAGGACGTGAACCGTCGGGCCCGTGAAATCAGGCCTCTGAGGTCGACTCCTCAATTGGGGAGTCGACATTCGCACTCACGGATCGCGCGATTCACAGAATGTGAATCGCCTTCGAAGGGCACACTCGACGTCATGGCACGTCCCGCGCGCAAGTCGACAGCTCCCACAAAGCCGCTGCTCAAGCCTCCCGTCCGGGTCGGCAACCTCGATACCGCAGCTCTCATCGGCGAGTTGCGCCAGCTGCACGAAGATGCCGAGGACGAGAACATCGGCGGGATGCCGGCCGACGAGGAGCTCTTCCGGGCCCTGCTGTACCTCGAGGCCAACGCGGGCGCGGTGAAGCGCGAGGAGGCGCGGCGCAAGGCCGCCATCACCCGCGTGAAGTTGTGGCAGTACCTGCGCGAGCAGGCGGACATCCACCAGGCGAAGGCGGTCGAGGACGCCCGGGCCGCGAACGCAGAATGGGCGGACCTGGTGCCAGCGCTCGCTGTGAAGACCCCCAGCGCGGCATACAACAAGGCGAAGCGCCTCCAGGCCGCCGTCCTCACCGACCTGTCCCGCGGGGACCGGCCCGTACGCCGCACACCCGAAGCCGTCCTCGAGGCCGAGCGGCAGGCGGCGGAGGCAGAGGCTGCGCGCCGTCATGCACTGCTCGCGCCGGTGGCAGCGCCTGCTCGAGCACCGGGCCGGCCTGGCCGACGAAGGCGAAGTCACGTTCTGGCTGGACCAGATTGAAGCAGTACTGCCCAGTTGCAAGACACCTACCCAGATGGTCAGCCTCGGGACTTACGTGGAAGCCGTAGTCCGCGAACTGAGGAAGATCGAGCGCGCGGCGGCACGGCCAGCGGTGACTACCGCCGACGCGCGGCTCGCCTACGCGGCCGCGGCCGACCTGGTCCGGGCATGAGGCGGCGCCGCCCGCGCGAAGCCCCGCCCCTGGGACCGCGCCCGTCGCCTCTCGGGTGCGGGGCCTCTTACGACTCAAGGCGAGTCGGCTGCGCGTCGACTCGGGCACCGGCCTGTGGCCTTCGGCGCTGCCATCGACCAACTTCAGGACTCGCTCAGCCGGGCAACTACATCCGGATGTGCAGAAATCTCCTCGGGCAGCCTGGTCTCCTCGTCGATCCTCGCGGACAGCACTTGCTCAACGGTGAGGAGCTGTGCGGACGCGAGGTTTGCGCCGCTCAGGTTTGCTCCGGTGAGGTCCGCCTGGAAGAGGTACGCCGAGCCGAGGTCTGCCTGGAAGAGGTCAGCATTGGTCAAGCTGGCAGAACCGAATCTTGCGTGCGTCAGCTTGGTGCTGCTCAGGCACGCGCCAGTCAGGTTACATCTGGTGAACCAGGCAGCTTCGAGATCCGAGCCCCAGAAGTACGCCTCCGTGAGGTCTGCGCCGTAGAACCGCACTAGACGGAGACACAGCCAACTCAGATCAGACTTAGCCAAGCAGACGTCCCCCAGCATGACTTCATGCTGCGTGCGGTGCTTGGAGAGCACCGTCAACGCCAAATGAACATCGTGGCCAGGCTTCACCGCCTCCGCCAGCGGTGCAGACCTCTGTCCTCCCTCACGCTGGACTGCACGCCGAACTCTTGCGATCTGGTCTCGCCGCGACGCCTGAGCGTGCGGCGCAGCAGACCTGGGACTGCGTTCTCGCACGAACGCAACCAGCACACTGGCCGCATCCTCGATCTGCTCGGGCGCGTCCTTGATGATCTGCTCCATAGCCAAGATGCCGCCGTAGCGCACGTACAGGTGCTCCGAGCCGAGACGCTCCAAGGCCTTGGTGAAGCGATCGGTCACCTGGCCACGGCGAGTCAGCCGGTAGTTGATGCCGGTGAAGAGCAAGGCGATTCCCGCTCCAAGGATGGCAAGGAGCTGGACCACAGCTGCGCGGAAACCGGTCACAAGAGCTGCCGAGCCGGTGCGAAGATCCTTGGCCCTGAGATAAGCGCCGTCGAACCACCACGGCCCTCTCCACACCAGAAGAAGGGCCCCAATGACTGCTAAAGACATCACCAGCACTCCCGACACCAGCAGGGCCGTGTCACGAGTCAAGCGAGTGGTTCCTGATCGTTTCCACATGGTGTTCATTGCACCCGGCACAAGATGGACGAGCCGACAGATCATGCAGGTCGTTGGGGAGTTGCAACACTGCGCCGTGCGCCAGTGCCGTCCATCCGCGAGTGCCCAAGCTTGAACTTGAGCGACGAAACGACCTTCGCGTGCCGACGACTGAGAGCTGAACTTCGACCGTCGGACCCCCGGGGTGATCTACTCTGACAAGGTCCCCTGGCTCCGCCGGCTGGCCTGCCGCAGAGTCGCAGTCGCCCGGTGGCTGGGAATGCTGGCTGGAGATCTACGAGCACTGTCGGGTCCACGGGTGGCAGAGTGGCGTTTTACCGCGGTATACCGAGTCACCGCTCCCTGCGTGTGCGGGCTGCCTTCCCATCCGTTGATCGGTGGCGATGGGGTTCGTGGTTCCGATTCGGCACGCGACTCGCCGGTTGAGACCGAACAGCTGCGGATCAGCTCGGCGGCCGGCCTCTTACCCGCGTCCGCGATTTACCGCGGTAAAACGATGGGCGGAAGGAGCTGGGCGGTCGACGCACGAGCGGTAGCCGGAGCCGCACGCGCCGCTGTGCACTGTTCCGTACATTCCCTACCTCACCTTCGTGCAGAACAAGACGCTCCTCGGCCCCGCGCAGCTCCCCTTACCCCCATCAGGCATGTAACGCCCAAATCGCGTGCACCTGCCATCACCGCCTGGAACCCTGGAGATCACCTCAACAAGGCGGTAGGAGACCGGCTTTGATCATTCTGGATACCAACATCCTCTGGCCCTTCAGCCCGGACAGCAGCAGTGCCGACCTCCTGCGCGCGATTCGGGCAGCCGGGGCCCATGAGGTCGCAGTTCCGTGGATGGTCATGGAGGAACTCGCTGCCCAGCAGGCCATCAAGTACCGGGAGAAGCTCCAGAAGGCTGCCGAGGCGCTGGAGTCCCTGCAACAGGTCACGCCGTGGGAGCTCGGGGTGGACTTTGGAGATCCCGCAGAGGACAGCCTCCGCGATCACTGGCGCCGCCAGTGGGGCGCTGTCCTAGAGACGATCCCGACGAGTAACGAGGCCCTCCGTGAGGCGGCCTTCCGGGAAATGAACAAGCTGGCGCCCTGCAAGGAAGTGAAGGGCGTGAAGACCGGTGCTCGGGACGCCGCTATCTGGCTGTCCGTGGTGGAGTACGCGCGTTGCCACCCAGAGGAAACGGTCTACTTCGTCAGCGCCAACACGCGGGATTTCAGCGACGGCAGATCCTACCCCTCCCCCATGTGCGACGACATTGCGGGGATGGAGAGCAGATTCGTCCACCTGACAAGCATGGACGACATCGCAAGCCAGTTCACCGAGCCGGCCGAGACGGATGAGGCACTCGTGGTCACCATCCTGACCTCGCCCGAGGTCCTGGCTCAGATCGCCAAGACGACCGTAAACCTCGTCAGTACGTACGGGCCTATCAGCTGCACCACTCGGGGTCGCCTCAACAGCAGGCCGCTGCTTAGTACGGCGGCAACTTGGAGCCCGGCAAAGGCTATTTTGCGCTCAGTCGCGGGGATTCACACGTACCGGATCGGTGATCACAGGTGGTGCACTGCCGAGGTTCGGTGGCTCGTGGGCGGCTATGCGAACCTCCTTAAGTGGCTCGACCCCGATGACGCAGCGGGCTTTACGTGGACCACGTCGGTGCTGTTCATTCCGGATGCTGCCGAACCGCGCCTGACCGTCCTGCGGGATACACCGCCCCGGCCGCTCGGCGACGAGGAGTTCGAGGCGCTTGAACTGCCTGACCTCCGGCCAGGTGAGCCCCCGACCCCTCTGGAACAAACCGTCGAGAGATATGTGCAGGACCCTGCTCGTAGCGGCTGGCCCGGCAGGCATCTCGGGATCCCTCGCGCCTACGAAGGAGCCGCGGATCGGAACGCCCTGAAGGGCAGCGACGTTCCTCCCGGCGGCTAGGTGTTCTGTCCACGGAGGTTGATGACAGCAATCACTGCCGTGTGATCTTGAAATGGGTGAGGGCCTTCTGGCTCGGTGTGGATTGCGACATCTGTGCCGTACGACAGAAAGGCCCTCGTGCCCCACCGTAATGCACCCCTGACCGAGACCGGCCGCCTGCGGCTTGCCCGTTGCGTGGTCGAGGACAACTGGACCCTGCGCCGGGCTGCCGAACGCTTCCAGGTCTCACCGACCACGGCCCAGCGCTGGGCCGACCGCTACCGGGCGTTCGGCGAGGTAGGCATGGCCGACCGCTCCAGCCGTCCGCGCACCAGCCCGCGCCGGATGCCCACCCGCACCGAACGCCGCATCATCAAGGTCCGCGTTCTACGCCGCTGGGCACCGCCAGCGCACTCAACCGCGCGCCTAGGTCCGCTTCTCGACGACGGCCGAACGCTGACCCTCTGACGGCGCGTGAGTTCAAAGTGGGTCCGAGTTCAGCCGACGCCGACACCCTGCCCGAATCACGCATTCCTCAGCAGAGTCCTGAAGGCCGGGGCATCCTCGGAGGTTCCAGGTGAACGGCCGGGGCGGCCGCAGGCCTCCGAAGCCCGGCCGCCCCGGGGCCCCCACCAACGGCTCTGTTCGTTGAGAAACGACTCGATTGAGCGAGATGGGACAGCCGCGCCAGCTGGGTGATTGCCGACGGCCCCGCTCTGGCCGAGGTATTACGCCGTAATAGCTCGAGTGTCAGGACCGCAGCCTAAACGGACTTCACCTTCGGGACAACGTGCGGGTGAGTCCTGCAGCGATGGTCGTGGCCAGCACCCAGCCGGCCGCGATTGACGCAGCTGCTAGCCACTGTTGCCAGCCGTGGGGGTTGAAGGCGCCTTCCTGGCCGAACCCCACGACAGGTAGCAGCAGGTCCACCGAGTAGAGAAAGGGGTTGAACGGGGGTGCCTCGCTCGGCTTCATGGGCGGTGGGTGTTGCGCGGTGAAGGCGGCCGTGGCGATGAGCAGCATGAGCAGGAGCCATGCTGCGGCGCGGATCGGGCGGTAGCCGTATCCCACCGTCCAGTCCTGTATGTGGCCCCAGATTCGGGTGAGGGGTGGCTGGCTGGCCCGTTGACGGCGGCACTTGGCCAGCAGCACTTCACGCGCCGCCGCGTCGTCTCCGTGGCTGACGTAGGCGGCGGCGAGTTGCTCGTAGGGCTGAGGCAGGTATCCGCCGGTCTCCTTGGCCAGCCACGAGAGCCGTTCCCGGAGGGGGAGCGTCACCTCCATGTGGCTGTAGACGAACCCGTCCAGGAGGAGAGCGTCTGGCCAGCGGGTGGGGACGTCGGCGAGGATTTCGACCTGTGCGTGCCGGAAGTCGACGGGGCCGCTGAGCTGCGTGCTGGAGTCCGTCTTCAGTGAGCCGGCTCTGACTCTCTTCAGTGACACTCGGCCCGTGATGGTGGTACTGGCGAGGCACACTGCACTCGCTATGTGGCTGCTGGTCAGGGAGACGCGGCCGTTGGAGACGAAGCCGTCGCACAGATCGAGCACGCTCGCGGTCAGTCCCCATGCTGTCAGGGTGTTACCTGATGGATTGGTCAGACGGGCGCTGTGGAACTCGGCAGCGGCGCCTATGTTCGCGTCGGTGAGGACGATGTGGCCTTGCGATGTCGTGCTGCCGCAGTAGAGGCGTCCCTGGACTTGGAGACGGCGAGCCGAGAGTGTCTCGCCAGCGGGGTTGTGCAGTTGGGCCTCGGCGAGATCGACGGAGCCTGCGACGCGTGTGTCTTCCAGGACGAGGGATCCGCGGGCTGAGAAGCCAGAGGCGGCTGTCAGGTCACCGCCGATCTGGGCGAGAGAGGCATCGAGTGCGGACTGTCCGGGAGCGTTCAGATCGGCCCTGTTCAGCAGCATGGGGCCTTCAATGGCGGCTCCGACAAGCGTGATTGGGCCTTCGGCGGTCAGCCCGTCGTCCAGGGCAAGTAGCCCCCCGACATGAAGCCGGTCGGCGTTGAGAGCCGTACCGGTGGCGTTGTCGAGGCGGGCTCTGCTGAGGATGCAGCAGCGGGAGATCGTCGCGTCCTGGAGCCGCAGCTCGCCTTGAGAGTGCAGTCCACGGCCGTTGGGGCTGGTGTGGCCGCCGAAGAAGCCACCGTCCACGGTGAGCCCGTCGGCGTTCAGCGTCGCGCCGTCCGGATTGGTGATGTGGGCGCCTTCCAGTACGAAGGTTCCTCCGATCCGGCAGCTCCACATCAGCATTTCGCCCGTGATCCTGGCGTCTCGGCAGACGAGGTCGCGCTCCACTACGAGGCTGTCGGCGTGGAGAGCGGGCATTCCCTCGATGTGTGCGCCCGTCAGGTCCATGGTGCCGGTGAGATGGGCTCGGGTGAGCCGGACCGGGGAGCTGCTGCGGGCGTTCGTGAGGCGGAGTAGTCCGTCGATGGTCGCGTCTTGCAGCGTCAGCCCGGACAGTCGTGAGCCGCTGAGATCGACGGCCCTGGTGGATGCGGACTCAAGGTGCAGTGCTTCCTGGAAATCGCAGTCGGTCATGACCAGCGCGTATGGGACATCGCAGCCGGTCAGGTCCAGCGTTTCGGTGACCGTTACTCCACGCATCCTGACGGCTGGGACGTATCCAGGCTGTGACTCACGTTCGCCCAGCAGAAGTCGCGCGATTACGTCAGCTCGCACGGTCCCCCCAGCGCCTGGAACGGGACTGCGAGGCGAACGGCCGAAGTCGACCATCGTCCCTGTCGGAAACGCATCCCACAGCGTCTGCTCGGCCTCAGACAGGCCCCGTCCAGGCACGGGCTGCTCCCCCACGGCGTCGATGGGTTCTTCGGCTTGCTTCATAACGGAGACGCTGGGTGTGGCTCCCAAGTTCCTGGGTGCTGGCTGCAGCGGTGCGTTGGCATGGCTGGTAGATCGTCGCCGTGCCGGCCCGCTGGGCGCACCCGGCTGCCTTGCTATTACGGCGTAATAGCCCAGATCCAGCGGCAGTGCGCCCCTTCCGCCTCCAGTGCGGCACGGGCGCCGGCACACACGCGCAGGCGGAAGGTGTACCGCGCGTGCGCGGTCTCCTGCCCGTCCGTGGTGTCCGTCGTCATGATCCTGAACCTACCTGGGAGGACTGACAGTTGAGAGCTGTTGATCACGGTGGGCCGGCACACCCCGTCCCGGGGTGGACGGTCTTCCGCCCAGGGGGCGAAACCCCTCTTCCTGCCCTGCTCCGCAGGAGTCCGATTCCTCCCCGGCCTGAAGGCCGGGGCATCCTCGGAGGTTCCAGGTGAAGCAGGGAGGCCACGGCCGGGTCACCTGATCTTTGCGCTGCCGCAGGTGAAGGTCGTTCCTTGAAGGAGTTCTGGTGTGATGCGAACGCCGGTCAGATGCTCGGCCAGCGCGAATGCCGCTGGTGCGGATAGGTCCTCCGCCGTGTCGGAGGTCTCCTCCCAGAACTGGAAGCCGATGTCGTGCATGGCCTTCAGGAGTTCGTCGGGGGTGGTGCCCCATCGGCTGTCGGGGAATCCGGGTTCGAAGGTCAGGCGGTTCGTCCCGTCCTCGGCCCAGAGAAACGAGTCGACGCCGTTGATGTTGACGAAGTGCGAGACCCATCTGGTGCCGGCGGATGCCGGCAGGGCCGTCTCCTCGGTGACACCGAGATAGCCGTTGGGCTCGATCAGCAGCGTCCAGTCCCCGACGCTCGTCATGGCGATCAGCTGCCGGGTGTCGTCGGAGGCCAGGAGGTCAAAGGCCACCTCTACTATCTGCTCCGCCCCGGTCCGCGGAGACTCCTCACATCCTTGGAGACGACGGAGAACCTCTGACGGCGGCAGGTTGTGCACCAGGGTGAAGCAGTATGCCTCTGCGAGCTCGGGGAAGCTCTCCTCGAACCACACGTAGTCGGCAGCAGTCGAAGTCATGCCCGAGATCCTCGCTGATGCCACTGACATCGGTGGCTAAGGCTGGGACCCGGGGGTGCGGTCTGCTCAGCAGCCGCCTGGACCGAGTGCGCGATGACATGTAGCTGGTGGAGGAAGCAGGGCTTGGCCGTCGTGGGCAGAGGACTCTCGTTGGGGAGCCGCCGTGTGAACTCCGCGTGGAGGACCCGGCAGCACCGCGATCTGATCACCCACCCTCAGGGCCCCGGCCAGCAACCCGCCGCCGTCGGCGAACACCTCCACCAGGCGGGCGGCGACGTGCGGGCGGTGCACCCGCGGATGCCGGTAGCCGGCCAGCCACCGCATGTTCGCCATCAGCACCGCATCCGGAACCCCCACCCGCGCGAAGTCCCAGCCCACCGCTCGGCAGGCCGCCGCCGTCACCGCGAACTTCGCCGCGTCCTCCGGCCCGATCCGCTCGTCCGGGCGCACGTCCACCACCAAGCCCGTGCCGTCGGCGCGACGGAGGAAGAAGTCCGGCGTGTGCCGCACCCGCTTCCCGCCCGCCCCGGCCCGCGACAGCCGGAACGGCTGCGAGGACACGCCCGTTACCAGCGGGTCGAAGTCGAGCAGCATCAGATGGTCACGCTCGAGCCAGGACTCGTTGCCCACATGCCCGGCGCAGGTCGCTGACCAGTATCAGCCGCACCAGTTGCCCTGACCACGGAAAGCCGGAAACCGGCGCTCGGGCCTCACCGACTCGAACCGGACCGGCCACAGACACCCCAAAGACCCGCGCTGACGGATGCCGCCTGCGCTGACGTACTCCAGCTCGACGTGCTCCGCCGACACCTCGCGCACATCCATCCGGGCCTCCGGTACGACGCCGACCAGCCACTTCGACCGTAGAAGCGTCGTGACCGCCGTACCTGCACAAGACCGGAACACTCCAGAACTTACCTACATACGACCGGGATCCAGCCGCACATGCCTACAGAAGAGTGGGACTGCCTACACATCGCAGAGACAGGACAACCCGGCTGCCTTGCTATTACGGCGTAATAGCCCGGACGGAGGAGGTACCACTTAACAACTCGGCCTAGCTAACGTGTCCGTGGCGCTGAGGGTCTCGGACGTTAGTAAGGTGTCCCCCATGAGTTCGCCAGCCACCTCCAGCGACCGCGAGAAGGTCGTGTCCAAACTGCCGGGATGGCTCCGGCAGAACCTCAAAGTCAGAGCCGCCCAGCACGGCATCGAGATCCAGGCCGCGGTCGAACAGGGCATCAGCGCCTGGTGCAATCTCGCTTCGGCGCCCGAGACCATCGACACCTCAGGTGCCGACTCCTTCTCCACCTTCCTGCCTCCCAGCCAATGGGAGGAGTTCAGGCGCGTCACCGCAGACCGACGGGTCTCACTTATCCAGGGCCTGGCCCAGTCTGTCCAGCTGTGGCTGGACGCCAACCCCGCACCTGACGTCGAGAGGCCCGCCGTCACCCGCCGTCTGATCGTCTGCAACCAGAAGGGCGGTGTCGGCAAGACCGCCATCACCGCCGGAGTCGGCGAAGCACTGGCCGAAGACCCCAACAGGCTGCACGCCGTACGCGTCGCCAAGGCACTCACCAAAGCACTGCGTGCGAGCGAGGCACAAGGCAGCGAGACCGAACCGGAAGACGACCCCCTCGATGTCGAGAATCTCCCCGGCCTCGGGCTGCGCGTCCTCCTCGTCGACTTCGACCCGCAGTGCCACCTCACCAATCAACTGGGCGCCACTCCCCTGCCGCTCAACGGTGACAGCCTCACGAACCACATGGCAGGCGACCCCAAGGGCGATCTGCGGGACCTGATCGTCTCCATCGACGACGACACCTTCGACGGCCGACTCCACCTCTTGCCCGCCTGCAACGACGCCTTCCTCCTCGACGTCCGCCTGTCTGCTGTGCGTGCCCGGGAAGCAGCCCTCGAGCGGGCGCTAGCCCCGCTCGAAGCCGACTACGACGTGATCCTTGTCGACTGCCCGCCCAGCCTCGGCCTCAGCATGGACGCCGCCGCCTACTACGGCCGCCGACGCGACGGCGAAAAGCCCGGTCAGTCCGGCGCCCTGATCGTCGTGCAGGCCGAAGACAGCTCAGCCGACGCCTACGAACTGCTCACCACACAGATCGACGACCTGCGCAGCGACCTGCAGGTCGACATCGACTACCTCGGCATCGTCGTCAACCTGTACGACTCCCGCCGCGGATTCATCGCCACTTCCTCACTGCAGGGATGGGTGGACATAAAGGATCCACGAGTCGTCGGTCTCATCGGTGATCTCAAGGAACAGAAGGAAGCAGTCCGAATGAAGCAGCCGCTGCTGTCGTACGCCCCCAAATCACAGCAGGCGATCGGTATGCGCGCCCTCGCCCGGGAGATCGCATGAGCAAGGCCGACCAGCTGGGCGCCGGCCGCTTCGGCGGAGCAGCCCGAACCGTCAGCGCACGCCGCCAGGCCGTCGCGGCCGCCACAGGAGTTCCCACCGACGGTGTCGCCCCACCCACCGAACTCCCCACCCACCGCATCAGCCTCAACCCAGACAACCCCCGATCCAGCCTCGGTGACCTCACCGACCTCGCAGGCAGCCTGAAGACCCACGGCCAGAAGCAGGCGATCACGGTCATGAACCGCGACGCCTACATCAAGGCCAACCCCGAACGCGAAGCCGACCTCGAACCCGACACCACCCACGTCGTCATCGACGGAAGCAGCCGCCTCGCCGCAGCCCGCGACGCCGGACTCCCCACCGTGAAGGTCATGGTCAGCGACGACCAGGGCACCACCTCCGAGGAACTCCTCGAATCCGCCCTCGTCGCCAACATTCACCGCCAGGACCTCGAAGAGCTCGACGAAGCCCGCGCGCTGCAACGTCTCCTGGCCATCCATGGAAGCCAGGTAGCCCTGGCCAAGCGGCTCCACCGCTCCCAGGGCTGGGTGTCGCAGCGCCTTGCCCTGCTCAACCTCACGCCGGAACTTCAGGCCCGGATCGGCGAAGAGCCCATCGACCTACTTCGAGCTGTGGGCAACAAGCCCGCTGCCCAGCAGGAGACGGCCCTTCAGGAACTGAAGGAGGAGCGAGCCCGCAAGGAAGCGGAGAAGCGAGAACGCAGCCGAAAGAAGACGAAGAAAGACGACGTACCTGCCCCTCAGGAGAGCAGCACGCCCACCCACTATTACGACGTAATAGTGGGTGCCGAGGTGAGCGGATCGCCTTCCACACCACCGGCAGAAGAGACCGCCGACGATCGAGCGCTCAAGCAGGCGGTACCAGAGCCACGGGCTGACTCGTCCGCAGCAGGAACCAGTGAAAATGCTGCGAGCGAGGAACCGCGTGTTCATAGGGTGCCGTTCGACCAGCCCGGCGCCCTCGCGATGCTCCTGGACCGCAGGGTGGAGACCGACGATGCCTTCTTCGACCTGCTTCGGATCCTGAGCATGAGGGGGCTGGAACGGGACCCAGCCCGACTCGGTGAACTGGCGCGATCCATCGCAGAGCAGGCGGCCGCTCAGGCCGGTTAACCACTCCAGCATGGTCCCGCTCCCCTACCTACCAGGTGAGGGAGCGGGACCATGTTCCGTAGGAACCCGGCCCATGCCGCGGGCGTTCTCAGTCGTCCACTCGCGCTCGCCTACCAGGCGCACTCCGCCTCGTCGCCATCCTCCAGGCGGGCCAGACGTCACCTGGAACCTCCGAGGATGTCCCGGCCTTCAGGCCGGGGAGGAATCGGACTGCTGCGGAGCAGGGCAGGAAGAGGGGTTTCGCCCCCTGGGC
>NZ_JBHXVG010000063.1:0-28636 GCF_042672405.1 Streptomyces sp. NPDC127197 | reverse complement strand
GCGGTGGCTCCGCACGAGTGGGACGGAGTGCCGGCACCGGACCCCGAGCGGGCCATCGCGCGACTGCGCGCGGGCACGGCACCACAGCCGCCGCCCAACGCCGGCCGGAGCAAACAGCCCGCCGACATCGCCTGGCGGAGCCGTACCTACGTCGCCCTGGCGGTGGCGTTCGCCGCCGGGGTACTCGCGGGCGGTGGGGCGCTGACCGCCCCGTACGGTGACGAGAAGCGGCGCGGTCCCGTCACTCCTGCCAGGGACGTGCCGGAGCGGGGGGTACGGCGCACCGGGCGCATCTGACGCGCTCAGAGTGACCGGAAGCAGTTCGCTGAGTCCCCGGGACATCGCCGCGTCGGAAGTCCTTTCCTCCGACGGGAACAGGCTGCTGCGCATCAGCCTCTGAGGTGGTCGTCCGCACTCCGTCCGGTCCGGCTTTTTTCGACGCAGGAGTGAACCACGCGGCACTTTCGCTCGTAGAGCCGGATGCCGGGCGAGGTGCGATCCACTTTCGCCGGCCGGTCGGCTCTCGGTGCCTGTCCCCCGGGCACCGGGATCCGGCATGCTCCGTAGGAGCCGGTGCGCCCGCTCGGAGACAAACAGGTTCCCACGGTCTCGCCGCGCCCTTCCGCCGGGTTCAGCCGATGACTCCCTGGTCGGACAGGGCCTTCCTCAGCGCGCGCACCGCATAGTAGGAACGGGACTTGACCGTTCCGGCGGGTATGCCGAGGTGTGCTGCGGCCTCGGCGACACTGCACTCCATGAAGTACATCAGATTGATTATCTCGCGGTGCTGTCCGTTCAGTTCAGCGTAGGTGTCCCTGACCACCTGAGACATGAGCATCCCATCGATGCCGTCCGTCACGGAGACGACATCCAGCTCCCACGACATGTCCTCCGGCGGGCGGATCTGCCGAGCGCGGTGGTGATCCATCACGAGGTTCTTCACGACGGTGTACAGCCAGGCTCGGGCCTCCTCCGTTTTCACGCTCAGGCTGGACGCATGTCTCCACGCCCGGATCGCGGCCTCCTGGAGGACGTCCTCCGCACGGTGCCAGTCACCACCGAGCAGGCGTGCGGCGAAACGCAGGAGCGGCGTGCCGTGCTCGGCATACAGCCTCCGGATGAACTCCTCACAGTTGTTACTCAGGGCCTCGTCGGAGTGGCGCGGCATGCCGTCGGTGCCCGTGCCAGGCCCGGCGTCCGTGGTCCGCCTCATCGTGCTGGCGTCCTTGTTCATCGATCAGCTTTTGTTGTGGCTGCCCTGGGTAGCCCCGAGGCGGCTTCACACTGGTGGGACAGACTTGGACGAACCTTGTCGATTTCTTGCCATCGATCTGTCGCGCGGGCGTGCCGCGTGCCGTGAGAGCAGCACATCGGTAACAGGTGCTCACCGCTCGCCGCGTTTCAGCCCAGGCCCGGGGCCAGTTGGGCCGTGACGGGATGGTCCTGGTCATCAGCCGGTTGAGGAGCCGGTTACGTCGGTAACGCGTGCTCAGCGAGCCAAGAGTCTGCGGAACTCCGCGGCGGTCCGGTCCTGGGCCGCATCGGCCAATGAACTGGCCACAGTTGACGTGCCGCCACATCAGGCGTATCTGCGGGAAGCCGTGCAGGAGCACGGTCGGGAGGCGCGAGCCGCAGACAGTGGCGTTGGGAGCACGCCGTCGGTGACCGAGGCGCTGGTGGTCGAAGCCGGGGATGGTCGGTGCCACTGTGCTGCTCTTATCGGGCGGGAGACGCCTGCCGGTCGGCGACGCAATTGAGCCTGCCAACGCGCGAATCGGCATCGGAGCAGCGAATTGCTCTTTCGTTCGGCGACGTACGCCACCGGCGCCCTCGAGGCCACACCGGCCCGAGACGCCGAGGCAGGTCACCAGCCGGTGACGCGTTGCCAGAAAGCCTCGATCACGGGCGCGGCGTCTGTGCTGCGGGTGCCGTCGACGACGTGGTAGCCGTGATGCTGAGCCGCGGTGGCGCAGGCGTGGTTGGGCAGGATGCGCAGGCGGGTGCCGACGGGCAGGTCGGGCAGGTGGGCACCGTCGCGGGCGGTGAGGGTGCCGTGCTCCTGGCTTGCGGCGGTCATGACCAGGCCGGGGATCGGGTTGCCGTTCAGGTCGGTGACCAGGCCGTAGCCCTGGTCCGTCTGCTGGGCGGCGGTGCCGCGGTCGCGGGACATGGCCATCCAGCCGCCGTCGGTGATGATCCAGCCGTACTCGGGGCGGTGGCCGATGACGGTGACGACGACGGAGAGGGCGAGGTCCTCGAGGTGGCAGACGCCGAGGCCGGCCATGACCAGGTCGAAGAAGACGTAGTTCCCTGCGCGCAGTTCGGTGACGCCGGTGAGGTCCTCGGCGGCGTGGGCGGTGGGGGTGGAGCCGACGCTGACAGTGTGTATGGGCAGGCCGGCCGCGCGCAGTCGCTCGGCCGCGGCGACGGCGGTGTCGCGTTCGTTCTTCGCCGCCAGGCGCTGTTCCTCAGCGGTGTAGGCGAAGTATGACTCGCCGGCGTGGGTCAGGATGCCGTCCAGACAGCCCGCGTCGTTCAGGATGCGGCCGACCTCGGGGAGCGCGGTGGCGTCGGGCTTGAGGCCGCCGCGGTGGCCGTCGCAGTCGATCTCGATCTGGGTGGGGATGGGGAGGCCTGCCTGGCGGGAGGCTTCGGCGACGAACGATGCCTGCTCGACGCTGTCAAGCAGGATGCGCAGGCGCACGCCGCGGCGCAGCAGGGCGATGACGCGTGGGAGTTTGTGGGGGTCGATGCCGACGGCGTAGGTGATGTCCGTGTAGCCGCCGTCTGCGAACGCCTCGGCTTCGGCGAGGGTGGAGACGGTGACGGGGCAGGGGGTGTCGTCGTGCAGGAGGGCGGCGACGTCGAGGCTCTTGGCCGTCTTCACGTGTGGGCGCAGGGTGACCCCGAGCTGGTTGGCCCGCTTGGCGAGGCGTGCGATGTTGCGCCGTGTCTTGTGGACGTCGACGACGGCGAACGGGGTGTCCGGGTCGGCGAGGGTCCGGGCAGTGGTGGAGGGTGTGGTGCTCATGGGGCTGTTCATAGGGAGATGTCCATCTTCTTCAGAAGGGCCAGGCCCAGATAGAGGTCCTGCAGACCGATTCCGGAGCTGTCGAAGAGCGTGATGTCGCTGTCGTCGGCGCGCCCCGCGGCGCGTCCTGTGAGGACCTCGCCGAGCGGGGTGAGGATGGTCGCTGCGGGCGCGTGCTGGCTTTCGCCCATGCGGCTGGCTTGTTCGGGCAGATCGCAGAAGACGCGTGCGCCGCTGAAGAGTTCCGGTGGGAGTTCCCGCTTGCCGGGGGCATCGGCCCCCATGCAGGACAGGTGCGTACCGGGGCGGACCCAGTCGGCGTCGAACAGGGGCGGGCCGTCTGCGCGGGCGGTGGTGGCGGTGACGATGACGTCGGCACGGGCACAGGCTTCCTCGGCGCCGGCGGTACCGGCGTTGTGGCCCTGTGCCGTCAGTTTGGAAGCCATCTCCGTGGCATGGTCGCAGTTCCGTCCCACGATCAGGATCTCGCCGATGGGGCGGACCCGGCTGACGGCTCGTATCTCGTAGGCGGCCTGGTGACCGGTGCCGAACACGGCCAGGGTGGCGGCGTCGGGCCGGGCCAGCAGATCGACGGCGAGGGCGTCGGCCGCGGCGGTCCGGTAGGCGTTCGCGGTGCCGACCTCCAGGACGGCCGCGATCCGGCCGATCGTCTGGTCGAACAGCAGAAGGGTCGAGTGGTGGCGCGGCAGCCCGTGCTCCGGGTTGCCCGGCCAGTAGGTGCCGATCTTCACCCCGGCGTGCGTCGCGGATGCGGACGGCTTGAGGGTGAACCGGTTGCGCGGATCGGAGCCGTGCACGGCCAGACTGGGGAAGACCGGGCCGTCCACCGTCGCGGCGAAGGCGGCACGGGCCGCTTCGAGGGCCAGCTCCTCGTCCACGAGCGCGGCGGTCTGCTCCTCGGTGATGTGCAACAGATTGGTCGATCCGGCGGCGGTCATGAGCGGCTCACTTGGCGTAGTTGTAGACGGTCGCCCGGGATACGCCGAGCAGGTCCGCGATGAGTTGCGTGGCATCGCGCGAGTCGAAGTAGCCGTCGCGCTGCAGTTGCCGCACCAGTTCCTTCTTGTCCTCCCGGCTCAGCGAGCGGGGGGTCGCGGCGCGTTCCGCGGCATGGGCCTCCACCACGTGACGCAGCTCGCGCGCGTTGCGGTCGCGCAGTGTCTCCAGGGGTTGCTCGCGGTGCTCGGTGTCCGTGGCCACGAGGTTCGACAACGCGAGCGTCACGGGTGACAGGACGGATACGTCGAGATTCAGGCAGAGTGCCGCGATGTACTCGCCCTCGGCGTTCTTGATGCCGATGGACGTGCTCTTCACCGGGCGGCCGTCGGGGAACTGGTTGGGGTAGTTCTGGATGACGCTGGGGTACTCCGGGTCGGCGATGCGGGCCAGGCCCAGCTCTGTGGCGGAGTCACCGACCTTGCGGCCGGAGAGGTTGTTCTCGATCGCCCGGATCGCATTCTCCGGATCCCGCAGGTCGTGCAGAACCACTTCGCACAGGCCCGGGAACATGCGGCCGAGCGCGACAGCGATCTTCTCGGCCTCGCGGATGAAGTGCTCGTCCGCGTCGATCGAGGCGGCGGCAACGACACCCTTGAGCTCGTCCGCCTTCGCGCTCGCTGCGAGGTGGTCCATGGCGCACCTTCCGACACTGGATTCTAATTCACTTCCATTTCTAGACAGAGAGTCTAAGTAGGTCTTCTGGGTCCTGTCCAGTGAACCGTCGGTCGGAGAGCGACCGCCAGGGGGACGGGCGCGGTGGTCCCGCCCACCAGATCGGTCAGGAGGCACCTCGCCGCGGGAGCCCTGGCTCACCAGGAGCGTGAGCTTGGCGTGCACGGCTTCACGCGTGGCGCGTCCCACGCGGGAGGTCAGGCGTGGGGACATCCAAGGGCTCCCCGTCATGGGTGGGGGCGCAGGTCCGCTGCCGCCTTCACCTGCGCTTCAGGTGAGGTCGCCACGGACCGGTTCAGCCTCCCGCCGGACGTGGGGCCCGCTTTGTCCCGGGTTCCGCCGGAGCTGTGTCACAGGCGCGTGACAGCGGCGTCATGGACGCGAGACAGCACCGAACCGGCAGCCAGGAGTGGCCGTGATGGTGATGTCAACGCGCGGCACCGCGCACCTGGTGCCCCCGCATCTGCCCCCCAGGAAGGGAAACCCGAAATGAACCGCCGTCTGCGCACCGCCCTTGCCGTCACCGCCGCGTTCGGCGCGGGCCTGCTGATGACCGCGTGCCAGGGCGGTGACACGCCGTCGGCGTCGGCTGGTACGTCGCCCGCCGCGACCGCCGCCGCGGACTCCCCGGCGGCAGCCGGCCAGGCGAGCCCGACGGCGCCCAGCGGCGGCGAGGGCGGGCACAAGAGCGGCGGAAGCAGCGGTTCCGGCGCTTCGAAGTCTTCCGGCGGCCGGGCCGCGGGAAGCGGCTCATCGGACAAGTCCGGTACTAACGGCAACGACACGGCCGGAGACAAGAGCGGCTACGGGCAGAGCTGCGGTACCAACGACATCTCCTGGAGCGTGAGTTCTGAGTCCCAGGCCGGCGGCTACTACCTGATCAAGGCCAAGGCCAAGCCGGGCATCACCTGCGTCATGCCCGCCGCGCTGCCGGTCGTGGCGTTCGGATCGGACGGAACGGCCGCAAAGCCCGCGGAGCAGTCCGTGGGTCAGGAGATCACGCTGCGCGCAGGCGTCACCGCCTACGCGGGGGTGAACCCGAAGACCACCAACCAGGACGGCGGCAAGGAGCTGAGCAGCCTCATCGTCTCCGTCTCCAACGGTGACCCGAACCCGGTGTCCCTGAGCGTCGGCTCGTTCGTCGTCGACAAGCCGATCGTCACCAACTGGCACACGTCCGCCGCTGATGCTGTCCCCTTCTCGAACTGAGGCGAGACTGAGCGGGGACAGTCCTCCCTCCGGGCCGCGTACCGCTGAATATCCGTGCCCCATGACAGTGGCGGTCAGCCTCCCGACCGCTGAACGCCACCGTCACGGCGAGAGCGTGACGCCTCGCTATGGAAGGGCGTTCGGTTACAGAATCGCCTTCCCTTGGCCGTCGTAGGCCAAGGTGACATGTACACAGCGCTGAGGTTGGTGTCCAGGCATTCGTCCGTCGGTGCGGTTATGGGATGACGAACCTGCTGAGGTCGTGATCGCAACGGTTGCGATCACGCCCGCGCCGACCAGGAGGGAAGTGAGCACTTAAGCTTGAAGATTTCTCTCGTGCAGCACATCCAAGGTGGTACTTCACCACCGCATAACGGCTGGGAAGTCAGTACGGTTCGACCGCCGTACGAAAGATTGCGCTGTGACAGTACTCACAATGACTGTCATGGACGGGAATCCAGATCCCGGCTGTTTTCTCGCCAACCCGCCGCTTCGGGAGGGAATGAAGCCGTTGTTGGCGAATTTCCGCCAGCCAGGTGTCAGTCCTGATGGGCCAGGCCCACCCGCCACGCCCAAGCGGCGATCTCCACTCGGTTGCGGGCGGCGAGCTTGCTCTGAATGTTGCCCAAGTGGGTCTTGACCGTCCCGACCGTGATGCACAGGGCGTGAGCTATCTCGGCGTTGGTGAGTCCCTGGGCGACGAGCCTGACCACGTCCGCCTCCCGCAGGGACAGGACCGTGTCCGGTGCTCGTCGCGTACCGGGTGCCATCAACTGCCGGAGCAGACGGACCGTGATCGACGGACTGATGAGCGAGTCTCCCCCTGCCGCGGCTCGCACCGCCTCAGCCAGCAGCCGGGGGCCGGAGTCCTTGAGGATGAAACCGCAGGCGCCCGACTGCAGCGCCTTGGTGACGTACTCCTCGTCGTCGAAGGTGGTGACCATGACCACCTTCGGGATGTGGTCCGCGGTGGGGCGGGTCAGCGCGCGCAGGGCGTCCAGCCCGTCCAGGCGCGGCATACGGATGTCCATCAGGACGACGTCGGGCCGGTGCCGTGCGGCCTGTTCCACGGCCTCGACCCCGTCCTCGGCCTCGGCGACCACCTCGATGTCGTCTTCGGCCGAGAGGATCATGGCGATACCGGTGCGCACGATGGCCTGGTCGTCGGCGATCAGTACCCGGATCACGGCGTGTCCGTCCCGGCCGGAGCGAGCGGCAGGCAGGCGCGGACCAGCCAGCCTCCGTCCGTGGTGGCACCGGCCCGGAACGTTCCGCCGAGCCGTGTGACCCGTTCCTCCAGTCCCTTGAGCCCGTAGCCCGGGGAGGAGGTCTGGCGCACCGTTCCGTCGTTGCTGACCTCGACGACGGCTTGCTGCGGGAGAACCTGCACGCGGACGTGGACGTGGCGGCAGCCGTGGGCGTGTTTGCGGATGTTGGTGAGCGATTCCATCGTGACGCGGTGAGCGACGGCGGCCACGTCCGACGGCAGCGTGTCGGTGGGACCGGTCTCGGTGAGTCGCGCGGACACGTCGTGCAGGCTGAAGTTGGCGACCAGGTCGCGCAGATCACGCATCCCTTCCGGTGCGGTCGGCGGAGCGTCGATGTCCTCGGCGCGGAGCCCGCCGACCATGCGGCGCAGTGAGACCAGTGCCTCCACGCCGGTCTGCTCAATGCGTTGCAGCGCGGGCGCGACCATGTTCGGGCGTTTGGCGGCAACCGCCTGGGCACCCTGTGCCTGGACGACGATCCCGGTCACATGGTGGGCCACGAAGTCGTGCAACTCTCTGGCCAGGGCGAGCCTCTGCTCCAGGCGGATCCGGTGTTCGCGTTGCCGTCGGTCGGCCATCACCAGCCGCGTGGCCAGGCTCACAGCTATCACCGTCACGGCGACGAGCGTCAGCATGAACGCGACGATCAGGCCGCCTTCCTGAACGCGCACCGCCAAGGGACGCGTGATGACCGCGGCGAGCAGCATCGCCGTGACCACGGCTGCGGGCACCGGTGCGCCCTGTCGTGCGGTAACGGCCAGAAGGATCAGAAGCGCGACGGGTTCGAAGGCACCATAGGCGGACGACGCGTCCGTGTCACCGGCTGTGAGATGGATGGCCACGGTGCAGGCCAGCGAAGCGGCGGCCGCGACTCCGCTCGCGTAGGTGAGTGCCCACGGCCTGACCTCCCGAGCGGCGAGCGCCGGCACACCCAGGAGCGTGGCCGCCACCACCGATGCCGAGACCGTCAGCGCAGTTCCGGTGTCAGGATGACGAAAGGTGCCGGCGCGCACGTCGAACAGGGCGGCAGCCACCACGGCGCAGATCGCGGCCGCCCGCAGCAGGGCGCCGACGAGGCGGGGGCCAGGGCGTGACCTTGGGTGACGAAAGCGCATGCCATGCAGCGTATGCCAGCGGACGGTGCCATTCTCTCTGCCGAAAGTCGTAGCCGCGCCGGCCAAGACCTGCCTTTCGCCTTATCCGCGCGGGCACCGCCTCTGCGGAAGATGATCGGAACCGCTGCCGAACGCCGTAGGAGCCTGGCGTGAACGTGAATGTCGTCATTCCTGCTGTATATGTAATGGGTCCCGCACCGGCGGTGTTCGCCGTGGTGACCATGCTGCGTGTCCGCTTGTCCCAGCCGGGCTGGACGAGTCAGGGCTGTCCCGTAAATGATCTCTGTCATGGCGGATGATCTGTATCTTCCTCCGTCACCCGGCGAGGATCAGGTTGTGCAGGTGGGCGATGCCGAGCATCGCGTGGTGGACGCCGTCGCCCTTGAGGCGGCAGTCGCGCAGGGTCTTCCAGCCCTTCATGCGGGCGAAGACGTGCTCGACGCGGGCCCGCATCTTGCGGTGGGACGCGTTGTGTTCCTCTTTCCAGGCGGGGAGTTCGGCCTGGCCCTTCTCGCGCCGGTGCGAGATTGACCAGGCCGGTGGCCCGGTAGCCGCCGTCCGCGATCATCGTGGTCTTCCCGACGGCATCCTTGGCGCCGGACAGCTCCCACGCCTTGCAGTCGTTGCGGTTGCCGGGCAGCGGCCGGCCGATGGCGACGACGAGCCGGGTGTCGGCGTCGATGACGACCTGGTGGTTGGTCGAGTACTTGTAGTTCTTCGACTGCTCGGCGACGGTGTGGTCGCGGGTGGGAACCAGGGTGCCGTCCACACGGAACCGCTTGCGCTGCTGGAGCGCGAGCGCAGGGCCGAGGTGGTCGATGATGCGGTCAGCGGCCGACTTCGACACTCCGAACACAGGCGCGAGCCCGCGCAGGGTCAGGTTGGTCCGCCAGAACGCCGCGACCAGCAGGACCCGGTCTTTCAGCGGCAGGCTCCACGGTCGGCCCTTGCGGACGGGTCCGCACCCTCACGCCGCAGCGCGGTGATCAGCTTGCCGAACTGTCGCGGGCTCAGCCCGGTGAACGGGGCTATCCAGGACGACTCCGACGCCGTGATCACACCAGCCACACCGTGATCATCTCACCCGTGACCAGGAGTTACGGGACAGCGATAGCCCTTACGGCGACGCGATGTGCGGAATGTCGGTGAGGGAGAGGGCGGGGCGGGTGCGGTGCCAGCGTGCGGGGTGGCGCATCGGTCGGCGCTGTCCCAGGCGACGTCCCAGGGCAGCAAGGGCCGCGTTCTCGCCCAACCGGACGGCAGGGGGAGGACACCGCTCAGCCGAAAGTCGTAGTCGGGCGAGCAAGTTCTGTCTTTCGCCGGATCCGCTCCGCTGAGCGGCCGGGCAGAGTCGTTTCCATCTCGCGGATTCTGCCGTCTATCACATCTGGAGCATGCCGTGGAAAAGCTCAACTTCCGCATCGAGTCGTGGGAGGTGCTGGGACCTCTGCTCCTCGCGTTCGGCGTGCTGCTCGCAGTGCGTGTGAAGCGCAAAGCTTCAGGCTGGTACGGGATACCGGCGCTGACCCGGGTGCTGGCCGTCCTGTACGCGGCGGGCTTCCTGCACTTCACGTTCTTCCCCATCATCGTGGACCCCAGCCAGAACTTGACGCCCTGGTACACGAAGACCCAGGTGGTCCCCTTCCTCGGCGTCCTGGGGATGGACCCCAGCTTTGTGCTCAACATCGTCCTGTTCGTCCCGCTGGGAATGCTGTTCCTGCTGACGGCGAAGCGGGAACTCTCGCTGCGCCGGGTCGCTCTGCGCTCCCTGGCCGCCAGCGCGACGATCGAGATCACTCAGCTGGTGATGTACATGCTGTTCAGCAACGGCCGGTCGGGGGACGTCGACGACCTGATCGCCAACACCCTCGGGGGCATGCTCGGCTTCCTCACCCTCCGACGGGCGGCACGGTCCGCCGCCCTGTCCGGCGTCGTACGCCACTTCGCCCTGCCGGGCACCACGCTCGCCGGAGCCGGCGTACGCACGGTGGCCTCCGTCCCGCGGTGACGACCGGCCGGCCACCGGCCCCACGCCGCTCACCCATCCGACACACACGCACCCGCGATCGACGGGTGCGACCAACCCTCGCAGAAGCGGACCACTGATGAACGAGTCAGCGATCGAGGCCTACGGGCTCGGCCGTAAGTACCGGCGTGGCTGGGCGCTGCGGGACTGCTCCTTCCGGCTGCCCGCCGGGCGGATCTGCGGTCTCGTGGGCCCCAACGGCGCCGGCAAGAGCACCCTCATGAGCCTGGTGACCGGGACGGCACGGCCGACCGCCGGGCGCCTGCGGGTGTTCGGAGCGTCGCCGCAGACGCCGGAGGGCAGCCTGCGCACCGCGTTCCTGGCGCAGGAAAAGCCGCTGTTCCGCCGCTTCACGGTGGCCGAGACCCTGCGCATGGGCAGCAAGCTGAACCCGAGCTGGGACCAGGAGACGGCCGAGGCCATCGTCCGCGCGGGCAACGTCCCGCTGGACGCGAAGACCGGGACGCTCTCCGGCGGGCAGCGCACCCGGGTCGCCTTCGCCCTCACCTTCGGCAAGCGCCCGGACCTGCTCGTCCTGGACGAGCCCATGTCGGACCTCGACCCCCTGGTCCGCAACGAGCTCATGGAGGTGCTGGCGTACGAGGCCGCCGCACGCGGCATCACGGTGCTGATCTCCACGCACATCCTCGCCGAGCTGGACCAGGTCTGCGACTACCTCCTCGTCATCGCGGGCGGCACGCTGCGCCTGGCGGGCGAGACCGACGAACTGCTCGCCGCCCACGCCGTGCTCACCGGCGGCGACGGCCTTCATCCGTCCGCCGACGGGCACCAGGTCATCAAGTCGCGCAACGACCGGGGCCGGGGCACGGCTCTGGTGCGGCTCGGCCGACCGCTCACGGTCGCGGACGGCTGGCAGGCCCAGACACCCACTCTCGAAGAGCTGCTGCTCGCGTATCTGCGCTCGCCCGAGACATCGCCCCTGATCTGCTCCAGCGCACGGGTCGGCGATATCAACGACACCCTCGCCGGGAACCCGACCGGCTTCCACAAGGACTTCGCCGCATGAGCACGTTCGCCGGTACCCCCGCCGCCTCCTCCTCGTCCGTCCAGTCCGCTATGGCCACGCACCGGGTCAAGCACGGACCCGCCCCGCTGAGCGGTCTGGCCTGGCTGGTCTGGCGGCAGCACAGGGCCGCCTTCTGGACCCTGATCGCCCTCACCGTCATCGCCGTGGCCTACATGGTCCATCAGCGCGGGCAGATGATGGACTACCTGAACCAGCAGGGCTGGCCCCACCTGAAGTCCGGCTGGGATGCCGAGTTCGAGGGGTACAGCGATCAGATGTGGACCTTCGGGGAATACCTCGGATACGCCCCCCTCCTGATCGGTGTCTTCGTCGGCGCGCCGCTCCTCGCGGGCGATCTGGAGACGGGTACCGCCAAGCTCGTCACCGCACAGTCCGTCAGCCGCGCCCGCTGGATCGCCGCGAAGCTCGGACTGACCGCCCTGGTCGTCGTCGCCGTCACAGGCGTGCTCTCCGCCGTGTTCGGCTGGTGGTGGGCCCCTGTCAAGGGACGAAGCGCGGGCCTGACGTGGAGCGGTATCTTCTTCAGCACCACGGGCATCGTGCCGGTGGCGCTCGCCCTGCTGGCGTGCGGGATGGGGGCGGCAGCCGGCATGCTCCTGCGCCGCACATTGGTATCGATGGTGGTCACCTTCGGCGCCTTCATGGCCGTCAGAGTCATCTGGGACTGGTGGCGGCGAGGCCTCGGCCAGGCCGTCACGGTCACCAGCGACCAGGGCGTCGGGCCCGGCGCCGTTGCCCCCGAACTGCCCGCCGGAGCAGTGGAGGTGGGCCACATGGACTTTGTCACCCGTGCCGGTGAGCGTCTGGACTGGACGACCTGCCTCGGTCTGAAGGAAGAGGAGCGCTTCGCGTGCCTGGAATCCAAGCACGTCGTCGGCTTCGCGATGGACTACGTGCCGATGCAGCAGATGGCCGGCCTGCAGTGGCTCGCAGGCGGCGTCGTGCTCGCTCTGACTGCCGCCTTGACGGCGTTCGTCCTCTTCTGGGGCCGCAGGCAGACGGTGTGACCCGAAAGCCCGCCGCCCGTCCCTACGGGCCGCCCGGCCTTGGCCTGCGCCTGGCAGGACTGTGCGACGAGGGCGAGCAGCGCTTCTTCGAGCGCGGCCTGGAGCGGGCACGGGCGCCGCGCCGGGGCATCTTCGTGTGCGTGACGGACTTGGAGGACGAGCCCCTCGGGACGAAGAAAGGCTTCTCCAAGACCATTCGCGGGCCCGCGGCCGCCCGTCGCCGTCGGTCCTGTCGCTCGGAGTCACCTGACTCGCAACATTGAAGCCGCCGAGCTCAAGGCCGCACAGCAGGAAAGCACCCTGCTGCCGGCGGCTGCCGGGCGATCGGAAACGACCTCGTGGAGCTTGTGTCCGCCAAGAACAAACGCCGGGCCACGAGAAAGACCTGGAAACGGTTGGACGACGCGCTCCCTACCGACGTGCCCTGCAGCCAGCAGTCCTCCGCCTCCTCCGCGACGCACCCATCGGTGTCCGCGTCCCCCTCCGTCCGTCCGAGCCACCGGATCGACGACCACGGAAAACCGTTCCGCACCAGCGGCAGTCGGGGCCGTCCCCTCTACGAGTACCCGGTCGGCGGCACCGAGGGGGTCGGCGTGGCGGAGGACTGATTCCCTCATATCGCGACGCTGAGAACACGCCGGCGAGGGTGAACCGAGCAGACGCCGTTGGCGGCCTCCATCGGAGGCCGCCAACGGTTGCTCGGCTGCGGGGCGTCGTGCCGCGGCCTGCGGTGGTTCAGCGGGTGTCGCGGGCAGCGCGGAGGATGAGGTCGGTTACCGCCGCCGGGTGCGAGACCGCAATCGCGTGCGAGGCGCTGTCGATGGTGACGGTGGGGGCGTCGGCGCGTTCGGCCATCCACTGCTGGGCCTTGGGCGGGATGTTGTAGTCCTTGCCTGCGATCAGGGCGTAGGAGGGGATGTCCTGCCAAGCCGCCTTCGTGGCCTTCTCTTCCAGGGCGAGCGTGGAGACCGGCCGCTGAGTGGCGGCCATGATCGCGGCGGTGGTGGCGGGCACGTCGGCGGCGAACTGCTGGTGGAACCTGTCCTGCTGAATGGTCAGCTCGGTGCCGGTGCCGCCGCCGGGCAGGGGGTAGGAGGCGCTGTCGAGGGTCTCGCCCAGGGTGCTGCCGGGGAACTTGGCGGCCAGCTCGCCGGCGCTTTCGCCGACGTTCGGAATGAATGCGGCGATGTAGACCAGCGCCTTGACGTCGGGGTCCCCGGCGGCGGCCTGGGTGATCACGGAGCCGCCGTAGGAGTGGCCGGCCAGGACCACCGGGCCCTTCACGGTGTCCAGGACACTGCGCAGGTAGGCGGCGTCGCTGCCCAGACCGCGCAGCGGGTTGGCCGTGGCGATGACCGGGTAACCGTCGCGCTGCAGGCGCTGGACGACACCGGACCAGCTGGAGGCGTCGGCGAAAGCGCCATGGACGAGCACGATGGTCGGCTTGGCCTTGCCCGCCCCGGCCTTGTGTGAGGCGGCGCTGCTGCTCACCGTGGTGGCGGCAAGCACGGAGCCGGTCACGATCGAAGCGAGGGTCACGGTGGCGACGGTGCGGACGGTTGAACGGATGTGAGAGAGGCGGAACATGACGTTCTCCTTGGGGTGTTCGCAGTGAGACGGTCTGGCCGGGATCGCGGATGCGCCGCGTCCACGGGGCGTTGAGCATGACGTTCGTGAAGGTTGCCCGGGGGCCGGACGACGGTGACGTCGTTGCCGGCGGCGTGGGCCGCAAGCTCCGGCCGCCCTGGTGGGATCGTGCGGGCGTTGCCCGGAGTTCCGGAGCCGCTCAGACGGTGCCGAGCGCGGTGCGGAGGGTGGCGATGGCCTGGCTGATGGCGGCTTCGGCGGCGTGGGTCTCGCGTAGGGCGTTGAGCATCACGAAGTCGTGGATGATGCCCTGGTAGCGGACGGCGGTGACCGGAACTCCGGCTTGGCGCAGCTTGTTGGCGTACGCCTCGCCCTCGTCGCGCAGAACGTCGGCCTCGGCGGTGATGACCAGGGCCGGGGGCAGGCCCGTGAGCTGTTCGGTGGTGGCGCGCAGCGGGGAGGCGGTGATCTCGGCGCGCTGCTTCTCGTCGGTCGTGTACTGGTCCCAGAACCACTGCATGGCATCCCGGCGCAGGAAGTAGCCGGTGGCGAACTGGTGGTAGGACGGCGTGTCGAAGCTCGCGTCGGTGACCGGGTAGAACAGCACCTGCTGCACCAGGGAGACGTCGCCGCGTTCCTTGGCCATCAGGGTCAGTGCGGCGGTCATGTTGCCGCCGACGGAGTCGCCGGCGACGGCGATGCGGGTGGCGTCCAGGTTGTTGGCGGCGCCGTCGGTGACGACCCAGCGGGCGACGGCGTAGTTCTGCTCGATGGCGACCGGGTAGCGGGCCTCGGGCGACAGGTCGTACTCGGGGAAGACGACGGCCGCGCGGGCGCCGACGGCGAGCTCGCGCACCAGCCGGTCGTGGGTGTGGGCGTTGCCGAACACCCAGCCGGCGCCGTGGATGTAGAGGATCACCGGCAGGCGGCCGTGGGCGTCGGCCGGCCGGACGATACGGGCCTGGACCGATCCGGTGGGGCCGCCCTGGACGGTCACCCACTCCTCGGCGACGTCCGGCTTGGCGATCTCGCCGGACTGGACCTCGTTCACGGCCTTGCGGCCCTCCTGCGGACCGAGGTCGAACAGGTACGGCGGGTTGGCGGTGGCCTCGGCGAAGGCGGCGGCGGCCGGCTCCAGGACGGGCTGGGTGGTGGTCTCGGACATGGTGGCTCCTCGTAGCGCGGCTGGTTGGTGCGCCGCCCGGGGTCGGTCGGCACAGAAAGACAGTAGCGTGCGATTAAGTAGTGCACAACTTAATAGGGCGGGATATTATTGGGGGCGCCTGTTAGTGTGGAGGTCTCCTATCGAGACGTGAGGACGGAGCCATGGACCAGGCGATGGACCAGGCCGCGGACGACCCCGTGGAGCAGGGCTCGCTCCTGCTACAGGACCAGCTCTGCTTCGCCCTGTACGCCGCCTCGCGGGCGGTCACCGCCCGTTACCGGCCTCTGCTGGACGAGCTGGGTCTCACCTATCCCCAGTACCTGGTGATGCTCGTGCTCTGGGAGAGGGACCGTGTCTCGGTACGGGACGTGGGCACCGCCCTCCAGCTGGAATCGAGCACCCTCTCTCCCCTGCTGAAACGTCTGGAAGCAGCCGGTCTGATCCGCCGCGAACGCCGCGCCGACGACGAACGCTCCGTCGCCCTCCACCTCACCCCGGCCGGCGCGGAACTTCGGGACAAGGCCCGCACCGTCCCGGTCGCCATCGGCGAGGCCATGGGCCTGTCGTCCGAGCAGCAGGCCACCGCCCGGCACCTGCTCCGCCTGCTCACCGAGAACGTCACCCGCGGCTGATCACTGCATCGGTCGGTCCCCGCATCGCAGCGCCTCAGACGGTCCTCAGGAGCCCCTGCAGCATTCGCTCGAGACTCTTCTCGCACCGTTCCGAACCGGGCGGGCAGACCGTGTTCGTCCGCTGGAGGAAATCCTGGAGTTCATCCGTGTAGAACCGCACTCTGCATGTTCCTTCGGGTGATCTCAGTTCCACGTCGGTGGTCTGCCACGAGCTCGGTGACACGCGGACATCACCCTGTCCGATGGCTTCGCGGATGCCCTCCGACAGCAGGTCACGGGCAAAGACCCAGGTGATGCCCGGCTGGTCGCCCACACCGAAGACAAGGCCCACGGCGAGGGGGTCTGAGGTGTCGTAGCGGAGCATCACGGCCACGGGTCCGCTTTGCCTGTGGTTGTCGAAGAGGACACCGGCCATCGTGTCGTGCTCGATGATGTCCATTCTGCATTCCTGTCCTTCTGTGACTCTCGACACCTGTTCCCGGCGCTCAGGAGAGGCGTCGAGCAGGTGTCCGTGAAGGCCGGCCAGCCGGCGTTCCGGCCAGGTGGCCGGTGTACGCCCAGGCTTCCGTGGCCCATGCCACGAGACATCTGTCAGATGACAGCGATCGCGTCACAGATCGGTGGGAATGGCTCCCGGGTCGCGGTTGAAGGCCTCCCGGGCGATCTCCACACGGCTGCGCATGCCGAGCTTGGCGAGGATGTGCGAGATGTGCGTCTGCGTGGTGCGACGGGTCAGGAACATGCTCTGCGCGATCTCGGCTGTGGACCGGCCGGCCGCGACCAGCAGGGCGATCTTGCGCTCGGTCGGGGTCAGGGCGTCCCAGCCGTGCGCGGCCCGCTTGGCCCGGGCGCCCCGCACACCGCAGCGGATCCCGTACTCGCGCAGTCGCGCCTCGGCCCGGCGGACATCCCACACCGCGCCGAAACCGCTGTAGAGATCCACGGCCTCCGCCAGAACAGCCTTGCACTCGGCCGTACTCCCGCGATCGGCGAGGACGACGGCGAGATCCTCCAACGCCCCCGCCAGCTCCACCGGCACACCGGCGGCGCGATAGTGATCCACCGCCGACCGCAACAACGCCGGATCTCCCTCATGCAGACCGGCACACCAGTCGGCGGCAGCCGTGGCCCGGGCGGGGACCTGTTCCGCGGCCGCCTCGGCCCGGCATGCCTCCAGTGCGGCCGCGCCTGCCGACCGGTCGTCCACCGCGAGTGACAGCCGAACGAACGCCGGCAGCCACTGGTGGATCAGCGTCATCTCACCGGGCCGCCGGTCGAGGAGAGGACTGAGGTGGGCAAGGGCCTGCTGGGGGTCCCCGCTCTGCTCGGCGGCGAGCGCTCGCGCGCACAGCAGGAAGTCGGTGTTCTCCCGGTCGGCGACCGTGACAGGTGGCTGACGCAGCCCGGCCCGCAGGTGCGCCCCGGCCTTGGCGTGCTCGTCCCGGCGGACGGCGATGAGAGCGGCCACGCCGTGCCACAGCCACACCGGCCCGCGTTCGCGCAGTCCCCGGTAGGTCATCGCGGAGACGCTCTGGTCGACCGAGTCGAGCTCCGCCAGTGTGTCGTCCCACCGGCCCAGCCAATACATGAGGACCGCTGCGGTGACGCTGGACATGGCGTCATCGGCTCGGTCGTTGTCGAGGAGGAACCGCCGCGCCTCGCCGAGGGCCCCCTCGGCATCCGACCACCGGCTGAGGTTCTGCAGGGTGAATATCCGGGCATGCAGCGCGTACGCCCGCAGATCCGCGTGGTCGCCGGCGCTGTTCAGCATCCCAAGCGCCCTGTCCACGCACTCCAGGGCGGACAGATGCCGTCGCTGTACGGAGTGGTTGCCCCACAGATCGATGAGCGCGTACGCGGTGGCGAAGGCGTCCCCCGTACTCTCACCGATCTCCAGTGCCTGGCGGGCGGTGACCTCCGCGGCCTCCAGAGCACCCGATCCCGCCCGCTGGAACATCGCCAACGAGGCGAGCAACCGGGAACGCCAGGCGTCCGGCAGATCGGGCCGCTCCAACGCCTGCCTCAGGGTCACGACGGCCGCGTCGTTGTCACCGCCGCTGACCAGCGCACGGGCGAGCACCCAGTACATCCGCCCGCGGTCAGCGGGCTCGGTCGACCCCGCCAGGGCCTGCCGGGCGTGCAGCGCGGCCTCTTCATGCTCGCCGGTGCCCACCAGGATCCGCGCGAGAGCCATGCTCAACGCGGCACGCTCCCCCTCGTCGGCAACCCCGTGATCCAGCTCCCGTCGCAGCAGCTCGGCTGCGATGTGCGGGGCCCGCGCTGCCAGCACCGGGGCCGTATCGGCAAGCCAGCTCCGGGTCCAGCGGTCGCCCGCCAGGCCCGCCGCCAGCAGTTGCTGGGCCACCCTCTGGGGCTCGACCCCGCCGATGCCGTCGAGCGCCCGGGCCGCGTCCCGGTGCAGCGCGACACGCAGCGCCGTCGGTATGCCGTCGTAGAGCGCCTGGCGGATCAGTGGATGCCTGAACCCCATCCGCCGGCCGGCATCCACGAGGATCCCGGCCGCCACGGCTTCCTTGAGGTCAGCGGCGATCTCGAAAATGGACCGGCCCAGGAGTACTGCCACCTCGGTGACCGCGAACTCCCCGCCGAGCAGCGCGGCCGCCCGCAGCATGTCGAGTGCGCTGTCCCCGACGAAGCTCAGCCGGCTGTCCAGCGCCGCGGCCAGGGACCTTGGAACGCAGCTCAGCGAGGTGTCGCGCAGCTCGGCATGCCCGTCGACCGTCACCACGCCTTCACGCACCAGGGACTCGACCAGCTCCCGCACGTAGAGCGGATTGCCGCTCGCCTGGGCGGCGAACTCGACCAGCGCGGGGCCCGGCTGCGCACCAGCGACGTCGGACACGAGATCGAGGACGGCGTCCGGACCAAGTGGCCCCAGCGAGATCTCCTTCGTGCCGGGGCCGCGCAGCGCGGCACGCAGCCGTCGCAAGCCCGGCTCCTGTGGTACCGGACGGAAGGACAGCACCAGCAACAACGGCAGGTGCACCGCGGCCTGGGCCAACCGTCGGCATACGTCCAGCGACGCGTCGTCCGCCCACTGCACGTCGTCGAGCATCATCACGGTCGACGAGCCCGCGCACAGCTCATCGACCAGGTTGATGAGCATCTCGGCGACCGCGGCGTGCGCAGCGCTCTTGAGGAAGATGTCGGGACGCCGGGCATGCGCGAAGCGGGCAATCTCCGCGCGACGGGGATGGGGTGTGTGCTGCGTGATCTCCAGGCAGTCGAACAGCAATCGCAGCGGCAACGGATGTGCGACCTGGTCCGCGGTGCCGCGCAGCACCGTACAGCCGGACTCCTGTCCGGCGGCGGCCGCCGCGGCGACCAGCGACGACTTGCCGATGCCGGGCTCCCCCTCGATCAGGACCACGCCGCCGGTGCCGGCTCGCAGCCGCGCGACGGCATCACGCAGCACCGCCAGCTCGGCCTCGCGTCCGACCAAGTGGATCGCATGGCGGGAAGACATCGATGAGTTCCCTTGCCAGGGCGGCAGTTGGGGTCCATGACTGACGTCTCGTACATTCGTCGTCATTTGACAGATGTCCCGCCGCTGTACCTGATGTCCGACCTGACCTGCCAGAGAGGGTACTGCCAGGATCGTTGCACACCACAGGTTGCAGGAAGATATCGCCATACGGACAGTGCGCCGATGTGCGTTGCGTCGTACATCACGAGACTGCGTCCGACTCTTGCCCGGGCATCGAGCCACGCTTATTTTGGCGAACCACTCACACCTGTCGAAGACGCGTGCGAGCAGCGCATGCCGGCGATCCCGCGTGCGCGTCCCTCCCTTTCTGCGTCTCCCCAGCACTAAGGCGGTCACATGACCACCACCTCCCCCCGCCCGGGTCCAGCCCCCGAGGACTTGGAGCAGCCCTGCTCGCCCGAGCGCACGGCCCGCCCCTGGGTGGTCACGACGATGGCCTTGGCGCAACTCGGACTGTTCCTGGCCCTGCTCACTCCGGTCTTCGCCAGCCTTGCCATCAAGGTGCAGGAGATCGTCCCCAAGGACGACGAGGTCTCTGCCCTGGGCATGGTCAGCAGCCTCGGCGCGGTGGCCGCGTTCCTCGCCAACCCGGTCTTCGGCCGGATCAGCGACCGGACGACCGGCCGCTTCGGCCGGCGTCGGCCCTGGCTGGTGATCGGCGCGCTCGGCCTGACGGGCGGCCTCGCCGTCATCGCCACCACGCGCAGTCTGACGGTCGTCGCCGTCGCCTGGTTCCTGAGCCAGATGTTCGCCAACGCCGCCCTGGCTGCCTTCACCGCGTCGGTCGCCGACCAGGTACCGGTCTTCCAGCGGGGCAAGGTCGCCGGCCTGATCGGCGTCATGCAGAACGTGGCCATTCTCGGCGCCGCCTACGCGGCGAAGGTCCTCGGCACGCACGGAATGCTGCTGTTCATGGCCCCGGCTGCGGTCGGGCTCGCCCTGGTCCTGCTGTACGCGATCGCCCTTCCCGACAAGCCGCTGCCGCAGCGTCCACCGTCCGACGGGGGCCCCCGCACGGTGCTCAGAACATTCTGGGTGAACCCCCGCAAGCACCCTGACTTCGGCTGGGCCTTCACCTCCCGCTTCATGATCATTCTGGCGATGTTCATGTTCACCACCTTCAGGCTGCTGTTCCTGCAGGACCATCTGGGCCTGTCGGACGAGCGGGCGGTGTCCGTCATGGCCACCGGCGTGCTGATCTACACCCTTGTCCTGATGGCTTCCGGCCAGCTGGCCGGATGGCTGTCCGACCGCTTGCGGCGCCGCAAGGTCTTCGTCGGATCCTCCGCGCTGGTGTTCGGCATCGGCACGGCCCTGCTGATCACGACGCACTCCGTGGCCGGCTTCTACGCCGCGGAAGTGGTGCTCGGCCTCGGCTTCGGCGTCTACGCGGGAGTGGACCTCGCCCTCGTCCTCGACGTCCTGCCCGATCCGGAGGAGACGGCGAAGGACCTGGGCGTGTTCAACATCGCCAACGCCGCACCGCAGTCCATCGCGCCCGCCCTCGGCGTGCTGCTGGTCAACACCGCGGGCGGCCACGAATACCACCTCCTGCTCGGCGCCGCCGCCGCGGTCTGCGTGATCGGTGCCCTGGCCGTCATCCCCATCAGGTCGGTGCGTTGACCGAACCGCCGTTCCGGCCCTGTCGGAGTCACATCGGCGCACAGCTGCGTGGCCGTATGGCCATGTACCCGGGCGCTGCCGCCTGACCGCACTGCTCGGCCCGGCAGACGTGCCTGGTCGGTGTGGCCCGCCACGGCACGGTCCGCGCGGGCCTCGGAGACGCGTCCGAAGCCCCGTTGACGGCGCCCCTGCCGCCCTCCCCGGCGAGAATCTCCGCGAGGAGCTCGGCGCTGATGTCGCCGACGGCGACGACGCCGGTCCTGCGTGGGGAAGCTGGGCGATCCGTGGTCCAGCAGTGCGGCCAGGCCCGGCACAGCTGTCAGCTCGCCGTGGGAGCTGGGTGCCCGCCGCGCTGAACGGGGTGGTCGGCCTCAAGCCGACCTACGGCCTCGTCCCCCGCCACGGCGTCACGTCCCTGTCCTGGTCACTGGACCACGTCGGCCCGGTCACCCGCACCGTCGAGGACGCGGCCCTGGTCCTGACCGCCCTGGCCGGACACGACCCCCGAGACCCCGCCTCCCTGACCACACCCGCCACGGACTACCGGCCGGCCGCCGATGCGGACCTGACGGGGCTGCGCGTGGGCGTGCCGCGCACCTACTACTTCGACCACGTCGATGCGGAGGTGGAGGCCGCCGTACGGCGCGCCATCGCCCAGCTTCGGGCCCTCGGCGCGCGCCTCGTCGAGGTCGAGATCCCCATGACCCGCTACATCCAGGCCACCCAGTGGGGCCTGATGGTGCCCGAGGCCACCGCCTACCACGAGCGCACCCTGCGCACGGTCCCCGAGCTCTACCAGGCAGACGTCCGCATCCTCCTCGAGGCCGGCGAACTGATGCCCGCCGGGGACTACCTGCGCGCCCAGCGCGCCCGCACCCTCATGCGGCAGGAGTGGGCGCGCATGCTGCAGGACGTCGACGTGATCGCCGCCCCGACCGTCCCGGCGACCGCGGTGAGGGCCGGCCAGGAGACGATCACCTGGGCCGACGGCACCGTCGAGGGCGTCTCCGACGCCTACGTGCGCCTGTCGGCCCCTGCCAACATCACCGGGGTGCCGTCCCTGTCCGTCCCCGTCGGCCACGATGCGGCGGGCCTGCCGATCGGCATGCAGCTCCTCGGACGTCCCCTCGGCGAGAGCGCCCTCCTGCGGATCGGTCACGCCTACCAGCAGACCCAGCCCGCACTCACACTCGCACCGGCAGCCTGAAAACGCCGCTCGGGTCCGGCCGAATCGCTCCGGCCGGGCCGGGGGCGCCGTTGGGCTGCTCTCAGGGCCGGAAGCCGCAAGGAAAAAGTCGGCGAAGGTTCCGGCCGGTCAGCGACGTCGTCATAGGACGCGACCGCTGTCATCTGACAGATGTCTCACGGCTTCGGCTGCCGAAGACTCCCGGAGTACCGACCTTCCGACCGACAACGTCGGCTGGTCACACCCGAGCCGGGCGGCGGCGGCCCCGGGACCTTCCGGTCGACGCCCCCTCGTGAGGCGGCAATGGCCGCGGTGTCCATCCCCCGGAAACGCACTGTCAGTTTCCGGAAACGTCGGAATCCATTCTTCACAGGAGTACGGAATTATGCGCAGGGAAATGTCTTCACGCTCCATGAGTCGGCGCGGATTCATGGGAACGGCTGCGGGCGTCGGGGTCGGAGTCGGTGCTGCCGGGCTGCTCGGCGCCGGCCAGCTCCTCATAGGTGGCGAGTCGAGTGCCTCCTCCGCCACTTCCCGGGACACGATGCAGGTGTCCACGATTGCTCTCGGCAAGGTCACCGTCACCCGTGTGGTGGAGTACAAGGGGCCGGTGGGGATGACATCGCGCCAGTTGTTCCCGGAGAGCTCGGAGGAACTGTGGCAGGAGAACCGTTCCTGGCTCAACCCGGACTTCTGGAACCCCGACACCGACATGGTCCCCATCGCGCTCCAGACCTGGGTTCTGCGCAGCGAGGGCAAAACCATCCTGATCGACACGGGAGCCGGAAACGAGAAATTCCGCCCCTACGCCGAGGTGTGGCAGTACATGGACACCGGCTTCCTGCGCCGTTTGTCCCGTGCCGGTGTCCGGCCTCAGGACGTCGACATCGTGGTCAACACCCACCTCCACAACGACCACGTCGGCTGGAACACCCGGCGAGAAGACCGTGACTGGGTGCCCACCTTCCCCAACGCCACATACCTGATTCCCAAGGTCGAGTTCGACTTCTGGAACCCTGATCTCCCCCCGATCAGCGCCAAGGATCCGAAGGCCACCCAGAACGTCTGGGAAGACAGTGTGCTGCCCGTCCACGAGGCCGGTCTGGTGAAGCTCTGGGACGGCAGTCACACCATCGACTCCCACCTGACGCTGGACCTCGCCCCCGGGCACACCCCCGGATCGTCCGTGGTCCGGCTGCAGTCGGGAACCGACAGAGCGGCGTTCATCGGTGACCTGCTGCACACCCCGCTGCAGCTCGAACACCCCGAATTCAACAGCTGCTTCGAGGAGGACGAGAAGCAGGCACGCGCTACCAGACGACGCATGCTGGAGTGGGCCGCCGACAACAACGCCCTCCTCCTGCCGGCACACCTCCCCGGCCATGGCGCCGCCGAGGTAGCTCGTGACGGCAGCCACTTCAAGATCAAGGAGTGGGCGGGCTTCAGCCGCATCTGAGGCGGCAGGACGGCCCCTCGGATATCGCGGACGATCACCCGCTCGGCGGCGCGGCCGGACGACCCCGGCCGCGCCGTCGGCGTCATGCCCGCCATGCGCTCGCGCGCTCAGCGCGTGGGCCGCCGACCGCACGGAGATGGACGACGGCTTGTTGCCGTAGGACCGGACACGAAGCAGCCGTGAACGACGCGCCGATGACGAGGGCGGGCTCGGCAGCGGTGCCGGTGGTCCTGCAGCGGTTCACGACAGTTCCCGCGCGACCACGGACGCCGCCTTGGCGATCAGGGCGTTGTCGTAGTCGGCATCCTTCGTGTGACGGTTCGTCATGATCGCGATGACGATGGGGGCTGCTTTCCGGCGCCATACCAAGGCGATGTCATTACGGGTGCCGAAGGTGCCGCCGGCCCCCGTCTTGTCGCCGACCACCCAGTCGTCGGGGAGCCCGGCCCGGATGAGTTTCGCCCCCGTGGTGTTGGCCTTCCGCCAGTCCGCCATCTGGGTACGCTCGGCCTTTCCGAGTACGTCACCCAGAACGAACGCACGCAGATCGCCGGCGAACGCACGCGGCGTGGTCGTGTCCGGCGTCGAGCCCGGAGCCCACTGGTTCAGCTGCGTCTCGCGCCGCTGCATCCGGGTGATGTCGTCGCCCATCCCTTCGAGCATGGCGTCGAGGCCCTTCGGCCCGCCGAGCATGCCGAGCAGCAGATTGCCCGCCGTGTTGTCGCTGTGGTGGAGCGCGGCCTCGCACAACGCATGCACGGTCATACCGGTGTCGACGTGCCGCTCGGTGACCCGTTGTTCGAGCGGACCTCTCGCAGGGCTGTCCTCACGCCCTTCGGTCGCGAGGTGTTGCCCGCGGCCAGACGGCTGCTTCAGGCGGCCGACGAGTTGCGCACGATGCTGAGAGCGCCCGGCGCAAACCGTGGCGGCTCGCTGTGCCCGGCGTCTGCTCGTCGGCCGCCCTCGCCCGGCTCGGGGCGGACGCGCGCAAGGATGACATCACACTGGACGTGCGCTGCGCGGCCCCGATGGAGCGAACCGAGCTGCTCAACGCACGGCAGGTGCGCGCCGCCCTGCTGGCCGTACCGGAGAGCCAGGCCATGTGGTCACTGCCGCTCGGGCTGGCCGGTACACAGGAGCCGGCCGCGCGGCGCGTGTACATGGAAACGTTGCGGTTGGGACGTGCCCAGACCGGTCCGGCCCGGTGCGTCTGGATCCAACCGGAGGACGACGTGCCGCATGTCCGCGACCCGCGACCCGCGACTCGCCCTCGGCATTCTTGATGCCGATGGACGTGCTCTTCACCGGGCGGCCGTCGGGAAACCGGTTGGGGTAGTTCTGGATGACGCTGGGGTACTCCGGGTCGGCGATGCGGGCCAGGCCCAGCTCAGTGGCGGAGTCACCGACCTGGCGGCCCGAAAGGCTGTTCTCGATCGCCCGGAGCGCATGCTCCGGATCCCGCAGGTCGTGCAGGACCACTTCGCACAGGCCCGGGAACATACGGCCCAGCGCGACAGCGATCTTCTCGACCTCACGGATGAGGTGCTCGTCCGCGTCGATCGAGGCAACGGCAGCGGCGCCCTTGCGCTCGTCCGCCTCCGCACTGGCTGCGAGGTGGTCCATGACGCTCCTTTCAGCGCGGGCTTCCATTTTATTTCTATTACTAGATAGAAAGTCTAGCGGGACCTTCCGGGTGCCGCCCACTTCACCTCGCCGCGGGACGCCCGGGCTGAGCAGGAACGTGAGTCGCTTTCACCTGCGGCTTCGGGTGAGGCCTCGAAGAGCGACCCGACATCGTGGGCTCGGCGGGGTCGGGGCGAACGGACGACCGGTTCAGCCTCCCGCCGGACGTGGCCCGGCTTCGTCCCACGGCCCGCCGGAGCTGTGTCACAGGCGCGTGACAGCGGAGTCATGGACGTGAGACAGCACCGAACCGGCAGCCAGGAGTGGCCGTGATGGTGATGTCAACGCGCGGCACCGCGCACCTGGTGCCCCGCATCTGCCCCCCAGGAAGGGAAACCCGAAATGAACCGCCGTCTGCGCACCGCCCTTACCGTCACCGCCGCGTTCGGCGCGGGCCTGCTGATGACCGCGTGCCAGGGCGGTGACACGCCGTCGGCGTCGGCTGGTACGTCGCCCGCCGCGACCGCCACCGCGGACTCCCCGGGGGCAGCCGGCCAGGCAAGCCCGACGGCGCCCAGCGGCGGCGAGGGCGGGCACAAGAGCGGCGGAAGCAGCGGTTCCGGCGCTTCGAAGTCTTCCGGCGGCCAGGCCGCGGGAAGCGGCTCATCGGACAAGTCCGGTACTAACGGCAACGACACGGCCGGAGACAAGAGCGGCTACGGGCAGAGCTGCGGTACCAACGACATCTCCTGGAGCGTGAGTTCTGAGTCCCAGGCCGGCGGTTACTACCTGATCAAGGCCAAGGCCAAGCCGGGCATCACCTGCGTCATGCCCGCCGCGCTGCCGGTCGTGGCGTTCGGATCGGACGGAACGGCCGCAAAGCCCGCGGAGCAGTCCGTGGGTCAGGAGATCACGCTGCGCGCAGGGGTCACCGCCTACGCGGGGGTGAACCCGAAGACCACCAACCAGGACGGCGGCAAGGAGCTGAGCAGCCTCATCGTCTCCGTCTCCAACGGTGACCCGAACCCGGTGTCCCTGAGCGTCGGCTCGTTCGTCGTCGACAAGCCGATCGTCACCAACTGGCACACGTCCGCCGCTGATGCTGTCCCCTTCTCGAACTGAGGCGAGACTGAGCGGGGACAGTCCTCCCTCCGGGCCGCGTACCGCTGAATATCCGTGCCCCATGACAGTGGCGGTCAGCCTCCCGACCGCTGAACGCCACCGTCACAGCGGGAGTGTGATGCGCACTCCCTGTATAGCGCTCGAGGATGGGCCGCCCTCGGAGCGCTCCGCCTTGCAGCCCTTGGCGCAGGCGCCGAGGGCAAGCAAGTAGACCGACGTAACCGGAGCAGGCAGGCGGCTCGGAAGGCCGCTAAGCGAGTAGGGCTCGGGGTCGCCTCGAGTGTTCGCCCGGTGCGCATCGGCTCCAGGTTCCTCCAGCTTCACTGACCAGGCGGGTGGCCGGCTCGTCGTGGTAGCCGAGCGCACGATCTGGGCAGCACTGGCGGCGCTGTCTCGCCGGCCCGCAGGCGCATCTGCGAGCGCGACACCGGATCTTCGACCGTCTGGAAAAGCGGAATGGCCCGCGGCAAGAAACCTGCGGGCCATCACGAAAGGCGCTCGGTTACAGAATCGCCTTCCACTTGTACTTGCGGTCGTCATCCACGTCCGAGGGCCAGGCGAGGCTGACGTTTCCGGAGTCCCATCGGGTGAGAACCTTGCCGCTGTAGGAGCGGAACAGGAAGTAGCCGGGGGAGACCTGCTCGACATCCCAGTAGGTGCCGTAATCGTCCCAGGTGCAAGGCGACATGTACGCGGCGTTGAGATTGCCATCCAGGCATTCATCCGTTGGTGCGGTGATGGGATGACGAACCTGCTGCTGGCGCGTTGCCGTCCATGACCCAGTGGGTGTGGGAGAGCGAGCTGTTCTCCGGCAGACAGGGCACCGCGCTGATGCTGTCACCGTATGCGCTAAAGCACACCGAGGCGTTCTTGGCGTTCTGGAACTGGTATCTGGCGGGCAGTGCGCCGGCCGGGGAGGTCGTCATCGCAACGGTCGCAATCGCGCTCCAGCCGACCAGGAGTGACGTAAGCAGCTTGCGTATGAAGATTTTCTCTCGTGTGTAGCAAATTCATGGTGGTACTTCACCGCACAACGGCGGGGAAGTCATACCGGTTCACCAACGCGCGAAAGATTGCAGTGTGACGGTACTCACAACAATGTGTCGTCAACGGAACCCGGCCCGGGGCTTATTCTCTCGGCGCCCCACCGCTTCCGGAGAGAATGAAGCCGTTTGGCGAGCTCCGGGCTCTCTCCGTAACGCATCCCCGTTCCGTATGGCGCTGAATGCGCCTCAGCGGACGGTCAGGGATTTCAGCCGGTGTACGTCGTCCCAGGCAGCGTGGGTGATCGGAGATCCGCTGCCGAACGCTAGGAGCCTGGCGTGTCGCCGTGGTCACCATGCTGCGCGCCCGCTTGTCCCAGCCGGGCTGGACGAGTCGGCAGGCGGTCCTGAGGATCACTGCGAGCGTCTACGCCGCGGCGGTGCTGTCGATCACCGTCTTTCCCATCACTGTGACTTGGGGAAAGTACGCGAACCAGACGCCCTGGTACAGCCAGATCAACTTCGCACCGCTGATCACCATCGACGCGACTGCCATACCCAACGTGATCATGTTCATCCCGCTCGGGGTGCTGCTCCCGCTGATCTCACAGGTGAACAGGGTGCGGCGCGCGACCGCGGTGAGCGCTCTGGTGAGCCTGTGCATCGAGGCCACACAGCTGCTGTGCTACGTGCTCTTCAACAACGGCCGGTCCTGCGACATCAACGACGTCCTCGTCAACACGCTGGGCGGAATGATCGGCTACGTCGTGGTACGCGCCATGCTCAACAGGCACGCTTCCGGATCCTTCCTGCGTGCCATCGCCCTGCCCGGGTCCTCGGCGAACGCGCAGGTCACCTCTGTCCCAGCTGCCTGACCTCGCACGCCATGAGGTAGGCCTTCGCGTCCGCCCATGCCAGCTTTCCCCTGTGTGCGTCGAGCTCGTGAAGCGGGACAGCACAGGCCAGCGCCGAAGGTCTCGACTCAGGCCGTCGTCGGCCGTGACCGCGCTTTTCCAAGTCTGGAGAGCCGGAACACTGTCCTCGTCACCGTTGTCCACGTCTGGGGCCCGGGATCGATCCCGGCCGAGTTGACCGACAGGATCGAGACCGCTTGCAGTGTCCGCTAGGACTGAGGCCGGTGATGATCCAAGCAGCCCCGCTCCCGCCTCTGGCCTGGGCGGCGGGAAAATCGGAGTCACAGCGTGGGAAACGATCTCCGCGAGCACTTGCATATGACCTGACCAGCGCGTTTCGTCGGTTCGTGTGTCCTGAACGCAAGGAGGAGTTCTATGTAGGAAGAGCGCCTTATTGCGGTGCTGCGTGGAAGATGAAGGATCTGGCCCTTCGGAGTCGCC
>NZ_JBHXVG010000062.1:0-32985 GCF_042672405.1 Streptomyces sp. NPDC127197 | reverse complement strand
CGCCAGAAAGTCGTCGGGCAGCAACGGGGTGGTCAGCCGCCCGGCACCCTGCCAGACGGGCCGCGCCAGGTGCCGCAGCGCACCGACCATTCCGCCTCCCCTTCCTCGTCACTCTCCGATCACCTACGCTCACGCAGCCGTGGCCGACCGGCAAGCCGGGTTGCTCCTTCCTGATGGCCATGCCCCTGGCGCGAGCCGATCGCTTACCCGAACGCGCCGACGACGGACCTCCCGCCGCATCTCGGGGGAACCTCACCGCCGGCCGGTCGGCGGTATCTGCGGTTCCGGCGGCCGATCCCCGGCATGGCGTCGTTGTGGCGAAGGTCCGCCTTCCGTGCGTCATGCCGAGTGTGGCTTCGTTGATCTCTAGGAACAGCGTTTGTCGACTGGTTCCGAAGGCAGTTGTCGATCACCGGGCCACGGATGTCGATGACAAATGACGGCACCCCTCGTGTCCCGAGATCCGGCGACGGTCGTTGGATCTCCTCTCGGGACATGCGATGCGCGCCTCAGCAAGAATGGCGAGATGAATCATCGCTCCGTCGGCACTCCGGAGAAGGGCCAGTGACAGCCATGTCCGGTCCGCGCCCAGTGCACCACCTCCCGCGAAAGCGCACGGAACGTGGGCTTTCCCCAGCGAGAACTCCGCGACCTGCAAGCCCGCGTCCGAGCCGAGCAGCAGTCCCCCGACTGGGAGGCCCGGTATGCGGTGCGCTCCGGAGTGGAGGGCACCGTCAACGAGTTCGCTCACGGACACGGCATGCGCCGTTGCCGCTCCCGGAGACAGTCGAAGGCCCACCTACAGCACGTCCTCACGGCCATTGCCGTGAACATCGAGCGCCTCAGCGGCCTGCCGCCGGACGGTGAAGCACCCCACCCCGGCTGCCGACCGCCTTCCGTCCTGGACCAGCATCGGATCCCTCGGCTGAAGTCCTGGCGGGCCGTCAGCGGCTGACCTCGACGACTGCAAGATCACCGACAGAGTCATTACCGGTCGCGGCCGCTACTGGGTGCAGACGTCCAGACACGCTGGCTGCCGGGACACGGCCTGATTGCGACTGTCCGAAAGTCTTGCGCTGGGGCTGCAGGAGATCAGCACATCAACAGCCACGATGCGTACATGATTCACGAGAGGCGGACCGGAGCGGCTACGCGTGGCCAAAACCATCCGGGCACGCAGTCCCTCTCCAGGCGTGGTGGTGATTGCCGACGGCACAGATGCAGCGCGGTGTGGAGTCGAGAGCCGGGGCCGGTGGGCCGCCCGCGTCTCGTGGGGCGTGTCCGGCGGCGAGATGCGGGAGGGGCCGTTTCGGGGCACGGTGAGACGGGGGGCTGGTTACGGCCGGTTTCTTTTCCGAGCACCGCACTAGCCGAAGGAAGCCTGATGGCTGTAGCTACAGACATGTTCGTTCCGGCGCTGCGCGAGATCCGTGAGGCTGAAGCCGCGCTTGCCGACCGTTTCAAAGCCCACCTCGCAGTCACGCCCTCCGGGGAGTACCGGGAGGTCTTGGAGCGCCGCGTCGGCGACGCCCGGGGCCACGTGTACCGCATTGACGAACGTCTGGGTACCTTGAAGCCCCGCGGGCTGGTGCAGACCGTTCTCGGGAATGCCTGGCACTTCACCAGGCAGGCTGCCCAGTTGCCCTTCGGTGCGGCGATGTCCGTCCCGGGCGCCGTGTTGCGGGGCCAGGGGAGGGCGACGGAGCAGCAACTGCTGAAGAACGTCGAGGACGAGTATGCGGTCACCGCGTTCGCCGTGGCCATCTGCCGGGCCGCCGAGCGTATCGCCCAGGAGGCCCAGGACGCCACGAGTGCGGAGCTGCTCGGCTCCATCCGCCGTGACGGCGAGGAACTGCTGGAAGAGCTCGGCAGCAGCCTTGAGCAGCACGCCGAGGCAGCGGTGGTGGCCGCCGAGACCGCCGGCGGCCTGGGCGCCACCGGCGCCGCCCAGGCGGTCCGCGACTGGAGCAGCTGGCTGCAGGAAACGGCCAAGCGCATGCCTGGCGTGGACCGGCTCCAGGGGGTACCGGAGGGGGCCCTCATCACGGAGGACGAGTTGCCGATCCCCGATTACCGCAAGCTCGGCACCAGGATGATCATCGACCGGCTCCCTCACCTGTCCCAGGCGGACCTGGCCACGGTCGGCGCCTATGAGCGGTCCCACGCCGCCCGCCCCGCGGTCCTGAGCAGGATCGCGGACCTGCTGGCTCCCGAGCCCTGGCCCGGCTACGACACTATGAGTGCCAGCGACATCCGCAAACGGCTCGGCGAAGCCGAAGAGACCCTCACCCGGCGGGTGTTTGACTACGAGCGCCGCCATCAGGCACGCTCCACCGTCCTCACGGCCGCCGAGCGAGTCTACGCCTGACCGGTCTCGTCCCGTTCAGGGCCGCATGACCGGCTGCATCATGCCTCCGGGCTCACGCTGCCGACCCCGTGGCCCGGGGGCGTTGGTGCTGGTAGGTCCACAGCTGGTCGACGAGGGTGAAGCCGAAGGACTCGAAGAGCCGGGACGCCGCCTGACTGTCGGGGTCGGGGTGCGGGCCGTCGTCGACGACGAGAGCGACCTCGCCGGCACCTTGTTCGGACAGCAGGGCCAGGGACTGGGCGAGCAGCTTGTGGCCCAGGCCGCAGCGACGGCGAGTGGGCAGGGTTTCGATCCCGTACACCGTCGCGGTGCGGTCGGCTCCTACGCTGACCACGGCTTCTGCTACCGGCTTGGCGGACTCACGCTGGCAGGGGAACGGCACCCGTGGCCGAGGGACGCGCTACGCGCTCCACCTGCAAGCCCGTGCGCCTGAGCGGGCCGAGGCTCCGTGGCGGTCGGAGGCGCAATGGGGCGTCGACCTCAGCTCAGGACGACCGACACCGCAGCGGCCAGCATCGTGACCACGGCAAGACTGACCATGACTGTCCGCACTGCTCTCACTCGCCAACCTGCGCAGGCAGTCCTGTCGGCATGAGCCAAGGCAGCACCGGCGAGCGTTTCCTCTCCACGGGCACGCGCCTGGCCTGCGCGTCAGCTTCCCGGAGGTGCACACACCACACGCAGGTGTCGTCTTCCTGCATCCCAGGGGCTGGCTGGGGTGCGCCGACAGGCGGGGCGTCAGGAGTCGGACTCGGGCGGTTGCCGAAGGCTTCCATGCCTCCTCAACGACTCAGCCCCGGCAAGGCAGTCGACGCGTCACCCGTTCGCCGCACCACTGGCCCACCAGCGATACCACGACAGGGCCTGGCACCGCATCGGGCCAGGCCCTCGGCCGGGGAGCCTTCCTTTTCCACCCTTCCATTGGACAATCCGGCCGGCCCGCGGCACGCGGCCATACCGCCTTCATGTCCCTCAGCCGGCGGACAGCACGGCCCCGCACCGCCTACACCACTTTGAGGGACGCCACCCATGCCACGTATTACAGCCGGAGATCTTGAGGGTTGGTGATCGGTGGGGTCGGTCGGTGCTGTGCCCAGGTGTGGAGTCGGGGCGGGAGGGGGTCGCCGCGGCGTCGGTAGTGGCTGACCAGCGCGCGGGTCTGGTGGAGACGGCGCCACAACTCGCAGGTCAGGATGGTTTCGACGGGATGGTGGGGGTTGAGCCGGGTGGCGGCCAGGCAGTGCCGGATGGTGGGGACCGAGGGCCGCGGCAGCGGTCCGGGGATCAGCCGGCGGCCTCGCTCTCGTCGGGGTTCGAGCCTTTTCCCGGTTCGGGAGCGTGTTCCGGGTCGGGGATCGCTGCGCGTTGGATGGTGAGGAACGCGGTGGCCGGCATGCAGGCGGTGACGTGGCGGTGCCACGGGGTCCACTTGCGGACCTGGTACTGCGCCAGGCCAACGAGCTGCTTGTTGAGCTCGTTGTCCTCCTCGATCTGCCACCGCCCGTCGGCCCGGGCGATGATCTCCGAGACCGTGGCGGTCTCGGGCGCGTGGACGAGGAAGTAGGCGATCCCACGGTGGAGCTGGCCGTCCTTGCCGCGCCGGTTCGGGTGCAGAGATCTCCGTAGCATCAGCCAATGGGTGAAGGTGTCGGCCGACTCCTCGTCCTTGACCTCGACGGCGAAGGCGGTCCAGCCGTAGAGCCGCTCGCCCTTGGCGCCGTTGCCGCAGGAGCGGCGTTCCCACTGGTCGCGGGCCTTGGCGTAGTGGAGCAGGTCATCGGCGCGCTTCACGGCCGGGTGGCGTGACTTGCCGGGCGGGCCGTCGAGGGACAGGTCGGCCGGGACCCCGAAGACATAGGGCACGGCCCGCTCATGGCACCAGGCCCGCAGCTGCGGATCGCGCCCGTAGCCGGCGTCGGTCAGCACCCGGGTGAACGGCACGGCGGCCACCAGGGCCTGCTCCAGCATGGCGATGGCCAGCTCGGGCCTGGTGGCGAAGCCGACCCGGTCGGGCACCCCGGCCTCGCGGCACCGCTCACGGTCGGCGGTCCATTCCCCGGGCAGGTGCAGGCGGCGGTCGATGAAGGCATGCCCGGCCGGAGCAGCGTAGGTGAGCATCACCATCGTCTGGCAGTTGCGGACGTCCCCGGTCAGTCCGCAGTGCTGGAAGGCCACCCCAACCGACTTGGTGCCCTTCTTCTGGGCCTGCGTGTCGTCGATGACCAGCGACGCATCCGGATCACCCAGATGCGACACCACGTAGTCGCGCACCTCGTCCCGCAGCCGGTCGGCATCCCACACCGAACCGTTCAGCAGCCACTGCATCCGGTCCGCGGTCACATGCCCGGCCCGCTCCGACAGTGTCCAGCCGTTCTTCCTCGGCAGCTCCGCCAGCAGCCCCTCGATGAACTGCGCGAACACCACACGCGGCTCCGGCCGGTTGAACAAAAGCCCCAACGAACCAGTCAACGCGGACAGTTCGGCATCCCACCCGGCTATCTGCTCAGCCGTCACACCCAGCATCATGCCCGGTCAACGACGGCACGCAGACCCGGTCACAAGATCTCCGGCTGTAGTACTTGCAGATCGGTGGGCCACGAGGCTCAGGTGTGCCGACGGGGACGATATGACCGACGATGATCTACTGGCGGTCCTGCAGGGAGTTGCCAGGCTCGCGGCGTCTGCGGTGAGCACGGGTGGTGGCCTCTACAGTTGGAGTTTCTGACCGTCTGGCGGAACTTCTTCGGGCAGTGGAATCGCTGTCTGCTTGGGTGACAACCGGGCTGAAAAGGCAGTGCAGGCGATAACAAAGCCGAGCATTTGATGACGAGTAGCGTCACGTTTCCGTAGGCAGGAGCGGTGCTGATGGCGCCCCGCCCCTCCCACAGCCGAAGGTGATCAGGCCTTGCGTCCCACGCCACCGAACATGGCTACCTCGGCGGGCAGATCGGCCTCTCCGTCGTCCGGACGCCAGCGATTGCAGGAGACCACGCCCGGCTCGAGGAGCTCCAGCCCGTCGAAGAACCCGGCGACGGCGGCCGGGGCGCGCTGGGTCAGCTTCGGCGTGCCGTGCTCGTTCCAGAAGGCCACCGCGGCGTCGACGTCCGGCATGTCCGGCCGGGTGATGGTGTGCGAGAGGACGAGGTGGCTGCCTGCGGGCAGCGCGTCCATCAGACGCCGCACGATGCCGTACGCCTCCTCGTCGTTCTCGATGAAGATGACGACCCCGAGCAGCATCAGCGCCACGGGCTCACTGAAGTCCAGGGTCTGCGCCGCCTGCTCCAGGATCTTGTCGACGTTGCGCAGGTCCTCGTCGAGGTAGTCGGTGCGCCCTTCCGGTGTGCTGGTCAGCAGGGCCTCAGCGTGGGCCAGCACGATGGGGTCGTTGTCGACGTAGACGATGCGGGACTCGGGCGCGATGCGCTGGGCGACCTCGTGCGTGTTGTCGGCGGTGGGCAGGCCGGTGCCGATGTCGAGGAACTGCCGTATCCCGCGCTCGCCGGCGAGGTACCGTACGGCGCGGCCGAGGAACAGCCGGTCGGCGAGGGCGTAGTCGCCGATGCCGGGGTGCAGCTTGCGGATCTGGTCCCCGGCTGCCTGATCGACCTCGTAGTTGTCCTTGCCGCCCAGCCAGTAGTTCCAGATCCGGGCCGTGTGCGGCTGGTCGGTCTTGATTCGCCTGCGCGCCTCGATCGACGCGGCGGGAATCTCAGTCACGGGCTGTCCTCCGGATCAGGCCGATTAGTGGTCAAGGAGCAACCTACCGGCAGGAGTTGAGGACAGCGACTTCGCCGAGACAGGGCTGGACTGAGGAAGAGCACTGTACGGCCTTGATTACTCAGCAGCCGGGAGGCAGGCTCCTGCGGCGACGGCCGCCACTCAGCGAAGGCCATGCAACTGTCGAGTTCGCCTGGCCAGGATCTGCCTACAGAGCGTTCCATAGCACGTACTGAGAAGTTGTTGCCGCTCCGATCTTGAGGGGCGTGCGTCGAACGGGAGTCTCGATCGGTGATCGCAGCTGGCCGCGGGCATGAGGGCCTCCTGGTAGCTCGGGGTTGCGATCCCAACCGAGCAGCACCAGGAGGCCCTGTGTCACAGTCTTTCGTGCTCGCGTCCGCGGAGTCCAAGTCGGCGGCCGACCTGCCTGACCGTACCTGGGCCCGGTCAGGCGCCAGGGGCGAAGGCTGTCGCACATGAGGGGCGGGGCCTGCGGGCGTGGAGGACGAAGGCCGGGGGTGTGTTGCGCCAGATGGTCCGGCTGGGGACGACCTCTTCGAAGCGGTCGGCCAGCAGGTGTCTGAACTGGCGGGCGGGCGGGAGGGGGACGGCGTGGAGACAGGTGAACGCGGTGAAGGCACCGCCTGGCCCGAGTGCCGCGGCCGTAGCGTCCATGAGGTGCCGTTGGGCGGCGGGGGAGAAGAGTGCCCAGGGCAGGCCGCTGACCACGACGTCGGCGCGGTCGATGCCGCGTTCGTCCAGCAGCGGGCGCAGCTGGACGGCGTCGTGCTGGAGCACCTCGGCCTCTGGGTGGCGGTGGCGCAGTCGCTCGGCCAGGACCGGATCGATCTCAATGGCCAGATGGCGGCCGCGGCCGCCGAGTCTGCGCTGGATTTCCGCGGTGAACGGCCCGGTGCCGGCGCCCAGTTCCACCACGATGGGCTCGCCGGATTCCCGGTATCGGCGCGCAGACCGCCTCGGCCAGGCGCGGTGAGCTGGGGGCGATGGCCCCCATGCGGGCCGGCGAGCGTGCCCACCGCCTGAGGAACAGTGTGTGATCGCTGGGTTCCCGCGAGGGTTTGCAGCAACGGCCTTGCAGGGCCGCGGGGTGCGTGGTGCTGGTGCTCATGTGGATGCCCTTGCCGAGAAGTGCGGGTGGTCGGTCGTGCGGGCGCGAACGGGCGCAGTGGAGGGAGCTTCCTCGCTTTCCACCGCCGATGCGGTGGGCCTCGGGCAGCCGAATCGACCCGTAGATCGTCTCGGTCTCGCGGTAGAGGCTGCGGCCCTCGGTGCCCGTCTCACGGCTGATGCCGGGGGTCCCGATGCGGCCGCCTGGTGCACCGACGTCGGGGCCGTGACGGTCCATGCCGGACAGGCGGGTGTGGATCAGCCAGGCGGTCGTGGAGGAGCGTGCGGGGTCTTCGGCGAAGACCGCTACCCCCAGGTGGTCGTCGGACGCCCGCATGGGCGGGGCGCCGGTTCGGCGGCCACCGCTCTCAGCGCGCGGCGCTCTCGGCGTAGTCCCGGATCGGACGCAGGCCGTCCCAGGTCTTGTGGGTGGCGCGCATGGCTTCGACACCGAGGTAGTTGTCGGGCGTGATTTCGATCAGCTCGACGTCGGATACCAGTACACGATCGGTCGTGTGGATCATCGCAGCCCTCCCAGGGCGTCATGGTGATCCCTTGGGGGCGCGGGCGAGAAGGGGACTCGCGGCTCCACCGCGCCTTCACCGCCACTCGACTGCGGCGGCCTCATTCGTGGCCGGTAACGGGGCCAGTCGGCGGGGCATTGGACCGTGGGGCCGTTCCTCCCCGCGTTCAGGAGGGTCTTCACCCTGGGGCACGAGGCTGCCTTCCCAGCTGCCGGCAGCTCTCTCGGCTCGCGTGATCCCGGGCTACTCGTCTCCGTCATCGCGTTGCCACGGAGGATAGCGAGGCAGGACCCCGAGAGGACAGTGAGATTCCTGCGCAGATCGTGATCTTGCCCGCGAGGGTGGATCGATATGGGCTCGCGTGAGGCGATCGCCCGCTGGCACGCTGCCCTCATGGATCAAGCTGAAGTACTGCTCATCGGCGGGCGAGCCGGCGTCGGCAAGACGACGGTGGGGTGGGGGCATCGGCTCTGCCGAGCGCAGGCGCAGCTCTTGAAGAAGCTGCCCATCCCGCGTACGAGCTGGGTCGCCAACGTGCACGTCTCCTGACTCATGCTGGGAGTTTGCTGACCAACGGCCTCCGAGCATGGGCCTGACCTGCGGCCGCGCCAAACTACGGGACGTTGATGAGCATCTTCACGGGAGCCTCCTGGGGATCTCGGCAGTCGGGCCCCCGACCTGCGTTTCAGCTGGTCAGTGGGAGTGACCTCAGTTGTTGATCTGGGCGGTTCCTGGCGCTCGGAAGCAGGTTCTGGCGGTGGTGAGCCGACGTGGGCCGGCTGGGTGCCACTGTCCGCAGTATCGACCTTGCGGCAGCGAAGGTCACGTGCGCCCACCACGGGGGTGCAATCGCCGTACGCGCGTGGCGAGGCCGGGGCTGTCCTATGGATTTTGGTTGATCCATAGGAGTGCACGGACCAGGTCCTTGTCATTTCGCTGTCTGACGGCCCTGTCTGCAGGCATACGGTGGTGGGCGAGAGCAGATGGTGGCCACCAGACAGCAGCCAGGCCGGGAGTAGCGATGCGTCCAACCAATCTCACTGGGGAGTCGGCCGAATACGTCAGCGCCCGCGAGCAGCTGCGGCAAGCCGAGATCGAGCTGATGCACCATCGTGAACGCGTCGCCGACCTGCGTCGCCGGTTGCCGCTGGGCCCGGTCGTCGACGACTACGTGTTCGAGGAGGGGCCTGCTGATCTGCAGGCTGGTGACGCGCCGGTGCAGACCGTGCGCCTGGGTGAACTGTTCACCGGGCCCGGGCGTGACCTGGTCGTCTACCACCTCATGTATGGCAAGAAGCAGACCGAGCCGTGCCCCATGTGCACGATGTGGTGCGATGGGTTCAACGGAGTGGCCCACCACCTCGCGCAGAACGTCGACCTCGCGATCGTCGCCGCAGCCGACCTGCCCGCGCTCCGCGCACACGCCCGAAACCGGAAGTGGACGAATCTGCGTCTGCTCAGCGCCGGCTCCAGTACCTTCAAATACGACCTGGGCAGCGAGGACGCCGAGGGCAACCAGGACTCGACGGTGTCAGTGTTCACCCGCGACGACAACGGGTCGGTGCGCCACTTCTACTCGGCGCACCCCCGGATGTCCGACGACATCGACCAGCGAGGCATCGACTTGCTCAGCCCGGTATGGCACATCCTCGACCTGACCCGCCACGGCCGGGACAACTGGCTCGCCGCACTCGACTACCAGAGGCCGTGAGGTCCGGCATACGTGCTGAGGCCGGCCGGCGACCGGGAACTGCCCGTATGCGCCGGGCCACGGTGGGGTCGGGGGCGGCCGCGGATCTCGGGCTCACTCGCAGGTGATCTCGTCCCGCGGGGTGTATCGGGTGCGGAACGGTTCCCGGTTCACTTCCCGGCCGTCGTTGTAGAAGACCCGCTCCACGGTGACGTCGAAGCCCTCGAGCGGGGTCTGCGGCACGCATTCCTTGTCGGTGCTCACCTTGTGGGCCGGCTGTTTCACGCTGGTGCGTGGCCCCTTGACCGACTTGATCTCGTCGTACTTCTTTGTGCCGAGGAAGGTGACGGTCACGGAGGTGTCCGTGGACTCGGCCTGGATGTACATGGCGTTGCCGGAGTCGTTGGTGAACCTGAGGTCGAGGCTGCCCCAGGCGACCGTCGCCTCGCGGCCCTCGGGGTAGCGCTCGATGTAGAAGGAGTGGGCGCCGTACTCCACGGGCTTGACCCCGGCGAAGAACATCGCGTTGAAGACGGTCGTGGCCACGGCGGAGACACCGCCGCCGGACGCCTTGGTGAACTGGTCGTTGAGGATCATGATGCCCTCGACGAAGCCGTTGGCCTCGGTGCGTTCGCCGACGGTCCGGTTGAAGCTCCAGGTCTCGCCCGGCATGACGACGGAGCCGTTGATGAGTTCCACGGCCCGGCCGATGTTCTTCGTGCGGTAGGCGGCCGGTTCGAAGTTGACGGTGAAGGAGGACATCTTCTCCGTCAGTCCCAGCTGCGCCGCGTTCTCGCGCGTCACCTCCGGCTGGGTCCTGCGTGTGGCCACTTCGCCGGTGCGGGCGGTGCCCGACTTGGTGAGCAGCGGCAGCACGGCCTTGCTCAGCGCCTTGTCGGTGACCTCCAGGCCGGGCCTGGCGTCGTCGGCCACTACGACCTTGTCGCCGTCGAGGCGCAGCCTGGCGTTTTCGGCCTTGCCGGTGATGCCGGCGATGGGGTCGGCCACCGAGGGGGCGGCGCGCAGGCCCTCGGCGTCGAGCTTCGGCGTCAGCCTGCCGGTGGCGTCCGGCCGCATCGTCAGGTGCTCGCCCAGGACGGCCGGGGTGATCGTGAACCGCTCGCCGCCCGCGGTGAGTGTGACGGGCGCCGACATGGCCGGCTGGGCGAACCCGCGCATCGCTCGCCGCACCTGCTCCGCGGTGACCTTCGGCCTGGTCTCGCGGGCGGGCAGGGCCGTGACCGAGTCGGCCTTGCCGCGCAGGAAGGAGGTGCGCAGGGGGCCGACCGCGGCGTCCACGTCCAGCGCGTACCCGCTGCGCGGAGCGACCTGCTCGGCTTGGCCGTCCGCGAAGGTGATCGCGCCGTCGCGGACCTTCTGGTCGAGTGTCTTCGCCAGTTTCCCGAGGGCAGCGCGGGCCTTGTCCTCGTCGACGCGTACGACCGGCTCGATGTCACCACCCGTACGAAAAAGTCCGCCGATCATGCTGAAGGGATCGTTGCCGGTGCGCGCCGCCCGGTCAACGGTCTGCTGAGCGTCGAAGGTGAGTCCGGCCTGCTGCGGATCGACCGCGCCCGTGCGGTCGCCGACCTTCACGGCCAGCTCCTGCGAGCCGGCCGCCGCCAAGTGCTGCTCCAGCTTCCCGATGGCCTCTGCACGGCTCAGGCCTCCGATGTCCACACCGCGCACCGTCGTGCCCGCCTCGATCTCACCGCCTGTGAGCAGCAGCCCGGCGAGATACAGACCGCCGACGCCGACGGTCAGCGCACCGCCGGCCAGGGCGAGGGGCGGAACGGAGGCAATTCGCGGAACGGAGGTTATTCGGGGGCGCATGGGTCTCCCGGACAGTCGTTAGGACGGTGCACCCGATGACGGCAACACTGCGTGCAGGGCAAGCACCCCAAGCTACCCGCAATCGGGTGATAAACGTGTATGTTCCATGTCACGCCAGGCGCCGGAGGTGCTGTTCCTGGGGCGGGCAGCCCCGGAGGGCCGCCCGCCTCTTCCGCTGCCTCGCCGTCGCGATCTCCCGGTCGATCGCGCTGCCGTCGATGCCGGCCGCGCCCAGACGTCGGGCGCGGGCTCGTACAAGGCGGATGGGCTACAGGGCGGCCGCGGCGCTGTGCAGGTTCTTGGCTGTGCAGGTTCTTGGCCGAAGGCGGTGAAGCCCGGCTGCGAGGACGTGAGCGCGCCCCCTTACCGCCCCGCCGCCTCCCGGGCGATGTCCTCGAACCGAGCGCCCATCGCCGCGGCGAGGGCGTTGGCGGCCGACAGTGGGCGGACCATGACCATCAGGTCGTCGATCCTTCCGTCCTCGTCGACGTGCAGGAAGTCGCAGCCCTGGATCTGCTTTCCGGAGACCGTGGCGGTGAAGGCGAGGGCGTGGTCGCGGCCGTCGGGGTGGGTGAACTCCCGCACATAGGTGAAGTCCTCGAAAACCTCGGACACGGCGCGCAGGATCGCGGCGGTGATCGCCTTGCCGGTGTACGGCTTGAAGACGACGGGGCTGGTGAAGACGACGTCGTCGGCCAGCAGCGCCTCCACGGCGTCGACGTCCTTGCTTTCGACCGCCTTGCGGAAGGGATGCATGTGATCGCCTCTCTCGTGGACTAATGCAACTTGTTGCATAACGGAGCGTAGGGGGAGTCACGGCATCTTCGGAAGGGGTCGGTGCACCGTGGGCCGGCCGGTTCAAGCGGTCCCAGGTCATCCCCGATGCACACGGTCCACCAGGATGTCGATCACCAGGGGAGTGCGCGGGCCGAAGCTGAGGAGGACGCCGTCCTCGAGGGTGACGATGCGGCGGTTCATGCCGGCCGGGGTCTCGCGGATGCCGGGGACGTCGAGCAGGCCGTCGATGCCACCGACCGACTTCAGCCCCTTGCTCATCATCAGGATCACCTCGGGCTGGGCCTTGATCAGGGCCTCGCTGGTCAGCGGGGTGAACGGCTTGTCCAGGCCGGACGCGGCGCCCGCATCCACCGCGCCCGCGGCCTCGATCAGCGAGTCGGCCCCTGAACCCTTCCCGCCCATGAGGTAGACGGCCGCGCTGCCGCGCATGTAGAGGAAGGCCACTGTCGGACGGCTGCCCTCGGGGACGGCCGCCCTGGCCGCCGCGAGGTCCTTGCCGATACGGGAGTTGAGGGCCTTGCCCGCCTCGGGGACGCCGAGGGCCGCGGCGATCCGGGTCGTCCGGGTGGAGACGTCGGCCAGTTCGGTGGCCGGATCGAGCACGACGACGGGGATGCCGGCGTCACGGATCTGGTCGATCGCCTCCTGCGGGCCCGTATCGGTGTCGGCGAGGACGACGGTGGGGCGCAGGGAGAGCACGCTCTCCGCGCTCACGTCGTGCGCCTTGGTGACCAGGGGCAGGTCCTTCGCCTCCTCGAACGTGGCCGTGATGTCGCGCCCCACCACCCGGTCGCCGAGCCCGAGGGTGAAGACGATCTCCGCCACTCCGCCGTTGAGCGGCAGGATCCGGGAGGCGTCCCTGACGGTGACCTTCCGCCCGTCGGAGGAGTCGACCGTGACGGGCAACTCCGGTGTGGGCGGCTCCCCTTCGAGCGGTACGAGGGAGTTCCCCGCGAGCTGCTTCTGCGCCGCCGCGGCCCGCTCGCTCGCGGAGGCCGGTGACGCGTCCGTCCCCGCGGAACCCGAGCCGCCTCCGCACGCCGCCGTCACCAGCGCGACAGCCAGAGTGAGGGCGGCGGCAGTCCGCCGCCGCGGGGGGCGGTGGGGTCTTCCGGGTGCGCGCATGGCTCGGCCCTTTCCTCTCGGCTGGCATACAGATGATCAGTAGTTTAGGTTAGCCTCTCCTAAGTTATCGTGTGGTGGGGGTTTCCATGGCATGGTCAAGTAGGCTGCGCGGCAGGCGAGTTGGGTGGCTGCCGGTGGCTGCCGCCTCGGTGGCGCTGGCGCTGCTGACGTCCCCAGCGGTCGCCGCGGGGGCGTCGGCGACGGGCCCCGAGGGGCAGAAACTCACCGTCTCCAAGGCCTCCGGCCTCGATCCGGCGGGCGAGACGGTGACCGTGTCCGGCTCCGGCTACAACACCGAGAAGGGCATCTACGTCGCCTTCTGCGTGGACAACGGGCCCGGCAAGACGCCCACGCCGTGCGTGGGCGGGGTGGACATGTCCGGCGAGTCCGGGGCGTCCGCGTGGGTCTCCTCCAACCCGCCGTCGTACGGGGAGGGGCTGGCCAAGCCCTATGAGGGCAGTGGGCACAAGGGCTCGTTCAGCGTGCAGATCAAGGTGCGCGCCAAGGACGCCAACACCGACTGCACCAAGTCCGGCGTCACCTGTGCCGTCATCACCCGCAACGACCACACGCGGGGCGGCGACCAGAGCCAGACGGTACGGATTCCGGTCACGTTCGGCGGCAGCGGGGGCACGTCGACCGGGGGCTCCGCGTCGGCCACGCCGAGCGCGACGGCCGCCACGTCCGGCACCGGCGGCGGGGGCGCGGCTGCCTCCGACTCCGGGGAGAAGGCATCGGACGGCCCGCTGGCGAGCACCGGTACGGACCTCGCGGTGCCGCTCGGGCTGGCCGCCGCCGGGCTGGTCGCGGCCGGTACCGGCGCCTGGTTCTGGGCACGCCGGCGGCGCGCCGGGCACGCGGGCTGACGTCGATCTCGTGGGTGACGGCCGACTTCGGCGGCGTACATCCGTCGCAGGCGTCGTACAGCCGTCGTGGATGCGGCATTGGGCCGCAGGCGTCGTATTCCGACTTCAGAGAAGAGGCTTGAACGTGAAGGCGAGGAACAGACCCGGTGCCGTCCTCCTGGCGGGCGGCGCCCTGGTCGCACTGCTGGCTCCGGGCGTCGCGGTCGCCCAGGACGGGGAGGCGTTCCCGCGTGAGGTGTCCGGCGGCTATGCGAGCTGGGCGACGGCCGCCACGGCACTCACCGATCACGGCGTGTCCCTCAATCCCGGTCAAGGCGCCCAGGGTTCGGTGAACCGGGCCTGGTTCCCGGCCGTCGGCGGAGGAGCCGACCCCCGCACGGGCGACGCGGAGGTCGAGTTCGACGGCACCGCCCGCCTCACCCGGTCCGCCGACCCCGCCCACCCCCTCCTCCTCGACGCCCTGCGCCTGAGCCTGGCGGACGACGGCGGCACGCTGTACGCCCGCGCGGAAGTCGACGGCGAGGAGCGCGAGGTGACCCTCGCCGGTGTGGAGACGGGCGGCGCCGCACCCGCCGTACGCGCGGGCGGGGTGACCTGGACCGGCCTGCGCGCCTCCCTCACCGCCGACGGCGCCCGGCTGCTGTCCGCCTGGAGCGGGCGGGAGTTCGCCGCGGGGGATGCGCTGGGTCTGCTCGACGTGACCGTGGGCACCGGGGAAGGGGCGTCACCGGTACCGGTGTCACCGGTCCCCGCGCCACCCGAAGGCGACGCGGGCCGAAGCGAGGCGACCCGGCCCACCCCGAGCATCTCCGCCCCCGGCGACCGGCCCGCCGACGCCTCGGCACCCACCGCGGCCGTCGCCCGCCCGACCCTGACCGCGGGCGGCCGACAGGAGGTCACCGGCGCCGGGTTCGCGCCGGGCGCGGTGGTGCTCGTCGCGATCGACGGCGACACCCGGTACCAGGTGGTGGCGGACGACGCGGGGCGGATCAGCCGGACCTTCCCGGTGTACGCCGGTGCCGCCGAGGGCGAGCACACGGCCGAGCTGTACACCGTGACCGGCGAACGGAGCAGCGCCGTGGCGCGGTTCGGGGTGCGGGCCGCGGACTGACCGGCGTGTTACCGGACTCTCCGATCGAGGAGCGGGCCTGGACACGGCCCGCTCCTCGGCATGCCCAAATCCCTTGCGCCCAGCGGTGTTCGGGATTTCCTTGCCGGCCGTTGACAAGAGCATCAAGATCGCACTTAGGTTAGCCTTACCTAATCGAACAGAAAGGTGATCGTATATGAGATCCGTCCTGTCCGCCCGCACCGGCATCGCCGTCGCCGCCTCCGCCGCACTGACTCTGGGCCTGGCCGGCTCGGCCTCCGCCGCCACCTCGACCCGTACCGTCGTCGACGGCAGCACCACCTACAACCTGTCAGTGACCGCCCCGGACACCGCCGCCGCGGCGGGCCAGGTCATCAACGTCACCGGCTCCGGCTTCAACACCGGCCAGGGCATCTACGTCGGCCTGTGCGTGATCAACGGCGCGCCGGGCGAGAACAAGCCGACCCCGTGCCTGGGCGGCCAGGACGAGAACGGCTCGACCGGTGCCTCGCACTGGGTGAACAACACCTTCGGCGGCATGTTCGCCAACAGCTCCAAGTTCGGCTCCGGCGGCACCTTCAACGTCCGGATCTACGTCAAGGCCACGCTCGACGACGGCAGCGTCTGCGGCCAGGACGTCGACTGCGCCGTCGTCACCCGCGCGGACCACTTCGACACCAACGACCGCAAGTACGACGTGCACGTCCCGATCAGCTTCCAGTAAGCGCTCACAGCTCCGAGTGGTCCACGGGCCGGCCGTCCGGCCGGCCCGTTCCGGCACGTCCTGTCCACATCCCGATCACCTTCCCATAGGACCTCCCATGACAGACGACTCAACCGAGCGGCAGCAGCCGGAGAGACCGGCCAGACTCCGTCTCGGACGCCCCGCGGCACTCCTGGGCGCCGCTGCCCTGGTGGCCGCCGGAGCCACCGCCGTGACCGTCGGCTCGCCCGCCCAGGCCGCCGACACCCCGAAGACGGCGCTCGGCAAGGACGGCCAGAAACTCACCGTATCCGCCTCCGCGGGCCTCGACCCGGACGGCGAGACGCTGCACGTCACCGGCGAGGCCTACGACGACACCAAGGGCATCTACGTCGCCGTGTGCAAGGACAACGGCGACAACCGCATCCCCACCCCCTGCCTCGGCGGCGCCGACCAGAGCGGCAGCAGCGGCTCCTCGGTGTGGATCATCCCCAGGGACGCCTCGGACGAGGGCGCGGGCACGATCGCCGAACGGTGGGGAGAGGGCGGCACCTTCGACGTCGAGCTGAACGTCAAGGCCAAGGACAGCGGCCTGGACTGCCTCGAGGTCGCCTGCTCGGTCGTCACCCGGGTCGACCACAACGGCACCGGCGACCGCTCCCAGGACGTCCGCATCCCGATCACCTTCGAGGGCCAGGACCCGGGTGACGAAGACGGCGGCGACGGCGTCGATGTCCCCCCGGGCACCGTCAGCTACGTCCGGTCGGCCGAGTTCACCACCGCCGGCCGGCCCCTGGACCTTCTGCTGCACCCCGATTCCGGGAAGCTGTACGTCGGTTCGGACAACATCCCCGACACCTCCGACGTGGCCGAGCAGGGCCTGTACGTCCTGGACCTCGAGGACGGCAAGGCCCTCAGCCACATCGCCCAGGCTCCCGGTGCGAACGGCGCGATGGCCGCCCGTGTGGTCCGCCGGATCGCCGCCCCGCTCTCCGGTGACGGCGTGGTCTTCCACTACCCGCTGCGCGGCATAGGCACCGCCAAGGACGGCGACACGGTCGCGCAGGGCGTCTGGTTCAACGGTGCGTCGTTCACCGGCACCGGTCAGGACGCCGACACCTCCACCGTTCTGGTCGCGGCGGGCCCCGAGCTGCGCCGCGTCGAGATCGCCACCGGTACCGTCAAGGACACGGTCACGCTCGAGGGCGGCAACCAGCTCGGCGTGGACGCCGCACACGGCGCCGCCTGGTCCGTCGGCACTGCCGAGGGCAAGCCGGTGCTGCGCCGCGTCGACACCGGTACCTTCGAGGTGACTGCGACGGCCGGGCTTCCCGCCGACTCCGTCTTCTTCGTCGAACCGGACCCGGCCACCGGCAACGTCTGGGTGGGCAGCGGGACTTCGGTGCTCGTCTTCGACAAGGACGGCAAGCTGCTGACCACCCTGACAGGTGCGGACCGGCCCACCGCGGCGGCCTTCGACAAGACCACCGGGCGGGCCTTCGTGCTGCGCGAGGACCTCTCCGACAGCACCTCGGACAAGACCGGCTCCCTCCAGATCCTCGATGCCGCGACCTTCCGGCAGGCGGCCGAGCCGGTCGCCCTGCCGGGCAGCCTCGCGGGCGCCTACGCGGGCGTCGCCGTCGCCCCCGGCGCCACGTCCGTCTACCTCACCAACCAGGCGGAGAGCAAGGTCGTCAAGCTCGACCTCCGCATGTCCCCCAAGGTCACCCAGTCCCCGACCGACCAGTCCGTCGCTCCCGGCGACGAGGTCACGTTCGTCGCGGCGGCCGAGGGCACCCCGGAGCCGACCGTGCGCTGGCAGGTCAGCCCGGACGGCGGCCAGACCTGGTCCACGATCGAGGGCGCGACCGAGAACGCGTACTCCTTCACCGCCAAGGCGGGGCAGGACGGCTACGAGTACCGCGCCGAGTTCAGGAACTCCGCGGGCACGACCCGCACTTCGCCGATCACGCTGACCGTCGGCGAGTCCGGCGGTGACGGCGGCGGTACCGGGGGCGGCGGCGAGGACACCGAACCGTCGGGCACCAGGACCGTCACCGGCCCCGAGGGCCAGAAGCTCACCGTCACCCCGGTCAACCACCTCGCCACCGAGGACCAGAAACTCACCGGCTCCGGCTCCGGCTACGACGTCGACAAGGGCATCTACGTCGCCCTGTGCGTCGACAACGGCGACGGCGAGCTGCCCACGCCGTGCATCGGCGGCGTCGACATGACCGGCGCCTCCCACTCCTCGGCGTGGATCTCCTCCAACCCGCCGGACTACGGCGAGGGCCTGGCGATCCCGTACGGCGACGGCGGCACCTTCGAGGTCGAGCTCACGGTGGACGCCGAGGACGAGTTCACCGACTGCTTCAAGGCGAAGTGCGTCCTCGCCACCCGCGCCGACCACACCCTGTCCGGCGACCGCTCCCAGGACGTCAAGGTCCCGGTCAGCTTCGTCGGCCAGGACCCCGTGGACACCGACGACGACACCGGCGGCACGGGCGGCACCGGCTCCGGCGGCACGACCGGCGGCACCACCGGCGGGACGAGCACTGGCGGCGGCACCGGCACGACCGGCGGGACGAGCACCGGCGGCACCGGTACGACCACCACCTCCGGCGGCAGCCTCGCCTCCACCGGCGTCACGGTCGGCACGGCGGCGGCCCTCGCCGCGTCGCTCACGGCAACGGGCTGGTACGTCCACCGGCGCGCCCGGACCAGGGCTCTGGCCGACGCGGACTGATCGCACGAGGGCTCCCCGCATCCGCTGGGGAGCCCTCGTGCGTGCTGCCGTGGCCGCGGGCCCCGTAACGGCCGAGTCGCCCTGAACGGCGTACCCCGCGCCGCCCGGTCAAGCGGCACGCCGGCCGGCTCCCCGGCAGACCGCGGACAGCAAGGACCCGATGGCGACGCCGATCGCGAGGCGGACGACGCCGGTGCCCACCTTGGCCTCGGTGCTCACCGACGACGTGAACGGCAGCAGCACCACTCCCGCCGTGATCAGGGCGACGATCCACGCGAAGAACCGTCCCGCCTGCGCGGTGCTCAGCATGAGCAGGTGCAGTACGGCCGTCGCCGCCAGCGCGACCACCGCCGAACCGGCGGCCAGCAGCCCCGCCGAGGCGTCCCCCAGCGCGCCGTGGCCGTCGGGCGCGAGCACCGGGAAGCCCAGGACCCCTCGGACCAGCAGCACGGAGAACACGGCGGTGAGTCCGGCGATCGCGGCGGTCATGATCCCGCCGGCCCACAACCGGGAGGCGTCGACCCGCGGCCCCGGCGGTCGGGCGCCCGGAGCGGGATCACCTCCGCTCTCTTTCGACGTCTCCTTCGAGGTCTGCGGCGACATCTGAGGCTGGCCCAAGGGCTGGTTCGGCGGCTGCACGATCGGACTCCTCGGTCTGGACGGTGCGACATCCGTACCCCGGACCGTGGTGCCGCTGCCGGACGCTGGCCCGTTCGGGGCAGGGACCGCCGCGGAAGCGTGCAGGGGAGCTTGACGGGTGGAATGTTACCGGTAACACTCGTCCTCGTCGCAGAGCCGCTTCCGCCCACGCCGTCATGGGCCCTTCCCTGGAGTCCGCGTGACCGAGCCAACGACCGGACCGCCCCGCACGGGCGCCCGCAGCATCCCCGCGGCCCCCGTCTTCAGCCCGCTCGCCGTCGTCGCGTCCTGCGTGGGCTTCATGCTCATCGGGGCCCTCCAGGCCCTGTACGGGCCCGCGATCCCGGCGTTCCGGCGGGAGTTCGGGCTGTCGCCGTCCGCCGCCGGCATGGGGCTCAGCGCCCACTTCGTCGGCGGTGTCGCCGGGGTGCTGCTCTTCGACCGCCTCTACGGGCGGATCGGCAACCGGCAGATCCTCGGCAGCTCGTACCTCCTGATGGCCGTCGGCGCGGCAGGCGTCGCCCTGGCCCCCGCCTGGCCGGCCGCACTGGCCGCGGCGCTGCTCGCCGGGCTCGGCTTCGGCGGCATCGACTACGGCCTGAACCAGCTCTTCGCCACCGGCTTCGGCCACCGGTCGACCGCGATGCTCAACGTCCTCAACGCCCACTTCGGCATCGGCGCCATCCTCGGCCCGGCCCTCGTCGGCGTGGTCGGCGCCGACCGGTACCCGGCCGTCTTCCTCGGCTTCGCGCTGGCCAACCTGCCGCTGCTGCTGTGCCTGAAGGGCGTACGCGACCGATCGCCCCGGCCCGACGGCGGGGCCGGCACATCAGGTCCCGTCCTCGCCCGGAGCCTGGGCTCGGTGCTGGCCGTGTTCGTCACGCTCTACGTCCTGCACGTCGGCATCGAGGCCGGCGTCGGCGGCTGGGAACCCACCCACCTGGAGAGCGTGGGATACGGTGCCGGAGCCGCCGCGACCGCCACCTCGGTGTACTGGCTGATGATGACGGTCGGCCGGTTCCTGGTCGTGCCGATCGCGCTGCGCTGCTCCGCCCAGACCATCGTCACCGTCTCCTGCGCGGGAATGACGGTCTGCCTGCTGCTGGCCGCGGTGCCGGAGCTCGCCCCCTACGCGTACGCGGGGGTCGGCCTGTTCATCGCGCCGATCTTCCCGACCGGACTGCCATGGCTCAACCGGGCCGCCCCGCAGGCCCGCCGGGCGGGCGCGATCGTCATCGCCGCCTCCATGGTGGGCGGTGTCGCGGCCGGCCCGGCGCTCGGCAAGGCCATCGAACTGTCCGGCACGGGCGCGGTCCCGCTCCTGCTCAGCGGTGTCTCCGCCCTCTGCCTGGCCGCCACCCTCTGGCTGATCCGCACCACGCGCCCGTCCTGACCCGCTCCAGCTGAAGGGAAGTTCCGCATGCCCGCCCTGACCACCACGTCCGACGGTTTCCTGCTGCACGGCGAGCCGTTCCGGATCATCTCCGGAGCGATGCACTACTTCCGCATCCACCCCGGCCAGTGGGCCGACCGGCTGCGCAAGGCCCGGCTGATGGGCCTCAACACGGTGGAGACGTACGTGCCGTGGAACCTCCACCAGCCCGGCCCCGACGGCCCCCTCGTCCTCGACGGCATCCTCGACCTGCCGCGCTACCTGAGCCTGGCCCGCGCGGAGGGCCTCCACGTGCTGCTGCGCCCCGGCCCCTTCATCTGCGGCGAGTGGGACGGCGGCGGGCTGCCCTCGTGGCTCACCACCGACCCCGACATCCGGCTGCGCAGCAGTGACCCGCGCTTCACGGACGCCGTGGACCGCTACCTCGACCTGCTGCTGCCCCCGCTGCTGCCGCACATGGCGGCCGCCGGCGGCCCGGTGATCGCCGTGCAGGTGGAGAACGAGTACGGCGCCTACGGCGACGACACCACGTACCTGAAGCACCTGCACCAGTCCCTGCGCTCGCGCGGCATCGAGGAGTTGCTCTTCACCTGCGAGCAGACCGACCCCGAACACCTGGCCGCCGGTTCGCTGCCCGGCACGCTCGTCACCGGCACCTTCGGCAGCAAGGTCGACCAGAACCTGACCCGGCTCCGCGCCCACCAGCCCGAAGGGCCCCTGATGTGTGCGGAGTTCTGGATCGGCTGGTTCGACCACTGGGGCGAACCGCACCACGTCCGCGACGCGGCCGACGCCGCGGCCGACCTCGACCGGCTGCTGTCGGCCGGCGCGTCCGTCAACATCTACATGTTCCACGGCGGCACCAACTTCGGCTTCACCAACGGCGCCAACCACGACCACGCCTACGCCCCGATCGTCACGTCGTACGACTACGACGCCCCACTGACGGAGTCCGGTGACCCCGGCCCGAAGTACCACGCCTTCCGTGAGGTGATCGCCCGCCACGCTCCCGTCCCCGACGAGCCTGCCCCGGCCCCGGGCCGCAAACTCGCGCCCACCGTGGTGGAGTTGGACCGGCAGGCGCCGCTGCTGCCGCACGCGGCGAGGCAGGCCGAGCGGCCCGTGCGCACCGAGAGCCCGCTGACCCTGGACGAGCTCGGGCTGCGGTCCGGATACGCGCTGTACCGCACCACCGTCCCCGCCGCCGGCGACGGAGTGCTGCACTTCGCGGGCGGCGTGGGCGACCGGGCCCAGGTCTTCCTGGACGGCGCCCCCGTCGGCGTACTGGAACGCGAACGCCACGACGAGACCCTGCCCGTCCGCGTCCCGCGCGCCGGGGCCACGCTGGACGTCCTCGTGGAGAACATGGGCGGCGTCAACTACGGCCCCCGCATCGGCGCACCCAAGGGCCTGCTCGGCGCCGTCACCTTCGACGGCACGGCGCTGCACGGCTGGGACTGCCTCCCGCTGCCCCTGAACGACCTGGGTGGACTGACCTTCGAGGCCGGCACTGCCGCCGGACCCGCATTCCACCACGGCACCTTCGAGGTGACCGAACCGGCCGACACCTTCCTGTCGCTGCCCGGCTGGACCAAGGGCCAGGCCTGGATCAACGGCTTCCACCTCGGCCGCTACTGGAATCGTGGACCCCAACGCACCCTGTACGTCCCCGCGCCCGTCCTGCGCCCCGGCAGCAATGACCTCGTCCTGCTCGAACTGCACGCCACCACCAGCCCGCGCGCCCACCTCACCGACACCCCCGATCTCGGACCGGAGCAGCGCTGACGACCCGACCGCACCGCCTGCGCGTCCCCGCGCCACCGCTGACCGGCCAAAGCCGGACCTGGCCGTCACCACGGGCTGACGCCCCTGGAAGCAGCCGCCCGCTCCCGCCCGGCCTATCCTGTGGATCCGCCGGGCGGGAAAGGACCGCCGGGGAACGAGGCCGAAGGAAGCACCGCCCGCCATGACCCGAAGCACCGCCGACGGTCCCGCTCCCAGGGGGCGCAGCCGCCGCAGCTTCGCCGGGGCGCGCCCCGTGATGGACGACGTGGCCCGGCTGGCCGGTGTGTCCAAGCAGACCGTGTCCCGAGTGCTCAACGACCATCCCGCCGTACGCCCCGAGACCCGGGCCGCGGTGCTGGACGCCATGCGCACGCTCGGCTACCGGCCCAGCCGCAGCGCCCGCTCCCTGGCCAGCGGACGCACCCGCATGGTCGGCGTGATCTCCTTCGACGCCGCCCGCTACGGACCCGCCTCCATCCTGACCGCCATCAACACCGCGGCGCAGGGCGCCGGTTACCTGGTCAGCTCCATCGCCCTCGACACCGCCGAACGCGACACGGTGGTGAGGGCCGTGGACACGCTCTCGGCCGAGGGCGCGGACGGCGTGATCGCCATCGCCCCCCAGCGCCGGGTCGGCACGGCGCTGGCCGAGGCCCGCATCAACACCCCCATGGTGGTGCTGGAGAACGACCTCGGCGGCCGTACCCCCCTGATCACCGCAGACTCCTGGGCCGGCGCCCGCACGGCCACCGGCCACCTCCTGCGCCTCGGCCACACCACCGTCCACCACATCGCCGGGCCCACCGGCTGGACCTCCGCCGACGTCCGCAGGGACAGCTGGCGCGAGACGCTGACCGCGGCCGGCGCCGAGGTCCCCGACGCCCTCGTCGGCGACTGGAGCGCCGACTCCGGATACGAACTGGGCCGTCGGCTGGCCCAACTCCCCGATGTCACCGCGGTGTTCGCCTCCAACGACCAGATGGCCCTCGGCCTGCTGCGCGCCCTGCACGAGGCCGGGCGCCGGGTGCCCGACGACGTCAGCGTGGTCGGCTACGACGACATCCCCGAGGCCGCCCACCTGCTGCCGCCGCTGACCACCGTGCGCACCGACTTCGCCGAGATCGGCAGCCGCGCCCTGCGCCTCCTCCTGGACCGCATCGACGGCATCGACGAACCCCGCGTCGAGCCCGTCGTACCCGTCGAACTCATCGTCCGCCGCAGCACGGGACCGGCACCGACCCATTGACCCCACGGCGTGGCGCACCTGTCAGCCGGGCACAGGTTCCGCTCGACCCGGCGCCTGCCCGCGTGAGGATCCTCACGCCTGGGTTACAAAAGGCTCAACCTCTGGTATCAGCGGGGTGATGCGGTGACGATGGGGTCATGACTCTGGCCCAGCGCGCCCTGGAGCAACTGGCAGCCTGGCCCGACCTCACGGCGGGACCGGCCAGTTGCGGGACAGGGCGGGCAATCAGCTCCGCCCACAGCGAGATCGCCCACTTCCACTCGGGCCACGACGTGGATCTGCATCTCACCCGCCGGGCCATCGGACGTTTCGCCGAGGACCTCAGGGAGTCCACGGCCATCCGCCTGGTGCCCGGCTCCCGGTGGGTCACCGTCCACCTCGACTGCGAAGGGGACCTCGACCTGCTGCTGAGCCTGGTGAGCGTCGCCCTCCAGGCCCACCAGGACCTGCCCCCGGCGGAGCTCGCACCCGCCGGCGGCTGCAACTTCCACCGGGTCACGGTGCTGCCCCGCGACCCGGCCGGAGTGGCACCCCCCGTACCGTAGGCCCGAGGCGTCCCCTCGTCCGCGGCGTGGGCCGCACTGCACGGCCCGGCACCGGGAGACACTGCTGGGGGACGGTGCCGGGATCCTCGTACGAGATCCCGGCGAGCCGCCTGCTGCGGGAGGAGTACCGACGTGACGGGCTGGACCTGGGAGTACGAGGGCTACGAGGCGGCGGACGAGCGACTGCGGGAGTCGCTGTGCACGCTGGGCAACGGCTACTTCGCCACCCGTGGCGCCCTGCCGGAGTGCTCCGCGGACGATGTGCACTACCCGGGGACGTATGTGGCGGGGTGCTACAACCGGCTCACCTCCGATGTGGCCGACCGCATGGTCGAGAACGAGGACATGGTCAACGTGCCCAACTGGCTGCCGCTGCGCTTCCGCCTGCGCGGCCGGCCCTGGCTCACCCCCGACACCGCGACCGTGCTCGAACACCGCATGGTGCTGCACCTGTCCTCGGGCGTGCTGGAGCGCCTGACCCGATACGCGTTCGGCAACGGGCGGGCGCTGACCGTGCGGCAGCAGCGGCTGGTGCACATGGCCGACCCGCACCTGGCCGCACTGCGCACCGAGTTCACCGCCGACGGCTTCTCCGGCGAACTCCACGTCGAGGCCGCCCTCGACGGCGGTGTCACCAACGCCGGAGTGCCGCGCTACCGGGACCTGGACGGCCGCCACCTGACGCACCAGCAATCCGGAACCGCCGAACACGACACGGTCTGGCTGCGCTGCCGCACCCGCACCTCCGACATCCGCATCGGCATGGCCTCCCGCCTCACCGCCGACGGGCCCCTCTCGATCCGGCACGCCCGCCCGCGCACCACCCAGCGGACCCGGCTGCAGCTGGCGCCCGGCCGCACCGCCACCGTCGACAAGACCGTCGCCCTGCACACCTCCCGCGACCCGGCCATCAGCGACCCGCTGCACGCCGCCGTCGCCCGGGTCGGCCGGGCCCCCGGCTTCGACGACCTGCTCCGCTCCCACCGCACCGCCTGGGCCCAGCTGTGGCGCCGCGCCGACCTCGACGTCCCCGGTGAGGCGGGCCGCATCCTGCGGCTGCACCTCTTCCACGTCCTGCAGACGCTCTCCCCGCACACCGCCGACCTCGACGTCGGTGTGCCCGCCCGTGGACTGCACGGCGAGGCCTACCGCGGCCATGTCTTCTGGGACGAGCTGTTCGTCCTGCCCTACCTCAACCTGCACTTCCCCGAGGTCTCCCGCGCCCTCCTGCGCTACCGCCACCGCCGCCTCGAACAGGCCTGCACCGCCGCCCGCGACGTGGGCCGCAGGGGCGCGATGTACCCCTGGCAGAGCGGCAGCGACGGCCGGGAGGAGACCCAGGAACTGCACCTCAACCCGCGCTCGGGCCGCTGGCTGCCGGATCACTCCCGGCTTCAGTACCACGTCGGTTCGGCGATCGCGTACAACGTGTGGGAGTACTGCGAGGCGAGCGGCGACATCGAGTTCCTGCACACCAAGGCCGCCGAGATGCTCCTCCAGATCGCCCGCTTCTGGGCGGACGCGGCCACCTACGACGAGGGACTCGGACGGTACCGCATCAAGGGCGTGGTAGGACCCGACGAGTACCACGACGCCTACCCCGACGCGCAGCAGCCCGGCCTCGACGACAACGCCTACACCAACGTCACCGCCTCCTGGGTGCTCAGCCGCACCCTGGAGCTGCTGCACGGCCTGCCCGAACCGCGGCGCCGCGAACTCGCCGAGCGCACCGGGCTCGACGACGACGAACTTCAGCGGTGGGAGGAGGTGTCCCGCACCCTCCACGTGCCGTTCCACGACGGTGTCATCAGCCAGTTCGACGGCTACGGCGATCTCGCCGAACTCGACTGGCACCGCTACCGGCAGGAGTACGGCGACATCCGGCGGCTGGACCGGATCCTGGAGGCCGAGGGCGACACGGTCAACCGCTACCAGGCCTCCAAGCAGGCCGACGTCCTGATGCTCGGCTACCTGTTCTCACCGGCGGAACTGCAGGGAATGTTCCGCCGGTTGGGGCTGCGGATGGACGAGGAGACCTGGCACCGCACCGTCGACTACTACCTGCATCGCACCAGCCACGGCTCCACCCTCAGCGGCCTCGTGCACGGCTGGATCCTGGCCCGCGCCCGGCGCACCGAGGCCTGGCAGTTCTGTCAGGAGGCCCTGCGCGGCGACATCGCCGACGTGCAGGGCGGCACCACCGGCGAGGGCATCCACCTGGGCGCGATGGCCGGCACCCTCGACCTGGTCCAGCGCGGACTGACCGGCCTGGAGACCCGCGGCGGCGCGCTGTGGCTCGACCCCGTCCCGCTGCCCGAGCTGTCCTCCTACGGCTTCAACCTGCGCTACCAGGGCAACTGGGGAGTACGGGTGCGGCTCCGGCACGGCCAGCTGGAGATCACCGTGCCCTCCTCCGACGCGTCCCCGGTCGACGTACGGCTGCCGGACCGCGCGGTACGCCTGGAGCCGGGCGAGACGGGCCGGCTGATGCTCCCGGAGTGAGCGACGGCCGCCCTCACCAGGCGCGCGCGGCGCTCCGGAGGCGGTCGCGGACCCGGATCACGTCCGGGTTGGCGCCGGCGCCCGGCCGCTGCACCAGGAACAGCGTGTTCAGCGGCGGCTCCTGCGGATCGTGCAGCAGGGCGAGGCGCCCGGCGGCCAGGTGCTCCTCGCACAGGGACTGCGGCAGCACGCTGTAGCCGGCGCCCGCGGCACCCGCCGCCACCACCGCGTGCAGGTTCGGCGTACGGATCTGTGCGGTCACGGTCGGCTGGGAGAGCCCCAGCAGCGGCGCGGCCGCGGTGAAGGAACCGGAGCGGTAGACGGCCAGGAAGGTGCGCAGCAGGTTCAGATCGGCATGCGACGGAAACCGCCGGTCGTCGCCTGCGGCCTCGTCGGCGTGGAGCGTCCAGTCGCCGCAGCGGGCGGCGGCAGGGTGAAGAGCGAGAGGACACCCCTGTGACCACGCAGAACGCGATCAAGTGGCCCGAGAAGTACCTGCCCGGCACCGGCGACAACTTCGTCTCCAACGAGGTGATCGTCAAGGGCGTGCGGGCCGCCGACGTATGGCACCACCTCGTCGACACCTCCACCTGGGAGCCGTACTACGACAACGTCGCCGACATCGGCTTCCCCGACGGTGACGCCGGGTGCGCATTCCGACCCAGGAGACCCAGATCGGCGAACCGGCCGCCGCCCTGGCCGAGGAGAGGCCGAACCCGATGCTCAACGGCCACCAGGCCTGGCTCGACGGACTCGTCCGCGCCGCCTCGGGCCGCTGAAATCCCGCAGACCCGGGTGCACCCGACGCGCGGGACGCACCGGGGCGGTGGCATCGTCGGACCCGGGCCGGCCCCGATCGCGTCCACCCCAGCAACAACCCCCGCACCGCAGAGCGACAGGAAGTTGACGTCATGACCGACACGCTCACCGTGAGCGTCCTGGGCACCGGGATCATGGGCGCCGCCATGGCCCGCAATCTGGCCAAGGCCGGACACACCGTCCGCGTCTGGAACCGCACCCCTGACAAGGCTGCACCGCTGGCCGCCGACGGCGCGCACGTTGCGGCCACCCCCGCCGAGGCCGTCCAGGGCGCCGACGTCGTCCTGACGATGCTGTACGACGGCGCAGCCGCCCTGGAGGTCATGCGGGAGGCGGCCCCGGTGCTGCGGCCCGGCACCGCGTGGGTGCAGTCGACCACCGCCGGTATCGGGGCGGTCGGCGACCTGGCCGCCTTCGCCCGCGACCATGAGCTGGTCTTCTACGACGCCCCGGTGCTCGGCACCCGCCAGCCCGCCGAGGCCGGACAGCTGCTGGTCCTCGCGGCGGGTCCGAGCGAGAGCCGGGAGACGGTCACGCCGGTCTTCGACGCCGTCGGCGCCCGGACCGTGTGGACCGGTGACGACGGGGCGGCCGGCACCGCCACCCGCCTCAAGCTGGTCGCCAACAGCTGGGTCATCGCCGCCACCAACGCGGTCGGCGAGGTCCTGGCCCTGTCGAAGGCGCTCGACGTGAACCCGCAGAGCTTCTTCGACGCCATCGACGGCGGCCCGCTCGACATGGGCTATCTGCGGGTCAAGGCGGGGCTGATCCTGGACGACCGGCTGTCCCCGGCCCAGTTCGCGGTCACGACCGCCGCGAAGGACGCCCGGCTGATCGTCGAGGCGGGGGAGCGGCACGGCATCCGCCTGGACGTGGCCGCCGCGAGCGCCGAACGCCTCGCCCGCGCCGCCGCCCAGGGACACGGCGACGAGGACATGGCCGCCGCTTATTTCGCCAGCTTCGACGGGGACTTCGACGGGGATCAGTCCGCCTGAGCGCAGGGGCTCCCAGACACCAGCACGTCAGCACGTCACTGAGAGGTTCGGATGTCCAAGCCACCACTGCCGCCCGAGGCCGACGCCCTGCTGCGCCGCGCCAACCCGTGCGTCATGGCCACCCTGCGCGCCGACGGCACGCCGGTCTCCACACCCACCTGGTACGTGTGGGACGACGGACGGGTGCTGATCAGCCTGGACGAGGGCCGCGTCCGCCTGCAGCACCTGCGCCGCGACCCGCGGGTGACCCTGACCGTCCTCGACAAGGACAACTGGTACTCGCACGTGACCCTCATCGGCCGCGCGACCGAGCTGAAGGAGGACGAGGGACTGGCCGACATCGACCGCCTCTCCCGGCACTACACGGGCAGTCCCTACCCGGACCGGGTCCGCGCCCGGGTCAGCGCCTGGATCGAGGTCGACCGCTGGCACGGCTGGGGCGCGTTGAAGGACAGCGACCAGGCGTCCCCGTGACGACCGGCCCCGCAGGGTCGGCGTAGGCTCCACAGCATGCGGATCTCCGTCTCCTCGGACATGGACGAACCCGTGGCCCGCCTGCTGGTCACGGAACTGCGCGGGCGCGGCCACGAGGTGCGCACGCACGGGGCGTTGCGCGCCGGCGACGACCCACAGTGGGCGGCGTGCTCGGCGGCGGCCGCGCAGGACGTGGCCGACGGGACGTCGGACCAGGCGGTCGTGTGCTGCTGGACCGGCACGGGCGCCTCGATCGCCGCGAACAAGGTGCCCGGTGTACGGGCCGCCCTGTGCACGGACGCCTACACGGCCGACGGCGCCCGCCGCTGGAACGACGCCAACGTGCTGGCGCTGAGCCTGCGGCTGACCTCGGAGCCGCTGCTGAAGGAGATCCTCGACGCCTGGTTCGCCGGCGAGCCCAGCGAGGACGCCGACGACCGGGAGAACGTGGCCCGCATCGGACGGATGGACAACTGCGGGGCCGGCCGCTGACGGCCGGCCCCGAAGGTGCCCTACGTGCGGTCGCCCTTCGGCTTGCCGCGCTGGTCGGGCGTGCCGTGCGGCGGTGGGCCGAACGGCTCGGGCGAGGTCGCGGGCGACACCGGGGAGCCGGTGTGGCCTTCGCCCTGCTCGGGACGCAGGGCCGCCGGGTCGCCGGACGTCGGCTCGGCGCCCGCCTTCAACTGCTCGAGGCGTGCGGTCAGCAGTTCGGTCACCGGCACACGATCGGCGTGCGTCCGCTCGTAGGCGAGGAGTTCCTCCACCTCCTCGGCGGTCAGTGAACGCACCCGGGCCTCCAGCCCGCCGATCGGCAGATGGTCGTAGTCGGGCAGCGGCAGGGTGTTGCGGCCGGGATCGGCCATGATCTTCCCCTCCTCGGGACGTCTGCCTTCGTGCGTCCGCCGCGGCTCAGTGCGCTCCGAGACCTCCCCCGCCGAAGGATCCGCTGCTGCCGCGGCTCCAGCGGCGCCGTTCCTTCGACGCGCTCGGCCGGGTCTGCATGTTGCTCAGCTCGTACGGGGTGAGCGGGCGACCGCCCTTGGGGATCCTGGGGACCTCGTCGGGCTCGCGGTTCTCCCGGATCTCGTGGACCGGGCCCTCCGGCGGCAGATGCGGCTGCTCCTCGGGGCGTGGGCGCGGGGGCTCGCGCAGCTTGATCCGGTTGCCGTACCAGAAGCTGCCCGCCAGCAGCGCCAGGACGGCGACAGCGATCACGAACAGCGCGAGACTGAGCAGGCCGCTCGGCGCGGCGATCTGCATCGATGCATTACTCATATCGGACGAATACCCCCTAAAGTGGTGGCCAACCGGCTCACTGTGAGCGGGCGGCGCGGGTCTGCGAACGATTGGCCTTGCGGATCGCGTCCAGCAGTTCCCCCTTCGTCATCCGGGAGCGGCCCTCGACGCCGAGCCGCTGGGCGACGTCGTAGAGGTGCTCCTTGGAGGCGTTCTCGTCGACGCCTTCGCCGCTGCGGCCGCCGCGCTGCCGGGGCTGGGCCGACTGCGGATCCGAAGGACCCTTGCGACCGCCCTCCTTGCGCTCCCAGTGGTCGCCGACCTTCTCGTACATGTGCTTCAGGGCGCCGTAGGCCACTCGGTGTGCCCGCTCGCCCTCGCCGTACTGCTCGACCGCCGAGTCGTGCGCCTTGATCCAGGTGCGCTGGGCGTCCTTGGAGGAGCGCTCCAGGGTCGAGGGCAGTTCCTCTCGTCCGGGCATCTGTTCCACCTCCCGGTCGTCCGTGCTCGGGTACGACGGGTTCCCGTGAGCAGGGGCGGAAAACGGGGCCCGTGTCCCGCGCCGGGTTTGGTGTGGTGTGTCACGGCTACCCGCGAGATGTGACGACATCGCAGCAGGAGCTCTTCCGTTTCCTGGAGGACCGCTTCGCCTGCGCGCAGGCGTGCACGGAGTGTGCCCGGGTGTGCGCGCTGCGCGCGAGCCTGGTCGATCCGGACGGAACCGAGGAGCAGGAACTCGTACGACGTCAAGGGATCATGTGCGCGGAGGTGTGCGACGCGACCTGCCGGGTGCTGGCCGAGCAGAACCTCGTCGAAGAAGCCGGGATACGCACCCAACTGGAGTGGTGCCGGGCTCAGTGCCTGGAGTCCGCCCGCGTCTTCGACGGCCGGCCGGGCGCCGAGGACGCCTCGGCGGCCTGCCGCGCCTGCGCCCGGGCCTGCACGGACTTCCTGAACACGCTGGGGTGAGGTGAGCTTCGAAGACTGCACGGTCCACCGCCATTCCCAATTTCTGAAACAGGTTCTACCGTGTGCGCCGTCAGGACCGGCCTTGGGGAGCCTGGAGGCGCCGTGCATCTCGACTACACGCCCGAGCAGCAGCGGCTGCGCACCGAACTGCGCGCCTACTTCGCCGAGCTGGTGCCGGACAACGCCCACCTGAGGCACGCCGACCGGGCCGCGCAGAAGCGGTTCTACCGCGAGACCGTCCGACGCCTCGGCGCGGACGGCTGGCTCGGCGTGGGCTGGCCCGAGGAGTACGGCGGGCGCGGGCTGACCCCGACGGAGCAGTTCGTCTTCTTCGACGAGGCCGCGCAGGCGGGCGTACCGCTGCCGCTGATGGCGTTGAACACCGTCGGCCCGACGATCATGCAGTACGGCACCGAGGAGCAGAAGGCGTACTTCCTGCCGCGGATCCTCTCCGGCGAGATCGACTTCGCGATCGGCTACAGCGAGCCCGACGCGGGCACCGACCTGGCCTCGCTGAAGACGCGGGCCGTGCGGGACGGCGACCAGTACGTCGTCAACGGCCACAAGATCTGGACCACCAACGGCGACACCGCCGACTGGGTGTGGCTGGCCGTGCGCACCGACCCGAACGCCCCGGCGCACCGGGGCATCACCATGCTCCTGGTGCCGACCACCGACCCCGGCTACTCCTGCACCGTCATCCACACCCTCGCCGGGCACGACACCACGGCCAGCTACTACGAGAACATCCGCGTCCCCGTCTCCCGCCGGGTCGGCGAGGAGAACCAGGGCTGGCGGCTGATCACCAACCAGCTCAACCACGAACGCGTCACCCTGGCCGCGCACGGCACCATGGCCATCCGCGCCCTGCACGACGTCCGGCGCTGGGCCCGGCAGACCAAACTCACCGACGGCCGCCGGGTGATCGACCTGCCCTGGGTACGCCGCCGACTGGCACAGACCCACACCCGACTGGACGCCCTGAAACTCCTCAACTGGCAGATGGTCAGCGCCCTCCAACACAGCACCCTCACCCCGCAGGACGCCTCCGCCGTCAAGGTGTACGGCTCCGAGGCCCGCCGCGACGCCTACGCCTGGCTCATGGAGATCGTGGGCGCCACGGGAGCCCTCCAGGAGGGCTCGGCCGGTGCCGTCCTCCACGGCGAACTGGAGCGCGGCTACCGCTCCGCCGTCATCTTCACCTTCGGTGGCGGGAACAACGAGATCCAGCGGGAGATCATCTCGTGGATCGGTCTGGGGATGCCGCGGGTACGGCGTTAGCCTGCTGTGACGAGGCTTTTTAGTTGGCATTAAAGCGAGATAGTTGGCACTGAGCGGAGCGCTTGGCCTGACGCGCGATGGGCTTGGCTTGTTGGCGTCCTAGTGCTGAGTTCCTCTTTGGCTGGGTATATGTCCTGGCGGCGGGGTAGTTGACGGTGCTCGGGGGCGGGTGCTGAACGATGGTCTTATGGGCACGGCCGGGGCGTGATGAGGACGAACGGAGGGTCGTTCGCCGGCTGTCGCGAGCGCGGAAGGCTCCGCGTGATGCAGTGATGCGGGCCCGGATGATCGAGCTGAGCTGGTCGGGGCTGCGGGTGCCGGCGATCGCTGTTGAACTGGGCTGCAGCCAGAAAACGGTGCGGTGCTGGCTGCACCGCTTCAACCGCTCAGGCCTGCAGGGGCTGGATGATCTGGGCGTGCAGGGCCGTAAGCGGCGGATCACCGAGGAGGAACGCTCCAGGATCATCTGTCTGGTGAAGACCGTGCCGCCGGGGCGACTGAGGTGGGAGCCGG
>NZ_JBHXVG010000061.1:0-33524 GCF_042672405.1 Streptomyces sp. NPDC127197 | reverse complement strand
AAACGCCCGGTCACATTCCGAACCCGGAAGCTAAGCCTCACAGCGCCGATGGTACTGCAGGGGGGACCCTGTGGGAGAGTAGGACACCGCCGAACTCCTTTTAGAGCTCTGGCTCTCGGGCACCTGGCCCGAGAGCCAGAGCTTTTTTGCGTTGAGGTAAGGTCAGTGGGCATAGTTGGCTCGTTTTCGACAGGAGGCCCCCGGTTGGAGGTCCAGGAGACTCGCGTCCAGACGGACCGGGTCCTCACCATCCCGAACATCCTCAGCATGGCGCGGCTCGTCGGCGTGCCCCTCTTCCTGTGGCTGATCCTCAGGCCCGAGTTCGGGGGACCGAAGAGCGATGGCTGGGCGCTGTTGGTGCTGGCTCTCAGCGGGATCAGTGACTACCTGGACGGCAAACTTGCCCGACGCTGGAACCAGATCAGCAGTCTCGGCCGGCTTCTTGATCCCGCGGCCGACCGGCTCTACATTCTCTCGACCCTGGTCGGTCTTACGTGGCGAGAGATTCTGCCGATCTGGTTGACCGCTGTACTGCTTGCCCGGGAACTGGTTCTGCTGGTGATGGTGGGCATCCTCAGGCGTCACGGCTATCCGCCGCCGCAGGTGAACTTCCTCGGGAAGGCCGCCACCTTCAACCTGATGTACGCCTTCCCCTTGCTGTTGCTCAGTGACGGAAGTGGATGGATCTCGTCACTCGCTGCTATTTTCGGATGGGCGTTCGCAGGATGGGGTACAACCCTCTACTGGTGGGCAGGAGTCCTCTATGTGGTGCAGGTCCGCCGCCTGGTTCGTGCGGACGCCATGACCGATTGAGCTCGCCGAATGTGCGGCCGTAGCGGTGCGATGGCCCGCGAGGGAAAAGTGCGGGACAATTCGGACGGGTGAAGTCGGCTAGACCGTCGTCTCTTCGAGGAGGACGCTTCCGACATGAAGGCCGTCGTGATGGCCGGTGGCGAAGGCACGCGCCTTCGTCCCATGACCTCAAGCATGCCCAAGCCGCTCCTGCCGGTGGCCAACCGGCCGATCATGGAGCACGTTCTGCGGCTGCTCAAAAAGCATGGGCTCAACGAGACTGTCGTAACTGTCCAGTTCCTTGCCTCACTGGTCAAGAACTACTTCGGTGACGGCGAGGAGCTCGGTATGGAGCTCACCTATGCCAATGAGGAGAAGCCACTCGGTACCGCCGGAAGTGTCAAGAACGCCGAAGAGGCGTTGAAGGACGACACGTTCCTCGTCATCTCCGGTGATGCCCTGACCGACTTCGACCTCACCGAGCTGATCAACTTCCACAAGGAAAAGGGTGCGCTGGTCACCGTCTGCCTGACGCGTGTCCCCAACCCACTGGAATTCGGTATCACCATCGTCGACGAAGAGGGCAAGGTCGAGCGGTTCCTGGAGAAGCCGACCTGGGGCCAGGTGTTCTCGGACACCGTCAATACCGGCATCTACGTGATGGAGCCCGAGGTCTTCAACTATGTCGAGGCCGATGTCCCCGTCGACTGGTCCGGCGATGTCTTCCCGCAGCTCATGAAGGAGGGCAAGCCGATCTACGGCTATGTCGCCGAAGGGTACTGGGAGGATGTCGGTACGCACGAGAGCTATGTGAAGGCGCAGGCCGATGTCCTGGAGGGCAAGGTCGACGTCGAACTCGACGGCTTCGAGATCTCACCTGGTGTGTGGGTGGCCGAAGGCGCCGAGGTGCACCCTGACGCCGTGCTCCGCGGGCCGCTCTATATCGGTGACTATGCCAAGGTCGAGGCCGGCTCGGAAATCCGTGAGCACACCGTCGTCGGCTCGAATGTCGTCGTCAAGAGCGGGGCGTTCCTGCACAAGGCCGTCGTGCACGACAACGTGTACGTCGGGCAGCACAGCAATCTGCGGGGCTGTGTCGTCGGCAAGAACACCGACATCATGCGGGCGGCGCGGATCGAGGACGGTGCGGTCATCGGCGATGAGTGCCTCATCGGCGAAGAATCGATCGTGCAGGGCAATGTGCGGGTCTACCCGTTCAAGACCATCGAGGCCGGTGCCTTCGTCAACACCTCGGTCATATGGGAGTCGAGGGGGCAGGCGCATCTCTTCGGCGCCCGCGGCGTCTCCGGAATTCTGAACGTCGAGATCACGCCCGAGTTGGCCGTACGCCTCGCCGGCGCCTATGCCACGACCTTGAAAAAGGGCTCCACGGTGACCACGGCCCGTGACCATTCCCGTGGTGCGCGTGCGCTGAAGCGGGCGGTGATCTCCGCGCTGCAGGCCAGTGCCATCGACGTACGGGACCTGGAGAACGTACCGCTGCCGGTGGCGAGGCAGCAGACGGCGCGGGGCAGCGCCGGCGGGATCATGATCCGGACCACGCCCGGGGTGCCGGATTCCGTGGACATCATGTTCTTCGACGGACGAGGAGCCGACCTTTCGCAGGCGAGTCAGCGGAAGCTGGACCGGGTGTTCGCGCGGCAGGAGTACCGGCGTGCGTTCCCAGGGGAGATCGGGGACCTGCACTTCCCGGCCAGTGTCTTCGATTCGTACACAGGGTCGCTGTTGCGGAATGTCGACACGACCGGGATCGCCGAGTCCGGGTTGAAGGTCGTCGTCGATGCGTCGAACGGCAGTGCGGGGCTTGTGCTGCCCAGCCTGCTCGGCAAGCTGGGTGTGGACTCGCTGACGATCAATCCCGGTCTGGACGAGTCCAGGCCGACGGAGACGGCGGATGCGCGGCGGTCGGGGCTGGTGCGGCTGGGAGAGATCGTTGCGTCCGCGCGGGCCGCATTCGGGGTGCGGTTCGATCCTGTCGGTGAGCGGCTGTCACTGGTCGACGAGAAGGGGCGGATCGTCGAGGACGACCGTGCGCTGCTCGTGATGCTCGACCTGGTGGCCGCTGAGCGGCGCAGTGGGCGGGTCGCCCTGCCGGTGACCACGACCAGGATCGCCGAGCAGGTCGCGGCCTATCACGGCACCCAGGTGGAGTGGACCACCACCTCGCCTGACGACCTGACGCGGGTCGGGCGCGATGACACGACGATCTTCGGTGGCGACGGCAAGGGCGGATTCATCGTCCCGGAGTTCAGCAGTGTCTTCGACGGTACGGCGGCCTTCGTGCGGCTGATCGGTCTGGTGGCGCGTACTCAACTCACGCTCAGCCAGATCGACGCGCGGATCCCCAGGGCGCACGTCCTCAAGCGGGATCTGGCGACTCCCTGGGCCGTCAAGGGGCTGGTGATGCGGCGCGTCGTCGAGGCGGCCGGAGAGCGCGACGTGGACACCACGGACGGTGTGCGCGTGGTGGAGGCCGACGGGCGCTGGGTCATGGTGCTGCCAGACCCGGCCGAGGCGGTCACCCACCTGTGGGCGGAAGGGCCGGATGACGCCTCCGCGCAGGCCCTGCTCGACGAGTGGTCGGCGGTCGTGGACAGCGCCGGACGGTAAACGGGCAGCACGCGCGCGTGCCGGACAAGTGTCCCCAAGGGGGCCTGTCCGGCACGCCGGTGGGGCCGTGCGGAGGCAGCGGTCGCGACGTGCGACGATGTGCGGCATGCCGCAGCAGCCCCCCGTTCGGAGCAGTTCCACGCCCCCCGCACGCCCGGACGCGTCCATGTCGCTGCTCACCAACGTCATGGATCACAGCCTCGACGACGGATACGCCGAGGCCGCGGCCAGGAAGCAGGCGGCGGGCGCCGAAGGCGTGCCCAGGACCCTCAGGGCGAAGCTCGGTCTCGCTGCCGGCCTGGTGCTCGCGGCCCTGGTGGTGACCGTCGGCGCCGCACAGGCGCGGGTGGCAGCTCCTGTGGTCGCCAAGGAGCGCGAGGAGCTCATCGACCGGATCGACCGGGAGACCGCGGCTGCGGACGCGCTGGAGAGCGACGTCGACAAGCTGCGCGACGACGTGAGCGCCCGCCAGCGCGAGGCGCTGAAGCAGAGCGGCGGCGGTGATCAGACCAACTTGGTGGGAATCCTGTCGGGCGCCACCGAAGTGCACGGCCCCGGTGTGAAGTTGGTCGTGAACGACGCCAAGGAATCCGCCGTCGGCGGTGACAGCGACCCGCGCGGAACGTCCGGTTTCTCCGACACGGGGCGGGTGCGTGACCGTGACATGCAGCGGGTGGTCAACGGACTCTGGGAGTCGGGCGCCGAGGCCGTCTCGATCAACGGGCAGCGGCTGACGGCGCTGTCGGCGATCAGGGCTGCGGGTGACGCGATACTGGTCGACAACCGGCCACTGGTGCCGCCGTACACGGTGCTCGCGGTGGGCGACGGCAAGCAGCTGAGCACCAGGTTCCAGAACAGCGCGGACGGGCTCTATCTGCATGCCCTGCAGGAGAACTTCGGCATCCGTACCAGCATCTCCGTGGAGGACGACGTGCGGCTGCCGGCGGCGCCGAGTGTGATCGTCCGCACAGCAGAGCCGATAACCGAGTCAGCACAGCCGAGAACTGAGAAAGGCACATCGTGATCGCCGTACTGGGCCTCGTCGTGGGAGTCGTGGCCGGCCTGTTGGTCCGGCCCGAGGTTCCGGCGGCCGTCGAGCCTTACCTGCCGATCGCCGTGGTGGCGGCGCTGGACGCAGTCTTCGGAGGTCTGCGGGCGATGCTCGACGGCATCTTCGACGACAAGGTCTTCGTGGTGTCGTTCCTGTCGAACGTGGTCGTCGCCGCGCTGATCGTGTTCCTGGGCGACAAGTTGGGCGTCGGCGCGCAGCTGTCCACCGGTGTCGTGGTGGTTCTCGGCATCCGCATCTTCTCCAACGCCGCGGCGATCCGTCGGCACGTGTTCCGGGCGTGAGGCCGATGAGCAAGCAGGACGAGACGGCCGAGAACCGGCTGCGCAAGGAGCTGCCCGACGAGGTGCCGGCCACGGCCACGGCGACGGTGGACCGCCCCGAGGAGGAGTCCGAGCCGACGCTCACCGGCCGGCAGCGGCTCGTGAACGGTCTGTGGCCGCCGCGCGTCACCCGTGCCCAACTCATCGTCGCGCTGCTGCTGTTCGGTCTCGGCTTCGGCCTGGCCGTGCAGGTCGCCTCGAACAGCGACGGAGACAGTGCGCTGCGGGGCGCGCGGCAGGAGGATCTCGTACGCATCCTCGATGAACTCGACGACCGTACCCAGCGTCTTGAGGACGAGAAGCAGGGGCTCGAGAAGCAGCGCGACGAGTTGGAGAACAGCTCCAACCAGGCCGAGGAGGCCCGCAAGCAGACGATCGAGAAGGAGCGGCAACTCGGCATTCTGGCGGGCACGGTGGCGGCGCAGGGGCCCGGCATCACGATGACCATCGACGACACGAAGGGGACGGTCGAGGCGGACATGCTGCTCGACGCGATCCAGGAACTACGGGCGGCCGGCGCGGAGGCGATCCAGGTGAACGGGGTGCGCGTGGTCGCAGGCACGTATCTGACCGACTCCGGGCAGAGTGTCAGCGTCGACGGGAACAAGATCAATGCTCCCTATCGTTTCAAGGTCATCGGCAAGCCGCAGGACCTCGAACCGGCGCTCAACATTCCAGGAGGCGTGGTGCAGACGCTCGAGAAGGAGCAGGCCACCGTGACCGTCGAGCGGTCCGACAAGATCGTTGTGGACGCCTTGCGAGTGGCGAAGCGACCTGACTACGCTCGGTCGTCCTCCCAGTGAACCGGCGGTGCATGGGGGTCGTCCGGCGAGGGCATGAGGTTGCGGGGGGTCGGCGCACCGAATGGGTGGTGCGTGGTGGAAACTGTCTGGTGGATACGGACGTTGTGAGGATGTCCGGGTCGGCCGGAGTGTGCAGTCAGGGTTCGTCCTGCCCCACGGGCGGGTCTGTTCAGGTCAAGGGGAATCGCCCGTGAAGTTGTTTGCGAAGTTGTTCGGCAAGAGCGCACGAGAGGGCAGCGGCAACGCCACCGCTCGTCATCGCGCACAGCCTGACGCAGAGGGCCAGCGCCCACTGTTCCGCGACCAGGTCGCTGGTCCGGGCGGTGACATTTCCGGAGGTCAGGGCGCGCCGACGGTTGACCCTGCCCAGTCCGGCGGCATAGGTTTCGGGCAACCGTCAACCTCAAGTACGGGTGGAGGGTTTTCCGCCGGCCCGTACGCGTCCAATGCCCCGGCGGGGCAGCCGCGGCAGGAGGATCCGTCCATGTCGGCCCTGGTGTGCACGAGGTGCGGTAACCGCAACGCGGAGAGCAGCCGCTTCTGTTCCAACTGCGGTGCGCCGTTGCGGGCGGGTGCGGTCGCCGAGCGTCCGTCCGAGACGACCTCCACGATCTCCATCAGCGGTCTCGAGGCCTACGACGCCGAGGCCACCGGCCAGACCCCGATGCCGACGCTCTCTCCCGAGGCGCAGGCTGCGGTGGACGCCCTTCCGCTGGGTTCCGCGCTGCTGGTCGTGCGCCGCGGGCCGAACTCGGGCAGCCGCTTCCTCCTGGACAGCGACCTGACCACGGCCGGGCGTCACCCGCAGAGCGACATCTTCCTGGACGACGTGACGGTCTCGCGGCGGCATGTGGAGTTCCGCCGCAGCCCGGACGGATCGTTCACGGTGGCCGACGTGGGCAGTCTGAACGGCACGTACGTCAACCGTGAGCGGATCGACCAGGTCGCTCTGTCGAACGGTGACGAGGTACAGATCGGCAAGTATCGGCTGGTCTTCTACGCGAGCCGACAGGGCATCTGACCGTCCCCCGGGCTTCGTCCGGGGGGACCCCCAGGGAAGGTCCATGCTTCATACACCGAGCGGTGGTGCCGGCAACGGCATCACCGCCGCGGACAGCGGGCTGATGAGTATCGGCACGGTGTTGAACGTGCTGCGCGAGGAGTTCCCCGAAGTCACCATCTCCAAGATCCGTTTCCTGGAGTCCGAGGGGCTCATCGAGCCGCAGCGGACTCCCTCGGGTTATCGCAAGTTCAGCGCGGCCGATGTCGAGCGACTCGGCCACGTACTGAGGATGCAGCGGGACCACTATCTGCCGCTCAAGGTGATCCGCGAGTACCTCGACGCGATGGAGCGCGGCGAGGAGGTGCGGCTGCCCACGCTGGGCCGGCAGCGTGATGGCGAAGCCCCGCCGGAGTCCTCCGAGAGACCGACGGCGGCGCGCATCGGGCGGGCGGAGCTGCTGGCGGCCGCCGGGATCGGCGAGCAGGAACTCGCGGAGTGGGAGTCGTACGGGCTGATCACTCCGTTGTCGGACGGGGTGTACGACGCGGAGACCGCCACCGTGGCCTCGCTGGTCGCCGAGCTGGGACGCTTCGGCATTGAGCCGCGTCACCTGCGGGTGATGAAGGCGGCCGCCGACCGTGAGGCCGGGCTGGTGGACCAGGTGGTGGCTCCGCTGAAGCGGCACCGCAATCCGCAGACCAGGGCGCACGCGGAGGCCCGTGCGCAGGAGCTGGCGGGGCTCACGGTGAAGCTGCACGCGGCGCTTGTGCAGACCGCGCTGGGCGTGCGGCTGCCCTGACCGAGGGCGGCCTGCCGGGCAGGGGCGTGTGGCTCGCGGCCTGTACGGCTCGGACCGGCGGACGAGCCTGGACGGGCCGCGGAGGACGGCGTGGGTCTGGGCAGGAACGATGCGGTCTGTCGGAGGGCGCCGTGCGGGTGGCGGCTGAGGACTTCGGACGGCCTGCGGGACAACGCGGGGCTGGGACGGTGTGATCTGCGGAAGGCGCCGTGTGGGTCGGTGGTGGGTGGCTTCGGGGCGTTCACATAGGGCAGTGCTGGTGTGCTGAGGGCCTCGGACTCGGCTGCGGGGACCTGCACAGGGCTGGGCGACCGTGTGACCGTTGGAAGGTGGCCTTGGTGACCTGTGGAGGGCGCCGTGGGGGCCGGTGGTGGGTGGCTTCGGGCGTTCGCGTTGGGCGGTGCGGGGCGGCGGAGGGGTTTGCGCGGTTCGGGCAGGGCGGTGCGGGGGCGAGGACGGCTTCCGGTGGGGTGGCGAGGGCTTTGGACGGACCGTGTTGCCGGGTGCAGGGGGCTTCGTCGTGGAAGCGGCATGGGTCTGGGCAGGGAGCGGGCGCGTTGCCGGGGGGCGTCGGGTGGGCCGGTGGGGGTTCGGTGGGGGTTGGGGGAGGCCGGATCGGGGCTCCGATGTCGGCCCGACTACCCAAACGTCCCGGGCACGGCCTAGGGTTGCTGTGTGAACGAGCTCGATGTCGTAGGTGTCCGGGTCGAAATGCCCTCCAACCAACCGATCGTGCTCCTGCGCGAAGTGGGAGGCGACCGTTACCTCCCCATCTGGATCGGGCCGGGGGAGGCGACGGCGATCGCCTTCGCCCAGCAGGGCATGGCCCCCGCGCGACCGCTGACCCACGACCTGTTCAAGGACGTGCTGGAGGCCGTCGGCCAGGAGCTCACCGAAGTGCGCATCACGGATCTGCGTGAAGGTGTCTTCTACGCCGAGCTGGTCTTCGCCAGCGGGGTCGAGGTGAGCGCCCGTCCGTCCGATGCCATAGCGCTGGCCCTGCGCACCGGAACGCCGATCTACGGCAGCGACGGCGTGCTCGACGACGCCGGTATCGCGATTCCGGACGAGCAGGAGGACGAGGTGGAGAAGTTCCGCGAGTTCCTCGACCAGATCTCGCCCGAGGACTTCGGCACCAGCAGTCAGTGAGACGTGGTCGGCCCAGGCGGACGTGAAGGTCCTCGACGGGTCGTCCCCCGGTGGATGACGGCCTCCGTACCGGCAGTTGCCGGCGGCCAGTGAGGGCGTCCCGCGGCTCCCCGCACGCGCATTCGGCTAGCCTTTCCCCGCGGTTGGGCGCGGGAAACCACTCTTAGGGTGATTATCACTCGGCGTGCCGAGTGTGGCGATCGTTGACGCACCCTTGGTGACTGCCTACCGTCGAGAAGGCAGGTCAAGGACGGAGGTCGGCGTGAGAAGCAGCGGCGACGGTACGGGTGGGGGTGCCCCCGGACGCAGTCTCGGGGAGAGCGGTCCGTACCCGCTCCACGGCAGGGCGGCCGATCACACTCCGCAGCGACCGACGCCCATTCCCACCAGCGGAGGGGCGGCGTCCATGACGTCCGAGCAGATCGGCTACCGCGGCCCGACGGCCTGCGCGGCCGCCGGCATTACCTACCGGCAACTGGACTACTGGGCCCGCACCGGGCTCGTCGAGCCCAGCGTGCGGCCCGCCTACGGGTCCGGGACGCAGCGCCTGTACAGCTTTCGGGACGTCGTCGTCCTGAAGATCGTCAAGCGGTTCCTCGACACCGGGGTGTCGTTGCAGAACATCCGCACCGCCGTGCAGCACCTCAGGGAACGCGGTTTCCGCGACCTGGAACGCATGACGCTGATGAGCGACGGTGCGACCGTGTACGAGTGCACCTCGCCCGACGAAGTCCATGCGCTCCTCCAGGGCGGCCAGGGGATCTTCGGCATCGCGGTCGGGGTGGTGTGGCGGGACGTCGAGAGCGCGTTGTCACAGCTGCACGGGGAGCGCATCGACACCGGCGAGACGCTCGTCGGGCACAACCCGGCAGATGAGCTGGCACGACGGCGCAATCGGGCCGTCTGAGCGACGCAGCTGCCCGGCGCCTCTGGTGGCCTGCTGGGCACCGCGTCGGTAGGTGTGCAGGCCGCGCTGTCGTGGCCGTGCCGCCGCATTGTCAGTGGCGTGGTGCAGCATCGGAGATGTGAGAACCGCGCCCACGATCCTGCATCTCGACATGGATGCCTTCTTCGCCTCGGTGGAGCAGGCATCCAAGCCGAGCCTGCGCGGGAAGGCCGTGATCGTGGGCGGACTCGGGCCGCGCGGGGTGGTGGCGACCTGCTCGTACGAGGCCCGGGTGTTCGGGGTGCATTCGGCGATGCCCATGGCCCAGGCGCGCCGGCTCGCGCCGAACGCCGCGTATCTCGTGCCGCGCTTCGGGCTGTACCGGACGATCAGCGAGCACGTGATGGAACTGCTGCGGGCCCTGTCGCCGCTGGTGGAGCCGCTGAGCCTGGACGAGGCGTTCGTGGACCTGGAGGCCGGGGGAGCGGCCTGGGACGAGGAGTCGGCGCGGTTGGCGGGGATGAAGCTGCGGGCCGACATACGGGCCGTCACCGGGCTCACGGGGTCCGTCGGCCTCGCCGCATCCAAAATGCTCGCGAAAATCGCCTCCGAGCAGGCCAAGCCCGACGGGCTGGTGCTGATCGAGCCGGGGACCGAGCGCGCGCTGCTCGGGCCGATGTCGGTGCGGACGCTTCCCGGGGTGGGGCCCGCGACGGGCGACCACCTGCGGCGGGCCGGCATCACCACGATCGACGAGATCGCCGAGGCGGGCGAGGACGAACTCGTACGACTTCTGGGAAAGGCGCACGGGCACGCGCTGTACGCCATGGCGCTGGCCCGCGACGACCGGCCGGTGGTCGCCGAGCGGGAGACGAAGTCGGTGTCGGTCGAGGACACCTATGACATGGACATTCATGACCGGCTCCGGGTGGGGCTGGAGGTGCAGCGGCTCGCGGACCGGTGTGTGCGGCGGCTGCGCGGCGCAGGGCTGTCGGGGCGGACGATCGTGCTGAAGGTGCGGCGGTACGACTTCTCCACGCTGACCCGGTCCGAGACGCTGCGCGGGCCCACGGACGATCCGGCGGTGGTGCGCGAGGCCGCGGCCCGGCTGCTGGACTCCGTGGACACCACGGGCGGCGTGCGGCTGCTCGGAGTGGGGGTCAGCGGGCTCGCCGACTACACGCAGGAGGATCTGTTCGCGCAGGCCGCGGGGGAGCGGGCGGAGGGGCCGGCGGAGGACGTGGTGGACGAGCCCGTGCAGGGTGCGGCCGTGCCGGTCGAGCGGCGATGGCCCGCGGGGCACGACGTACGGCACGCCGAGTACGGGCACGGGTGGGTGCAGGGGAGCGGGCTGGGGAGGGTGACCGTGCGGTTCGAGACGCCCGACTCGGAGACCGGACGGGTGCGGACGTTCCGGATCGACGATTCCGCGCTGGAGCCGGCGGATCCGCTGCCATTGGTGGCGCGAAGACCAGGGGAGCAGGTGGCTTCGGGCACGGAGAGGGGTTCGTCGGTCGGGGGTGAGTCCGGGGGTCAGGAGTCGTCGCCAGCCAGTTTGCCGAAGTCGTGGTCCGGGAGGCGGGGCGGAGGGGCCACGTCGAGGCCGTAGTGGTGGTAGAGCTGGAGTTCCTGTTCCGGGGAGAGGTGACGGCCCACGCCGAAGTCGGGGGCGTCCTTGATCAGGGCGCGGTCGAAGGGGACGTGCAGGCTGTCCTCGATCAGCTCGCTGGGCTCGAGAGGCACGAAGGCGTCCCTGCTGAACAGGCCGGTGCGTATGGCGGCCCACTCAGGGACGCCGGTTGCGTCGTCGAGGTAGATCTCGTCGATCGTGCCGATCTTGTTGCCGTTGCGGTCGAAGGCCTTGCGGCCGATCAGGTTGCGCGGATCGATGTCGGTCTGCACGGGCCCTCCACTTGCTCGCAACTCATCCGTAAGCACTACGAAAGAGCACATTGGGGCACGCGGCCACTCGAACGCCGGGCGTTGACCTCGCTGGTAGTCTGGCAAACGGCTGCTGACCCCGTGCGGGAGAGTCCTCCGGACACCATCGGAGGCGCCGAAGGAGCAAATCCTCCCCGGAATCTCTCAGGCCCACGTACCGCACGGACGAGGTCACTCTGGAAAGCAGAGCGGGTGTCGACGGCTTCCGCTCTCACCGACGGTGCAAGCCGGGCGTCCTCGGGCGGTCCGGTGAAGCTCTCAGGTTGAGATGACAGAGGGGGAGGCCGCCGGGGTACCCGCGCCGTGGTGCCCCTCGAAGGTCGCGTCAGACCAGGAGGCCTCCGCAATGACCGCCCATCGCATTCCGCTCTCCGAGCTCGAACAGGGCACGCCCTTCGAGCAGCGCCACATCGGGCCCGACCAGGAGGCGCGGGCCAAGATGCTCGCGCAGGTCGGCTACGGCTCGCTCGACGAGCTCACCGCCGCCGCGGTACCGGATGTGATCAAGAACGCCGACGCCCTGGACCTGCCGGGTGCGCGAACCGAGGCCGAGGTGCTGGCCGAGCTGCGCTCGCTCGCCGACCGCAACCAGGTCCTCGACTCCATGATCGGGCTCGGCTACTACGGGACGTTCACCCCGCCCGTCATCCTGCGCAACGTGATGGAGAACCCGGCCTGGTACACCGCCTACACGCCGTACCAGCCGGAGATCTCGCAGGGGCGGCTCGAAGCGCTGCTGAACTTCCAGACCGTGGTCGCCGACCTCACGGGGCTGCCGACCTCGGGCGCCTCGCTACTCGACGAGGGCACGGCCGCGGCCGAGGCCATGGCCCTGTCCCGGCGCATGGGCAAGAACAAGAAGGGCCTCTTCCTGGTCGACGCGGACGCGTTCCCGCAGACCATCGCCGTGATCGAGACCCGCGCCGAGCCGACCGGCGTCGAGGTCGTCGTCGCCGACCTCAGTGACGGCATCCCGGCCGACATCGCCGAGCGCGAGATCAACGGCGTGCTCATCCAGTACCCGGGCGCTTCCGGGGCCGTACGCGACATCAAGCCGATCATCGACCAGGCCCATCAGCTGGGTGCACTGGTCACCGTCGCAGCCGACCTGCTGGCGCTGACGCTGCTGAAGTCGCCGGGCGAGCTCGGCGCGGACATCGCCGTCGGTACGACCCAGCGGTTCGGCGTGCCGATGGGCTTCGGCGGGCCGCACGCCGGATACATGGCCGTGCAGGAGAAGTTCGCCCGCAGCCTGCCCGGCCGCCTCGTGGGCGTCTCGGTCGACGCCGACGGGAACAAGGCCTACCGGCTCGCACTGCAGACGCGTGAGCAGCACATCCGCCGGGAGAAGGCGACCAGCAACATCTGTACCGCCCAGGTGCTGCTCGCCGTCATGGCCGGGATGTACGCCGTCTACCACGGGCCCGAGGGCCTGAAGGGCATCGCGAGGCGCACCCACCGATACGCCGCCGTCCTCGCCGCGGGGCTGCGCGACGGCGGCGTCGAGACCGTCCACGGCGCCTACTTCGACACGCTCACCGCAAGGGTGCCGGGCCGGGCGGCCGACGTCGTGGCGGCGGCGCGAGACCGCGGCGTGAACCTGCACCTCGTGGACGCCGACCACGTCTCGATCGCCTGCGACGAGACCACGAAGCGGGCCCAACTGAGCGCCGTATGGGCCGCGTTCGGGGTCGACGGCGACGTCGACGCCCTGGACGCCGGCACCGAGGAGGCGCTGCCGGCCGCGCTGCTGCGCACCGACGACTACCTGACCCACCCCGTCTTCCACCAGCACCGCTCCGAGACCGCGATGCTGCGCTACCTGCGCCGGCTCGCCGACCGCGACTACGCGCTGGACCGCGGCATGATCCCGCTGGGCTCCTGCACCATGAAGCTCAACGCGACCACCGAGATGGAGCCGGTCACCTGGCCCGAGTTCGGGCAGCTGCACCCCTTCGCACCCGCCGGGCAGGCGCAGGGCTACCTCACCCTCATCCATGAGCTGGAGGAGCGTCTGGCCGAGGTCACCGGCTACGACAAGGTGTCGCTGCAGCCCAACGCCGGCTCGCAGGGCGAGCTGGCCGGTCTGCTCGCCGTCCGCGGGTACCACCGGGCAAGCGGCGACGAGCAGCGGACCGTGTGCCTCATCCCGTCCTCCGCGCACGGAACGAACGCCGCCAGCGCCGTGATGGCCGGGATGAAGGTCGTCGTCGTGAAGACCGCCGAGGACGGTGAGATCGACGTCGAGGACCTGCGGGCCAAGATCGAGCAGTACCGCGACGAACTGGCGGTGCTGATGATCACGTATCCGTCCACGCACGGGGTGTTCGAGGAGCACGTCGCCGACATCTGCGCCCAGGTCCACGAGGCCGGCGGACAGGTGTACGTCGACGGCGCCAACCTCAACGCCCTGGTCGGGCTGGCCAAGCCGGGGCACTTCGGCGGTGACGTCTCGCACCTCAACCTGCACAAGACGTTCTGCATCCCGCACGGCGGAGGCGGTCCGGGCGTCGGCCCGGTGGCCGTACGGTCGCACCTGGCGCCGTACCTGCCGAACCACCCGCTCCAGCCGGAGGCCGGTCCGGAGACCGGTGTGGGCCCGATCTCGGCCGCGCCGTGGGGGTCCGCGGGCATCCTGCCGATCTCGTGGGCGTACGTCCGGCTCATGGGCGGTGAGGGGCTCAAGCGGGCCACGCAGGTGGCGGTCCTGAGCGCCAACTACATCGCCAAGCGGCTCGAACCGCACTACCCGGTGCTCTACACCGGCCCCAGCGGGCTGGTCGCGCACGAGTGCATCATCGATCTGCGACCGCTGACCAAGGCGACCGGCGTGAGCGTCGACGACGTCGCCAAGCGGCTGATCGACTACGGTTTCCACGCGCCGACGATGTCCTTCCCGGTGGCCGGAACGCTGATGATCGAGCCGACCGAGTCCGAGGACCTGACCGAACTCGACCGGTTCTGCGAGGCGATGATCGCGATCCGGGCGGAGATCGAGAAGGTCGGCTCGGGTGAGTGGCCGGCCGACGACAACCCGCTGCGGAACGCCCCGCACACGGCCGCCGCGCTCGGCAGCGAGTGGGAGCACGCCTACAGCCGTACGGAGGCCGTCTTCCCGGACGGTGTCTCGGCCGCGGACAAGTACTGGCCGCCGGTGCGCCGTATCGACCAGGCCTTCGGCGACCGGAACCTGGTCTGCTCCTGCCCGCCGCTGGACGCGTACGAGGACTGACCGAGTACGCAGGTGCGGGCCCCGCCGTTCGATGCGGGGCCCGCACCTCGTTTCAGGCCGGGTAGGCGTGCGTCTGGGCGGCCTTGACCGTGGCCCAGACCGGGGCGCCGGGGTGCAGGTCGAGCTCGGCGGCCGCGACCGTGGTGAGGTCGGCGGTGAGGGGGAGCTCGCCGGTGAGGGCGGCGCGGATCTGGTCGCCGTGGGTCTCCAGGCCGGTGACCTCGCAGCGCCAGAGGTTGCGGGCGCTGGCGCCGGTGGGGCGGTCCCGGAAGAGGGTGACGGCGCCGGGCGGGAAGGCCACGAAGACCGGGCCCGTGAGATCCTCGGTGGTGGTGATGGCGGGGCCGGCGTCCAGATGGACGGTGTGGCCCGCTGCTGTGCCCTTGTAGAGGTTCAGCCCGACGAGTTGGGCCACGTAGTCCGTGCGGGGGCGGCGGGCGATGTCGGCGGGCGTGCCCTCTTGGACGATCCGGCCGTGCTCGACGACCACGAGCCGGTCGGCCAGGACCATGGCGTCCAGCGGATCGTGTGTGACCAGTACCGCCACGGCCTCGAAGTCGGCGAGATGGCGCCGTAGTTGGGCACGCACCTCCAGGCGGGTGCGGGCGTCCAGGGCGGCGAGGGGCTCGTCGAGGAGCAGCAGCCGGGGGTGCGTGGCCAGGGCGCGGGCGAGGGCGACGCGCTGGGCCTGGCCGCCGGACAGGCGGCGGGGTTTGGCGCCGGCGTGGTCGGCGAGGCCCATACGGTCCAGCCACGCGGCGGCCTGATTGCGGGCCTCTGCCTTGGTCGCGCCGTGGCAGCGCGGTCCGAAGGCCACATTGTCCAGGGCCGTCAGGTGGGGGAAGAGCAGGTAGTCCTGGAAGACGACGCCGACCGGTCGGGATTCGGGTGGCGTACGGTCCAACTCGGTGCCGTCCAGCCGGAGATGGCCGGCCGTGAGCGGGGCGAGGCCGGCCAGGGCGCGCAGGGCGGTCGTCTTTCCGGCGCCGTTGGGGCCGAGCAGGGCGACGACGTCGCCGGGCGCTGCGGTGAGCGCGATGTCGAGGCGGAAGGGGCCGCGGTCGACGACGAGATGGGCGTCGAGCCCCTCGCCGTGCACGTCACCGGAGGTGAGGGCGGTGGAGTCGTCGAGGTGGGTCATGAGGCGGTCATCCAGCGGTCGCGCAGGCCGGCGAGGACGGCGACGGACACGGCGAGCAGGACCAGGCTGAGGGCGATCGCCGCGGCCGGGTCGTTCTGCAGGGCCAGGTACACCGCGAGCGGCATGGTCTGGGTACGGCCCGGGAAGTTGCCCGCGAAGGTGATCGTCGCCCCGAACTCGCCGAGCGCCCGGGCCCAGGCCAGCACCGCGCCGGCGGCGATGCCCGGGGCGATCAGCGGCAGGGTGACGCGGCGGAAGGCGGTGAAACGGGAGGCGCCCAGGGTCGTGGCCGCCTCCTCGAAGCGGGGGTCGGCCGCCCGCAGGGTGCCCTCCACGCTGATGACGAGGAACGGCATCGCCACGAACGTCTCCGCGAGGACCACGCCCGCGGTGGTGAACGGCAGGGTGATCCCGAACCAGGAGTCGAGCCACTGCCCCACGACGCCGTTGCGGCCGAGCGCGAGCAACAGTGCCACACCGCCCACCACCGGCGGCAGCACGAGCGGCAGCGTCACCAGGGCGCGGACCAGTCGGCGGCCGGGGAAGTCCGTGCGGGCCAGCAGCCAGGCCAGCGGGACTCCGATCACCAGACTCAGGGCGGTCGCCGCCGTGGCACACAACAGGGACAGCCGGAGGGCCTCCCACACCTCGGGGCTGGTGAGCTGATCCGGCAGGGTGCGCCAGGGAGTGCGTACGAGCAGGGCGATCAACGGCAGCACCAGGAACGCCAGGCCTGCCAGCGCCGGAACGAGCAGGGGCAGCGGCACCCCGCGGGTGCCGTTGCGGAGCCGGCCCCGCCGGGCGCCGCCCTTGAGGGTTTCCGTCACGGCGCGAGGAACCCGGCCCCGGTCAGCACCTTCTGCCCCTCGGCGGACTTCACCAGGTCGATGAAGGCCTTGGCCGCCTCGGTGTTGGGCGCGTCCCTGAGCAGGGCGATCGGGTAGTCGTTGATGGCATCGGCCGACTCGGGGAAGTCCACGCCTTCCACCTTGTCACCCGCCGCCCTTACGTCGGTCTTGTAGACGAGCGCCGCGTCGGCCTCCTTCAGCTCCACCTTCGTCAGGGCGCTCTTGACGTCCTGCTCGTAGGACACGGGGGTGAGCTTCAGCCTGCTCGCGTCCAGCGCCTTCTGCGCGGCGGCGCCGCACGGCACCGATTCGTCGCAGAGCACGACCTTCAGGCCGGACTCGGTGAGGTCCTCGAGGGAGGAGATCCTGTCGGGGTTGCCCGGCAGGGTGGCGATCTCCAGCTGGTTGCGGACGAAGGTGGTCGGGGTGCCGGAGGCGTCACCGGCGTCGGTGACGATCGCCATGGTCCTGGGGCTGGCGGCGGCGAAGACGTCCGCCGGGGCGCCGCCGGTGATGCTCGCCGCGAGGGAGTCGCTGCCGCCGAAGCTGAAGGTGACCTTCGTGCCCGGGTGCTGCTTCTCGAACCGCTTGCCCAGCGTCGTGAAGCTCTCCTCGAGCGAAGCGGCCGCGAAGACGGTCACCTCGCCGGTGAGCCGATCCGACGCGTCGGACCCGGCGGCCGAGGAGCCGGAATCGGACGAGGAGGAGCAGGCGCTCAGCGCCAGCAGCGCGGCGGCTCCGGCACCGGCCGCCCGCAGGGCCCGGTGTCGGGGACGGGTCATCACGGGTCCACTCCCTCTGTCCGCTGGAGGAAGAGCCCGCCGGACTCTTCCGATGCGTCGATCATACTGGCGCAGATGCAAGGCATGAGTCACCTGTCGCTTTGCACGATCGAGGCTGATGCGCGATGGGTGATCGCATGTGCGGCTCGAGGCGTGTCAGGCTCGGTCGATATGGACGTTCGTCGACTTCACGCGGGCCGTCGCCTCCATGCCGACCTCCAGGCCCAGTTCCTCGACGGCCTCGCGGGTGAGCAGGGAGACCAGCCGGTGGGGACCGGCCTGGATCTCGACCTGGGCCGCGACATCGCCGAGTTTGATAGCGGTCACGATGCCGGGGAAGGCGTTGCGGGCCGAGGTGTACGGGGCCTCCTCCTCGCTGCTGCCGGACTTGGCGAGCTCGACCGAGAACGCGGCCAGGTCCCGCCCGTCGATGAGCCGGCGTCCGCTGTCGTCCCGATGGGTCGCCACCCGGCCGGCGTCCGCCCAGCGGCGTGCGGTGTCGGGGCTGACGCCGAGCAGGCGTGCGGCCTGGCCGATCGTGTAGGAGTGCATGCCGGTCACGATAGGGCGGCAGGCGTGCATGGTGGACGCGGGATTGGCCATTGGGTATAACGCGATATAGCGTTAACTCGTGATGGGTGATCGGGGTGAGGGTATGTCAGCCGAGCTCTTGGGTTCGGGTACGTCGTCCGAGGTGCGGGCCGCGCATGCGGACCGGGACCGCGTCGTGGAGGTGCTGACCGCTGCCGCGGGGGACGGCCGGCTGACCGCCGAGGAGCTCGACGAACGGGTCGGGGCCGCGCTGTCCGCCCGGACCATGGGGGAGTTGGCCGCGCTGACCGGCGATCTGCCCGTCGTGGCCGAGGCGAAGGATGTCGTCCGTATCGAGCAGGAGGGCAGCTCGATCCGGCGGGACGGTGCCTGGGCGGTGCCGCGGCGGCTGGCGATCGAGTCGACCTGGGGCGACGTGACGCTCGACTTCACCGAGGCCGTCATCACGTACGACGCCCTGCGCATCGAGCTCGACATGCAGGGCGGCACGCTGCGGCTGGTGACGCGGCCGGGCGTCGTGGTGGACACCGACGCCCTGGTCACGGACTACTCCACGATCAGGACGCGCGGGTCCAGAGGTGCGGACGGGCCCGTGGTGCTGCGTGTGGAGGTGTGCGGTCGCCTCAGCTACGGCCGGGTCGTGACACGCGCTCCTCGGCGAGGCTTCCGGCGCTGACCGCTCAGCCCGTGTGCACGCGTGGCCGGCGTGCGGGGTCCGGTTCCGCCGCGCGCAGCACCTCCCGGGTGACCGGGGCGATCTCGCCCTGGCCGAAGAGGAAGAACCGCAGGAAGTTGGCGAAGGGGTCGCCCTCGGTCCACTCGAAGTAGATGTGCGGGATGCAGCCGGTGGTGTCGCGGACGTGCAGCAGCAGCGCAGCCAGGGAGTTGGAGATGGAGGAGGACTCCAGCGTCAGGACCCGGTAGCGGTTGTGCATGACCTCGCCGCGCACCGCCAGACCGGACTCGAACTCGGACGGGTCGGTGACCGTCACCTCGACGAAGACGAAGTCCTCGTGGCCGGGGACGTCGTTGTCCTGGCGGATCTGCTCGATCTTGTCGCGGTACTCGGCGATGTCGCGCCGGTCGGGCTCGTTGGCGATGAACCGGATCTTGCGGCTGGCGATGTCCCGGACGAATCGTTCCGCCATGTCGTCGAGCGTCACGCTGGTCACCCGCAGCTCGAAGGCGCGGGCCAGCCGGGAGGCCAGGGAGAGGATCATGATGCCCGCGATGAAGCAGGCGCCGATCTTCACACCGTCCGGGCGCTCGATGATGTTCAGGACCGTCGTGTAGAGGAACACCGCCGAGATCACCGCGAAGGCGATCGTCCAGTTGCGCTGGCCGGCCTTCCGCGCGGCGATGGTCACCGCGATCGCGGCCGAGCTGATCAGCACCAGCACGCCGGTGGCGTACGCGCCGCCCTGGGCGTCGACGTCGGCGTCGAAGATCCAGGTGACCAGGAAGCCGATCAGGGTGAAGACGATGACCATCGGGCGCACGGCGCGGGCCCAGTGCGGAGCCATGCCGTAGCGGGGTAGATAGCGGGGCATCAGGTTGAGCAGTCCGGCCATCGCGGAGGCACCGGCGAACCACAGGATGGCGATCGTCGAGACGTCGTAGACCGTGCCGAAGGCGTTGCCCAGGTAGTCGTGCGCCAGATAGGCGAGGGCGCGGCCGTTGGCCTTGCCGCCCTCCTCGAACTCCTGCTCCGGGATCAGGAGGGTGGTGATGAAACTGGTCGTGATCAGGAAGCCGCTCATGATCAGTGCGGCCGTCGTGAGCAGCTTCTTGGTACCCCGGATCCGGCCCCTGGGGTCCTCTTCGGTGTCCCCCGCCTCGCCCTTGACGTGCGGCATCACGGCGACGCCGGTCTCGAAGCCGGACAGGCCCAGGGCGAGCTTGGGGAAGACGATCAGGGCCATGCCGATCATGACGAAGACGTTGCCGTGCTCGGCGGTCAGGGCGTTCGACCAGTCGGTGACGACATGCCCCTCGGTGATGACGTGCCACAGGCCGACGACCACGACGACGGCGTTCAGTGCCAGGTAGGCCCCCACCAGAGCCACCGCGACGCCGATCGCCTCCAGAAAGCCCTTGAGGAACACCGCGCCGAGCAGCGCGATGAGCACGAGGGTGATCAGCAGCTGCTTGTCGTGCAGCGCATCGTGCAGCTGCGGGTTCTCCACCAGGTGGGTCGAGGCGTCCGCGGCCGAGAGGGTGATGGTGATCAGGAAGTCGGTGGCGGCGAAGCCGAGCAGGGTCAGGACGAAGAGCTTGCCCTTCCAGAAGGTGAGCAGCCGCTCCAGCATCGCGATCGAGCCCTGTCCGTGCGGGCTCTCCTCGGCCACCCTCCGGTACACCGGCAGCGCGCCCGCCAGGGTGACGATCACAAGGACGATGGTCGCGACGGGCGACAGCAGACCGGCCGCGAGCGCGGCAATGCCGGGCTGGTAGCCGAGGGTCGAGAAGTAGTCCACACCGGTCAGGCACATCACCCGGTACCAGGGCTGGCCCTCCTGCGGGGGCGCCGGCTGGGCGTGGGGCCCCTGGGGGCCGCCGCCCTTGCCGATGTCGGACAGCCCCTCCAGCATCCAGGCGCGCAGGCGACTGGGCGGCGGATGCTCGGTGGTGGCCATCGGCGTGCTCCTGATGTACGGCTTGCGTGCGGTTCCGGCCATCACGCGGACGGCGCCCTCAGCGTATGCGGAGAGTGACGCATGGGCCCGCGCATCAGGGGGCCATCGGCGTCAAGCTTCCGTTAAGAACGGCCGTTGGGGCGTGGGCAGCACATCGCGAAAGCAGCTCGGGGGCGACCGTGTGCCGACTGCGCAGTATGGGGGATGAGTGCGGCCGTACTCAGGGGTGGACACCGAGTGTCATGTCGTACGCCGTCTCCCGGCCGTCTCGCAGGAACGTGATCCGGAGCCGGAGGGCGGTCAGTGAGCCGTGGGTGCGGGTGCCGTCGGGGCTCGGGCCGTAGGCGCCGCCGCCCCGGTCCTCGTACGCGTTGCCCAGGTCGTCCTCGGCGGAAAGGACGAGGAGCAGGGGCCACCGCTGTCGGAGTCGGGCAGCGCCGGCGTGATCGTGCAGTGGAGGTGAAGGAGTCTTCGGCCCGTTTCGGCCGGGTGATCGCCAGTGAGCGGCGGTCGGCCAGGACGCGGCCGTTCCTGGCCGTCGCCGCCCAGGCGTGGCCGGACATGGCGAGTCCGGCCGGGCCGCCCCAGGGGGCGGACAGCCACGAGGCGTCCGGGCCGAGGTCGTGCACGGCGTCCATGTCCGCCGGCTCCAGGCGGCGTACGGTCACGCCGAACGGGACCGGGGCGGACTGCGGCTCGGCCTGCCGGGTTCAGATCATGCGCTCCCAGGGGGTGAGCCGTCCGAAGGCCGCGCCCAGCGCGGGCAGGAAGCGGGCGGGGGGTCGATCCGGCTGCCCGCCAGTGGCGCCAGGACGTCGGGCGTGAGCTGCTCGGGGGAGCCGCGCAGGACGACATGGCCGGCGCACGACGTCGCGACGGCTCGCGGCTGGAGGGCGCGGTCGGCCCACCAGCGTCCGACGCCGGTCGCCAGCACATGCTCGCCGATGGCGGCGGGACCGGGGTACCCGCGGGCAACCAATGGGTCAGGGTGGGCAGCTCACGGGGAGAGAGTTCGATCATCGACGCCTCACGGGCGGGTGATACGGGCGGGACGGTGATCGGGATCGTCGCGCTCCTTCTCACCCGCCCCGGGGACAGGTGTCGGCGCGTGGCTCAGCGCTGACCGGCCTTGCTGCCGTGATTTGCCTTCTTCTTGCGGGCGCGCTTCGACATGTACGTCAACTTCCTTTTTATGGAACGGACTTCAAGCGCCGCGGCCCACGAGGAGGTCGGCGAGCTTGTTGAGGCGCCTGACCATGCGGTCCTCGGTGACGCGAGGATCGGCGGCGAACACCGTGAGGGCCAGCTGGGACTGGGCGTAGGCGGCGAGCCGGGAGTAGCGGCGGGCGCGGTTCGGGTCGGCCCACTGGATGGACGCCGTGCGGTGCAGGGAGGAGGACACGCTGACCACGCGGCCGCCCGGGTCGCTGGTGAGCGCCGGCTCCAGCAGGCAGGTCAGCAGGTAGTGGGCCAGGAAGTTGACCTGGAAGGCGATTTCGTTGCCGTCGGCGGTGATGGTGTGCCGCTCCGGCGCGGCCATGCCCACGTTGTTGACCAGCACGTCCAGGTGCGGGTGCTCGGCGACCACCCGGCGGGCGAGCGTCTCGACCTCGTCGAGGCGGGTGAAGTCGGCGGCAAACGTGCACAGTTGGCCGGCGTCGATGCCATCGGTGGCGATGAGGCGGTCGGCGGCGGCGCGCGACTCCTCGGTGGTACGGCCGTGCAGCAGCACGGTTGCGCCGCGCGCGGCGAGGTGCCGTGCGGTCTCGAGGCCGATGCCGGAGGTGGCACCGGTGACCAGGACGGTACGGGACGACAGGGTGGAGTCGGGCATGATCCAATCCCGGTTTCTGCGACACGTGGCACGAGCCCTTGTTCTGGAGGGGGCCGGCGGGCGTGCGGGATGAAAGGAAGAAAGAGGGGCGCCGGACGAATTCACGGCGCCCCTCGGGTCAGGGAACGCGCGTCAGCGGGACGCGGGCGTTTCCGGGCAGCGCGGCGCACGAGTCAGCGGCCGAGTGGGACTCGGCGGCCGGTCGAGGTGGAGCCAGGCGCTGTTCACGGGTTCCACGGAAGCCGTACCGCACGCCCCGGGCAAGCCGGAAACGCCTCCTCTGACGGGCTTTTGACGTGCGCATACGTGTCCTTGACGGGCGTCGGCCCAGGACAGCGGGCGCGGCTCAGCCGAGGCCGGACACCCCTGAGATCACCAGGTCGATCATGCCGGCGAAGGCAGCACGAGTCCGCCGAGGCCGTAGCGAAGCAGGTTGCGGCGTGGCAGGTCGTGGGCCGACACGGACGGGTAGCGCACGCCGCGCAGGGCATTCGTCAAGGCAGTGTCAACTTCCGGGCGACAGGCGCCAGGGAGGCGTCAAGGCACCTGACCGCGGGCGTACGGAGCGCTTCGCTGGGACGTGATGAACGACGTACCGCGCGGACGACTGAAGGTCTATCTCGGGGCCGCTCCAGGGGTCGGCAAGACCTACCGCATGCTCGACGAGGCGCGGCGCCGTGCCGCCCGCGGAGCCGACGTGGTCGTCGGGTTCACGGAGAGCCACGGGCGGCCGCGTACCGCGGCGATGCTGGACGGTCTGGAGGTCGTGCCGCGGGTGCGGTGTGCCTATCGCGGCGGGGAGTTCGAGGAGATGGACCTCGCTGCCGTCCTTCAGCGCCGCCCCCAGGTCGCGGTGGTCGACGAGCTCGCCCATACCAACGTGCCCGGCGGTGGCCGCAACCCCAAGCGCCGGCACGACGTCGAGGAACTGCTCGCCGCCGGCATCGACGTCATCACGGCGGTCAACATCCAGCATCTGGAGTCCCTCAAGGACGTGGTGGAGAAGATCACCGGGGTGCCGCAGCGCGAGACCGTGCCCGACGACGTCGTACGCCGGGCCCAACAGGTGGAGTTGGTCGACATCCCGCCCGAGGAGCTGCGCCGCCGCATGGCGCACGGCAACATCTACGCCCCGGAGAAGATCGACGCGGCCCTCGCCAACTACTTCCGCCCCGGGAACCTCACGGCACTGCGGTAGTTGGCGCTGCTGTGGGTGGCCGACCGGGTCGACGATGCCCTGCAGACCTATCGGGCCGAGCACGGGATCGGGGGCGTCTGGGAGACCCGGGAGCGGGTGGTGGTCGCCCTGACGGGCGGGCCCGAGGGCGACACCCTCATCCGGCGGGCCGCCCGGATCGCCGACCGGTCGGCGGGCGGGGACCTGCTCGCCGTGCACGTGGCCCGCAGCGACGGACTGGCCGCCGGTGTCTTGCACGCCTCCCTCGCGCGGCAGCGCCGGCTCGTGGAGGACCTCGGCGGCAGCTACCACTCGGTCGTCGGCGACGACATCGTCGGCACGCTGGTGGAGTTCGCCCGTGCCGAGAACGCCACCCAGCTCGTCCTCGGCTCCAGCCGGCGCGGACGTCTGGAGCGGTTCCTGACCGGGCTCGGGAGGGGGGAGCGGGTCGTCGCCCTGTCCGGGGACATCGACGTCCACCAGGTCACGCACGAGCGGGCCGGGCGCGGCACCCTGTTGCCGTCCCGGCGTCGCACGCTGTCCCGGGCCCGGCTGATCGCGGGGCCGGTCGCCGGTCTGGTGCTGCCGGTGCTGCTCACCGCGGTCCTCGCCCAGTTGCGCGGCACCTTCAATCTCACCAGCGAGGCACTGCTGTTCCTGCTCGCGGTGGTGGGTGTCGCCTGCATAGGCGGCGTCGTCTCGGCCGTGATCGCGTCCGTCACGGCGTCCCTGCTGCTCAACTACTGGTTCATCCCGCCCGTCGGCCAGTTCACGCTGGGCGATCCCGACGCCCTGCTGGCGCTCGGGGTCTTCGCACTGGTCGCGGCCACGGTGGCCGGGGTCGTCGACCGGTCGCTGCGGCTGTCGCGCCGCGCGGCACGCGCCACCGCCGAGGCGGAGACCATGTCCTCGCCGGCCGGCAGCATCGTGCGCGGCGGGCAGACCATCCCGGCCCTGCTGGAACGGACGCGGGAGACCTTCGGCGTGGCGTCGGCGGAGCTGGTCGACCGCCCGCCGGACGCGGCGGACGGGGCAACCGTCGTCCCGGCGGGGCCCGGTGGCTTCCTGGTGCTGCGCGGCGGCGCCTGTCGTCGTCCGAGCGGCGGGTGCTCGCCGTGCTCGCCGCGCACGTGGGGTCGGCGGCCGAACGGGCCCGGCTCGCCGAGGCGATGAGCGGCACCCTCACCCCCGAGGACACCCCCGGCGGCGGGCTGATCACGGTGGTCTCACTGCCGCTGGCCGAGCCGGCCGGGCGGGGTGGAGAGACGGAACGTACGGGGCCGGCCTTTCGTGACCGACAGGATGGCAACTCTCCACCTGCACAGGGGTCGGCGGTCGGGGCCGCGGGGCGGCGGTCCTGCACAGTCGAACGACACCCTGGCCGGTCTGTGTCCGGACGCGCCGGGCTTCGACTGGCGGCCGCCGCAAGGGCGGGTGCCGACGGCGGGGGACCAGGTGGTGCCAGCGACGACCCGGCGGGGTCTGAAGGTCCTGATGACCGGCGTGCAGCCCCATCCGCCGGATCGGCGGGGCTGAAGCCCAGCTCTACCAGGGGTATTGGAGCTGGTTATTGGACCTACTCGGGGTTATTCGAGCCCCGACACCTTGAACACCGTCCGCGCGGTCTCGCGGTCGATTCGCTCAGCCACGCGGTTCAGCGCGGTCTTCCCGCACAGCAGCGACCCGCACGCCTCCGACTTGTGGACGTCCTCGTCGAGGCGGTACCGCAGTTCGGGGTTGGCGACGAGGACCTGGGGGTCGATCTCGACGCGCTCGCCGAAAGCGTCGCGCAGCACCAGCCGCTGGGCGACGCCGTCCAGGCAGCGGACGGATACCAGCAGGTCGGTGCGGACGGTCCGGGTGCGCAGCAGCGAACGCGACTGCAGCCAGCCCGCCCCGCTGAGACGCGGGGCGGACACAGCACCACGAAGAGCAGCGCCGCGAGGGCGCACCACAGGGCGGTGCGCCCTGGGGTGAGGGTGCCGGCGCCCCAGTCGATGAGGAGCAGGAGGGCCAGGAGTACGGCCGCGCAGCGGACCGCGCTGTGCAGGTCCCGCGTCCAGCCGTGGTCGTACACCTCGGCGCCGGAGTGCCGTTCGGGTGCGGGGGAGAGATCGTGTCGCACGTCGTCGGGGGGTTCCATACCGCTGACGCTAAGGACCGGGGGAGCCGGGTCGACCCCGCTTGACGGGACTCTGACGGGTGCCCGGTTGATTCTTGACGCCGTCCCAGCGGGGCCCTGAGCCTCCGCGCATCCCCGTCAAAAACTCGTCAGGGTCGGCCGGATCAGTGCGAAGAACGCGCAAGGAACAGTCGAACACCGCCGGATCCGGACAGAACCTGGGTGCACCGCGCAGGGCAGGCCCCGCGCGGTCGTTCACACCGTACGAAGGAGCACCCACCCATGTCCGTACTGACCGCCGAACCGGGCGCCGCACCCTCCGACGAGGAGCCGCCCGATACCGGTGAGCGGCATCGCCTCACCGCCCTCACCGGCCTGGCCGCGCTGTCGCTGGACGCGATGGCGTCGGTGGCGTACGGGCCCGAGGCGATCGTGCTCGTGCTGGCCGCCGCCGGTGCGCACGGCCTCGGCTTCACCCTGCCGGTGACCCTGGCCATCGCGGGCCTGCTGGCCGTGCTGGTGGCCTCTTACCGCCAGGTGATCGCGGCGTTCCCGGACGGCGGCGGGTCGTACGCAGTCGCCAAGAAGCATCTGGGTGCGCGCACCAGCCTGGTGGCCGCGGCCTCGCTCGTCCTGGACTACGTCCTCAACGTGGCCGTCGCCGTCACCGCGGGCGTGGCCGCTCTGACCTCGGCCTTTCCGGCGCTCTACGACGAGCGGCTGTGGCTGTGCCTGGTGGTGCTCGCGCTGATCACGGCGGTCAACCTGCGCGGCATCGTGGAGTCGGCGAAGGCGTTCATCGTGCCGACCGTGGTCTTCGTCGGCTCGATCTTCGTCCTGATCGGCGTCGGGCTCTTCCGGTCCGAACCGGTGAGCACGGTCACCGCGCAGGGACACGCCTCGGTCCTGGCCGACGACGCCACCACCGTGGGCGCCCTGCTGCTGCTCAAGGCCTTCGCCTCCGGATGCAGCGCGCTGACCGGCGTCGAGGCCATCGCCAACGCCGTGCCCTCCTTCCGGGTCCCGCGCGCCAAGCGGGCCCAGCGCGCGGAGGTCGCCCTCGGCGCCGTGCTCGGCGTGATGCTGATCGGCCTGTCGGTGCTGATCTCCCGGTTCCACCTCCAGCAGGTCGACGGCGTCACCGTCCTCGCCCAGCTCGCGGACGCCTCGCTCGGCCACAACTGGGCGTTCTACGTCATCCAGTTCGCCACGATGATCCTGCTCGCCCTCTCCGCGAACACCTCCTTCGGTGGCCTCCCCGTGCTGCTGAAGCTGCTCGCCCGCGACAACTACCTGCCGCACGTCTTCGCCCTCAAGGCCGACCGCCAGGTCCACCGGCACGGCGTACTCGCCCTCGCCCTGGTCTCCGCCGCACTGCTGCTCTTCTCCGGCGGCGACACCAACACCCTCGTGCCGCTGTTCGCCATCGGTGTCTTCGTCGGCTTCACCATCGCCCAGGTGGGCATGGTCCGGCACTGGCGCGAGGAGCGCGGGCCGGGCCGGCGGGCCAAGGCGGCGCTCAACGGCTTCGGCGGGCTGCTGACCGGCGTCTCGGCCGCCGTCGTCACGGCGACCAAGTTCGAGGAGGGCGCCTGGCTGATCGTGATCGCCCTGCCCCTGCTGGTCGTGGCCTTCCAGACCGTGCACCGCGCCTACATCCGGATCGGCGAGCGGCTCGGCCTCGGCCACATCCCCGAGGTCCCGCACCGCGACCGGTCGGTTGTGATCGTGCCGGTCTCCTCCCTCTCCCGGCTCACCTCTCAGGCCCTCACGGCCGCCGCCTCCCTGGGCGAGGAGGTTCGCGCGGTCACCGTCTGCTACCCCGCCCCCGAGGACCGGGCCCAGCTGCACGCCCTCGAGCACGACTGGGCCGAGTGGGACCCCGGCGTGCCGCTGGTCAAGCTGAACTCCGAGCGCCGCACCCTGGGCCGGCCGATAGCCGAGTACGTCCGAGACGTCACCGTGGCGGAGCCGGGCACCCAGATCACCGTGCTCATCCCGGAGACCGAGCCGGAGCGGCCCTGGCAGCGGCTGCTGCAGAACCAGCGCGGCGCCGTCGTGGCGCACGCACTGCGCCGGGACACCGACGCGGTGATCTGCCGCTTGCGGTTCCGGCTGACCTGACATTCGAAAGGGCGCCGTAAGAGTCCCGTCAAAGCCGCGCAGTACCCCGTAAGGGAGCCGTCAATGACGGTCGAATCCAGCCACAGACGCGGTTTCCTCTAACCGTCCTTGTCCAACCGAACCTCGACTCCAGGAGCTCACGATGGCCGATCTGGCCTTCGTCGTCACCACGGTCGCGCTCTTCGCGCTGGTGGCCCTCGTCGCCAAGGGGGTGACGAAGCTGTGACCGCCGAAAACGTCGTCGGCCTGATCGTGGCCGTCGCCCTGCTGGGCTATCTCGTCCTCGCCCTGATCTTCCCGGAGAGGTTCTGAGCACTGACATGGGTCCCGTCCTTGCCGGCGTCCTCCAGCTGCTCGCTCTCATAGGCGCGCTGGCGATCATCCACGTCCCCCTCGGCAACTACATGGCCAAGGTCTACTCCTCCGACCGGCACTGGCGCGTCGAGAAGTGGATCTACAAGGGCATTGGCGCCAACCCCGACACCGAGATGCGCTGGACCGCGTACCTGCGCGGTGTCCTCGCCTTCTCGGCGGCTGGTGTCCTCTTCCTCTACCTGCTGCAGCGGCTCCAGGGCGTCCTGCCCGGCTCGCTCGGCTTCTCCTCGATCGACCCGGACCAGGCGTTCAACACCGCCGTGTCCTTCGTGACCAACACCAACTGGCAGTCGTACTACGGCGAACAGGCCATGGGCCATGTCGTGCAGACCGGCGGTCTGGCGGTGCAGAACTTCGTCTCCGCGGCCGCCGGCATGGCCGTCGCCGTCGCTCTCGTACGGGGCTTCGCGCGGTCGCGCTCCGGTGAACTCGGGAACTTCTGGGCGGACATGGCGCGCGGTGTCACGCGCATCCTGCTGCCACTGGCGTTCGTCGCCGCGATCGTGCTGGTCGCCTGCGGTGCCATCCAGAACTTCTCCGGCGTCCACGAGGTCGGTCAGTTCATGGGCGGCTCGCAGCAGTGGAACGGCGGCGCGGTCGCCTCGCAGGAGGCCATCAAGGAGCTGGGCACCAACGGCGGCGGCTACTTCAACGCCAACAGCGCCCACCCCTTCGAGAACCCGACCCCGTTCTCGAACCTCTTCGAGATCTTCCTGCTGCTCGCCATCCCGTTCTCGCTGCCGCGCACCTTCGGCGTGCTGGTCGGCTCGGTCAAGCAGGGCTACGCGATCCTCGCGACCATGGCCACCATCTGGATCGCCTTCATCGGGCTGATGTGGTGGACCGAGTTCGCGCACCGCGCCCCGGCGTTCGAGATCGCCGGCGCGTCGATGGAGGGCAAGGAGGTCCGCTTCGGCATCGGCGCCTCGTCGATCTTCGCGGTGTCGACGACGCTCACCTCCACCGGTGCCGTGGACTCCTTCCACTCCTCGTACACCGGCCTCGGCGGCGGCATCACTCTGCTCGGCATGATGCTCGGTGAGATCGCGCCCGGTGGTGTGGGCTCCGGCCTCTACGGCATTCTGATCATGGCGATCATCGCGGTGTTCATCGCCGGTCTGATGGTCGGCCGGACGCCCGAGTACCTGGGCAAGAAGATCGGCACCCGCGAGATCAAGCTGGCGGCCTGCTACATCCTGATCACCCCGGCGCTGGTGCTGATCGGCACCGCCTTCGCGATGGCGCTGCCGACCCCGGCGAACTCCATGACCAACAGCGGGGCGCACGGATTCTCCGAGATCCTTTACGCCTACACGTCCGCCTCGAACAACAACGGCTCGGCCTTCGCCGGCCTGAACGCGGACACGCAGTGGTTCAACACCACGCTCGGCATCGCCATGCTGCTCGGTCGGCTCGTGCCGATGGTGTTCGTGCTGGCGCTCGCCGGATCGCTCGGCGAGCAGCGGCCGGTGCCCGTCACCGCGGGCACCCTGCGCACCGAGAAGCCGCTGTTCACGGGCCTGTTGGTGGGCGCGATCCTGATCATCACCGGCCTGACGTACTTCCCGGCCCTCGCGCTCGGGCCGCTGGCCGAAGGGCTGGCGTGATGACCACTCGTACAGCGAATCAAGAGGACTCCATGTCCACAGCCACTCCGACCCGGGCGCCGCACAGCGACGTACCCACCGGGCACAAGTCCCCCGAGGGCCGTGTCGGCGCGGGCCTCTTCGACCCCAAGCAGCTCGTGAAGTCGCTGCCGGACGCCTTCCGCAAGCTCGACCCGCGGGTGCTGGTCAAGTCGCCCGTGATGTTCGTGGTGTGGATCGGCTCCGTCCTGACCACCGTCTTCTCCTTCACGGACCCGGGCGACTGGTTCGGCTGGACGATCAGCGTCTGGCTGTGGCTGACGGTGATCTTCGCCAACCTGGCCGAGGCGGTCGCCGAGGGCCGCGGCAAGGCACAGGCCGACACCCTGCGCAAGGCCAAGACGGACACCGTCGCCCGACGGCTCGTCGACGGCCGTGAGGAGCGGGTGCCGGGTACCGAGCTGAGCATCGGCGACCTGGTCGTCTGCGAGGCCGGCGACATCATCCCCGGCGACGGTGACGTCGTCGAGGGCGTGGCGAGCGTCGACGAGTCGGCGATCACCGGTGAGTCGGCGCCGGTCATCCGTGAGTCCGGCGGCGACCGCAGTGCGGTCACCGGCGGTACGAAGGTGCTCTCCGACCGGATCGTCATCAAGATCACGACGAAGCCGGGCGAGACCTTCATCGACCGGATGATCGGCCTCGTCGAGGGCGCCGCGCGGCAGAAGACGCCGAACGAGATCGCGCTGAACATCCTGCTGGCGTCCCTCACGATCGTCTTCCTCCTCGCGGTGGCGACCCTGCCGCCGTTCGCCGACTACGCGGGCACCCATCTGACGATGGTCGTGCTGGTCGCCCTGCTGGTCTGCCTCATCCCGACGACGATCGGCGCGCTGTTGTCCGCGATCGGCATCGCCGGCATGGACCGCCTGGTGCAGCGCAATGTGCTGGCCATGTCGGGCCGTGCGGTCGAGGCCGCCGGTGACGTCTCCACGCTGCTGCTCGACAAGACCGGCACCATCACGCTCGGCAACCGCCAGGCGGCGGAGTTCGTGCCGGTGCGCGGCACGACCGAGGCCCAGGTCGCGGACGCCGCCCAGCTGTCGTCGCTGGCCGACGAGACACCCGAGGGCCGCTCCATCGTCGTACTGGCGAAGGAGAAGTACGGCCTGCGCGAGCGCCACCAGGGCGAACTGGCCGGTGCCGAGTGGATCGAGTTCACCGCCCAGACCCGGATGTCGGGTGTGGACGTCGACGGCCGGAGGATCCGCAAGGGTGCGGCCGGTTCGGTGATCACCTGGGTCGAGGAACGCGGCGGCGCGGTCGCCGAGGACGCGGACACGCTCGCCGACAAGATTGCCGAGGCGGGCGGTACGCCACTCCTGGTGGCCGTCGAGGACAGCGCCGGGGCCCGGGTCCTGGGCGTCATCCACCTCAAGGACGTCGTCAAGGACGGCATGCGCGAGCGGTTCGAGGAACTGCGCCGCATGGGCATCAAGACCGTCATGATCACGGGTGACAACCTGCTGACCGCCAAGGCGATCGCCGAGGAGGCGGGCGTCGACGACTTCCTCGCGGAGGCCACTCCCGAGGACAAGATGGCGCTGATCAAGCGGGAGCAGGCCGGCGGCAAGCTGGTCGCGATGACCGGCGACGGCACCAACGACGCCCCGGCGCTGGCGCAGGCGGACGTCGGCGTGGCGATGAACACGGGTACGTCGGCCGCCAAGGAGGCCGGCAACATGGTCGACCTCGACTCCAACCCGACCAAGCTCATCGAGATCGTCGAGATCGGCAAGCAACTCCTCATCACCCGAGGCGCGCTCACGACGTTCTCCATCGCCAACGACGTCGCGAAGTACTTCGCGATCATCCCGGCGCTGTTCGCGGCCGTCTACCCGGGCCTGGACAAGCTCAACATCATGGGCCTGTCCTCGCCGGACTCCGCGATCCTGTCGGCCGTCATCTTCAACGCGCTGATCATCATCGCGCTGGTGCCGCTCGCCCTGAAGGGCGTGCAGTACCGGCCGGTCAGTGCTGACAAGATGCTCCGCCGCAACCTCGGGATCTACGGCCTGGGCGGGCTGATCGCCCCCTTCATCGGTATCAAGATCATCGACATGATCATCTCCCTCATCCCCGGAATCGGCTGATCGCCATGAACAACTCGGTAACCAACACAGCCCGGTTGCTCGGGGCGGGCCTGCGCGCCCTCCTCGTGCTGACCCTGGTGACGGCCGTCATCTACCCGCTGGTCGTCACCGGCATCGCCCAGAGTCTGTTCAACAACAAGGCGAACGGCTCGGAGATCGAGGCGAACGGCCAGGTCGTCGGCTCGTCCCTGATCGGGCAGGCGTACCACCTGCCGTTGAAGGAGGGCCAGGAGACCCCTGAGCCGGACCTGAAGTGGTTCCAGGGACGCCCGCAGAACGGCCTCGGCACCAACGGCGTCAACACCCAGTACAAGCTCATCCTGTCCGGTGCGACCAACCGGTCCGGCGACAACGAAGAGCTCATCCAGTGGGTGAAGGACGCCAAGGCCGCGGTCATCAAGGACAACTCGGTCCCCGGCCACACGGTCAAGCCGTCCGAGGTGCCCGCCGACGCCGTGACGTCGTCCGGGTCCGGCCTGGACCCGAACATCTCCCCGCAGTACGCCGACCTCCAGGTGCACCGGATCGCCGAGCAGAACGGTCTGCCGGTCGCCGAGGTCCAGAAGCTCGTCGACGAGCACACCGAGGGCCGCACCCTCGGGTTCATCGGCGAGCCGCGGGTGAACGTCCTCGAACTCAACGTCGCTCTCAAGGCACTTGTGGCGAAGGGCTGATGGCGTTACCCGACCCGAGCGGGAGTCGGCGGCCCGGAGCACATCCCGGTTCCGTCGGCTCCTGCCGTCACGAAGCCCACGGCCCCCGGTACGACTGGAAAGGCGCATACCCATGACCCGCGTGCTGGTGGTGGAGGACGATCCGCAGCTCGTACGGGCCCTTGTGATCAACATGCAGGCACGCCGGTACGGAGTGGACGCCGCGCCCGACGGCGCCACCGCTCTGCGACTGGCCGCCGCACACCGGCCCGACGTCGTGATGCTCGACCTCGGACTGCCCGACATGGACGGCGTCGACGTGATCAGGGCACTGCGGGGCTGGACCCGTGTCCCGATCCTGGTGCTGTCGGCGCGTCAGGCGTCGGACGAGAAGGTGGCGGCGCTGGACGCGGGCGCCGACGACTACGTCACCAAGCCGTTCAGCATGGATGAGCTCATGGCCCGGCTGCGGGCCGCCGTCCGCCGCACCGAGGACACCCCGCTCGCCCCGGAGACGACGGTGGTGGAGACGGACGGGTTCACCATCGACCTGCTCGCCAAGAAGGTGATCCGGGACGGACGCGACGTACGGCTCACCCCGACCGAATGGCATCTGCTGGAGATCCTGGTCACCAACCCCGGCCGGCTCATCACACAGAAGCACCTGCTCCAGGAGGTCTGGGGTGTCTCCCAGAGCAACAAGACCAACTACCTCCGGGTCTACATGGCCCAACTGCGCCGCAAACTCGAAGCGGACCCCTCGCACCCCCGTCACCTCGTCACCGAACCCGGCATGGGTTACCGCTTCGAAGGATGAACATGGCACGCGGCAAGCTTCGGATCTACCTGGGTGCGGCACCGGGGGTGGGCAAGACGTACGCGATGTTGTCCGAGGCGCACCGGCGGGTGGAGC
>NZ_JBHXVG010000060.1:0-35241 GCF_042672405.1 Streptomyces sp. NPDC127197 | reverse complement strand
GTCGGCAGCCGCCTGAGAGCCACACCCAGCTCCCCTGGGCGCCCTCACCCTACGAATGGGAGGACCAGCCCGCTCAAGAACGTAGAGCCGCCTGAATCTGAGTGTCCGCGCGCTGACCTACCGTCTCGAACGCATCCGCAAACTGACCGGCGCCAACCCGGCCGACCCGGCGCACCGGTACATGCTCCAGACCGCGGTCATCGGCGCCCGTCTGCTGGGCTGGCCCGAGCAGGCGCTCTGACGGTGATGGGCCGTCCGGGCTGCCGATACGCCAGGCCTCTTCAGCCGGCGATCTCGATCTTTCCGTTGGCCTCGGCAGGCGCCGTCGTGGCGGGCTGCGTGACATCGCCCCTCTCAGCGATGCCCTTCAGCAGCTGGGCGAGGTCGACTCCCGTGGTGGAGCTGAGGAGTTCGACGCCCTGTGCCACGTTGTCGGCGACGGTGCGCGGCAGTCGGCCTGCGCCGTCGGTGGAGATGACCGTCATCTTGTCGATCGCGCTCAGCGGCTCCGACGCCTTGGCCACGACCTGCGGCAGCACTTCGACGAGCATCTGCAGCACGGCCGCGTCGCCGTACTGCGCGAACGCATCGGCCTTCTTCTGCATGGCCTCGGCCTCGGCCGCACCCTTGGCGCCGATCGACGCCGCCTCGGCTTCACCCTCCAGCCGGACCGCCTCCGCGATCGCCGCACGCCGGGACCGCTCCGCCTCACCCTGCTTCAGGCCCTCGATGGCCTCCGCCTGGGCCAGCGCACTGCGGCGCTGCTTCTCGCCCTCACCGACGAGCCGGGCCCGCTCGGCCTCCGCCTGCGCCGCCGCGATCCCGGCCAGCCGCTCCGCCTCGGCCTGCTTGACCCGCGCCACTCGCCTGGCCTCGGCCTCCTGCTCGGCGGCGTACCGCTGTGCGTCGGCGGGCTTGCGGACCTGGGTGTCGAGCTGGCGGTCGGTCAGTGCGGCCTGCCGCTCGGCGACTTTCTCCTGCTGGGTGAGGATCTCCTGCTGCCGTGCGGCCTCAGCCAGCGGCCCCGCGGCTGCCGCACGAGCGGCAGCCTCGTCGGTCTCGGCCTTGATCTCCGCCTGCTTCAGGGCGAAGGTCCGCTGAGCCACCGCGATCTCCTCCTCGGCCTTCAGCCGCGCCTGCTCGGCCGCCCGCCGGGCCACGGCCTCGGCGATGTCCGCCTCCTGCTTGGCACGGGCCGCCTCGGGCCGGCCGAGGTCCTCCAGGTAGGAGCCCTCGGTGGTGATGTCCTGGATCTGGAAGGCGTCCAGCACCAGGCCCTGCCCGGACAGGCTGGCCTCCGCCTCCTCGGCCACCTGGCCCGCGAACGCCGCGCGGTCGCGGATGATGTCCTCCACCGACATCCGGCCCACGATCGCGCGCAGCGCGCCGGAGAGCACCTCCTGGGTGAAGCCGACAATGCCGTCCTGCTGCATGAGAAACCGCTGCGCGGCGGCGCGGATCGAGTCCTCGGTGCCGCCGACCTTGACGATGGCGACACCTTCGAGATTGGCCTTCACCCCGCGCAGCGTGACCGCGCCGCGCACGGCGACCGGGATGTGCCGCGAGGACAGGTCGAGGGTGAACTTCTGCTGGACGAACGGCACTACGAAGACGCCACCGCCGACCACGACCTTCTGCCCGCTGTTGTCGGTGAACACCCGCCCGGTCTCCGGGTCGGTGGCCTTCTTGCCGCGTCGCCCGGTCACGATGAACGCCTCGCTGGGGCCCGCGACCTTGTAGCGGCTGATGACGACCAATGCCAAGAGGACGAGGAGCACGACGACTCCCGCCACGGCAATGACGACTGAATTCATGAGTATTCCCCTCAGCCCTCCCTGGGGACGGCCGATCGAAAGGGTCAGGTGAATGAACGGCACCGTCACGTCGGTGCAGAAGCGGAGACAGCCAGCTGGGTCAGCGTTCGACCGGACGCACGGACACCGACGTGGGTGACAGCGCCTGCTCGACCCACACTTCGGCACCGCGTGCCACGGGGACGGCACTCCTCGCTGCCAGTTTCACGGGCTGCCCGGCCAGGTGGACCAGCACTTCGCCGTAGCCGTCGGCCGGGATGGCGGTCACCACGGCCCCCGAGGCACCGATCAGGTCATCGTCGCGAGGGGCAGCTCCGGAGCGATCGCTCATCAGCGCGCGGCTGAGGCGGTACGTGAGCCAGCCCGTGGCGACGCCGGTCGGTACCCCGATGGCGGTGGCCCCGGCCGCACCCAGCCCGGTGGTGCCCATGACGATCGCCCCGGAGAAGCCGAGCATGGATACAAAGCCGGCGATCACCGGAAGCGACAGCAGCCCATCCCCGAGACCGTCCAGCGCATCGACGCCGTCGAAGAGCCCCTCGAGCACACCATCGAAGATGAGCGACAGGGCAAGGAGGACGACCCCCGCAATGCCGAGCCCCAGAAACCAGGCCATCCGCGCACACCGCCTCTCCTTGCCCTCCCCCGTTGTCGCAGGCATCGTCACACGCGGACACCGGGCAGGACATTGCCTGCATTCGGCAATCTTTACGCGCTTTTAATGCCGTGCTCTCCACAGTCGGGGTTGGCAGCCCAGGGGCCTGTCGACGGTCTGTGACGCGGCGTCAGAAACTCGTGATGATCCAGGCAGCACGGCAATGCCTACGGCGAGATCCCGGTCCTCGGGGCAGCTCGCGGTGACCACGCTCCACGTGGGGAACCTGGACGCCGAGGACCCGCAGAGCAAGTTCGACGCCCTGGCCGGCCAGATCGTCTCCGACCTGGCCGCGCCCGGCATCGTCTCCCTGCCGTAGATCCAGGAGAACAACGGACCGGAGGGCGGCACCCCGGCCGCCGACCAGCCCCGGGCCAATCTGATCAACGCGATCACCGCCGCCGGCGGACCCACCTACGGGCGGACCCACCTACGCCTACCGCCGGATCGACCCCGTCAACGGCGCCGACGGCGGCGAACCGAACGGCAGTATCCGCGTCGGCTTCCTCTTCCGCACCGACGCGGTGACCTTCCCCCGGCACCTACGGCGACGCCTCGCGCAGCTCTGCGGCCGCGGTGCCGACCGGCTCAAGAAGATCGAGAGCGGTCCGACGCAGACCTGCCCGGCATACCGGCGCCACTGACCACCGCCCGCCCCGCCACCGCACCGATGCAGGGCGGGCGTAACCCGCGGCCCCAGCCAGGACCCCGGGCCCGGCTGGGGCCGTTTCATGTCTTGATCGTCTGCCATTCGGGCCGACAGCGGGCCGGCTGACGATCTCCAGCGTGTCGCTCCACCCGTCCGGGAGCGAAGGGGCGCAGAGTCGACGCAGGTGAAAACGTTCCTGCATCGACGCGCTCTGGTGGGGCGGGTGGGACTCGAACCCACGGCCGACGGATTATGAGTCCGCTGCTCTAACCGGCTGAGCTACCGCCCCATAGCGGCGTGTCGCGTACACGTGTGCGCGCCGTCTGCCGCAGCATAGCCGCTCATACGATCTCCTGCTCCGGATGGTCGGCTTCGCATGACCTTGAGGACTCCGCCCTGACCGTGGCGGTTCCACCGGACATGAAAAAGGACCCCTACGGGGTCCTCGTTCAGGCTGCTCCCCCGACTGGACTCGAACCAGTAACCTGCCGGTTAACAGCCGGCTGCTCTGCCAATTGAGCTACGGAGGACCGAGCTCCCCCGACTGGACTCGAACCAGTAACCTGCCGGTTAACAGCCGGCTGCTCTGCCAATTGAGCTACGGAGGAATGCCTCGTTGCATCGAACGTACCTACCTGGGTATTCGCCAGGGGGCGCGTGCTCGCTGCGACACATACATTAGCGCAAGCAGGGGGGTGCTCCGCCAATCGGTTCCCCCCGGTGTCGGCGCCGTACCAGGGACCTACGCAAGGAAAGGGTGGCCGCCATGCGTTACCGGCTCACGTTCGTCGTCGGACTCGCTGTGGGGTACGTGCTGGGCACACGCGCGGGGCGTGAGCGCTACGAGCAGCTGAAGAAGTCCGCGCGTCAGGTCGCGCAGAACCCCGCCGTCCGCAACACCGCGGAGACGGCAGCACAACAGGGCCGCCACTTCGCGGGCAAGGCGTACCACACGGTCAGCGAGAAGGTAGGCGACCACATGCCCGACTCCGTCGCCCAGCGCGTGCGCAGCCTCCGCCACCACACCAACGGCACCGGCGGGGACGACTGGGGCACCAGCAACACGTAGAGCTCTTGGCGGACGCGCGCAGCATCCCCCTGGGGGCGCGGGGCTGTATCGGTATGCGGCTCTGCCGCGTGGGCGCGACCAGCCACAACGCACCCGCACCCGCAAAACCACACACACCCCAACGACGCCCATGGCCCAAGCAAGCGCAGCGCTACGGCAGAATTTGAGCCATGGGGATAGTCGCCGGGCTGGACAGTTCGCCCGATTTCACTCGTATCGTCGTCTGCGATGCGGACACGGGAGCCGTGCTGCGGCAGGGCTATGCGCCGCATCCGGTGGAGGGCCCTGAAGGCAGTGGGCGGCCCAGCGATGTGGATCCGCAGGCCTGGCTGCTGTCCCTGGGCGAGGCGGCCGGTGGTGGGCTGCTCGAAGGGGTGCAGGCCATCGGCGTCTCCGCGCAGCAGAACGCGGTCGTGCCGCTGGACGCGCAGGGCGGCACCGTACGGCCGGCGATGGTCGGCGGGGACAAGCGGGCGCAGGTCGCGGCGGCCGATCTGATCGACGCGCTCGGCGGACGCGAGGCGTGGGCGCAGGCGGTGGGGTGTGTTCCGCAGGCCGCGCAGCCCGTCACCAAGCTGCGGTGGCTCGCCAAGAACGAGCCCGAGGCGGCGCTGCGCACTGCCGTGCTCATGCAGGCGCACGACTGGCTGGTGTGGCAGTTGCTGGGGCGGCCGGTGCGCCGGACCACCGACCGTGGTGGGGCTTCCGGGACGGGGTACTGGTCCGCGGCCACCGGCGCCTACCGGCCCGACCTGGTCGAGCTGGCGCTCGGTCACCAGGTCATGCTGCCCGAGGTGATCGGGCCGTCCGATGCGGCCGGTACGACGCCGGAGGGGCTGTTGATCTCCGCCGGGACCGGCGAGACCATGGCCGCCGCCTTCGGGCTGGGGCTGGGGCTGGGCGACGCGGTGGTATCGCTGGGCGCGTCCGGGTCCGTGATGGCGGTGCATCCCGAGGCCCTGTACGACCAGACGGGGATGATCACCTCCCTGGCCGACGCCACCGGCATGCACCTGCCGGTCGTGACCACCCTGAACGCCGTACGGACCCTGCGCGGCACCGCCGAACTGCTCGGTCTTACCGACCTGGAGAGCCTGTCCGACCTGGCGATGAAGTCGACGCCGGGCGCCCACGGGCTCGTACTCCTGCCGTATCTGGAGGGTGAGCGCACGCCGGCGCTGCCGCACACCGCGGGGACGCTGGCCGGGCTGCGGCGGGAGTCGATGAAGGCGGAGCACCTGGCGCGGGCGGCGTTCGAGGGCATGCTGTGCGGGCTCGCGGACGCACTGGACGTGCTGCGCGGCCGGGGTGTGGAGGTGCGGCGGATCTTTCTGCTCGGGCCGGCCGCGGAGCTGCCCGCCGTGCAGGCCGCGGCGCCCTCGCTGTTCGGGGCGCAGGTCGTCGTGCCGCAGCCCGCGGACTATGCGGCGATCGGTGCCGCGCGGCAGGCGGCCTGGGCGCTGGGTGTGTCGCAGGGCACCCTCGACCCGCCCACCCCGCCGGCCTGGCAGGGCGCGGTGGCGCAGGTGCTCGACCCCGGCGAGGAACTGGCCGTGGGGCAGGCGGTGCGGCAGCAGTTCGTGTCGGTGCGCGAGCAGACACATCCGGGCGCGTTCCGCCCGTAGCACACACCTGTCGGGTTAATCAGTTGAGGTAACGCGGGTGGAGTGTTCGACGATAGGGGCCAGGGGCAACCATCCGGCCCCGACCGCCGACTCCGAGAGACCAGCGTGCTCATACGACTTCTGCGGACCTATCTCAGGCCCTACAAGAAACCCATCACCCTCCTGGTGGTGCTGCAGTTCCTGCAGACCTGCGCCACCCTCTACCTGCCCACCCTGAACGCGGACATCATCGACAACGGTGTCGTGAACGGCGACACCGGTTACATCCTGTCCTTCGGCGCCCTGATGATCGGTATCTCGCTGGCGCAGGTCGTGTGCAACATCGGGGCCGTGTACTACGGCGCCCGCACCGCCTCGGCGCTCGGCCGGGACGTGCGGGCCGGCATCTTCGACCAGGTGCAGTCGTTCTCCGCACGTGAGGTGGGCCACTTCGGCGCTCCCTCGCTGATCACCCGGACCACGAACGACGTCCAGCAGGTCCAGATGCTGGTGCTGATGACGTTCACGCTGATGGTGTCGGCGCCGATCATGTGTGTGGGCGGCATTGTCCTGGCGCTCGGCCTGGACGTGCCGCTGTCCGGGGTGCTGGTGGCCGTCGTGCCGGTGCTGGGCATCTGCGTGATGCTGATCGTGCGGCGGCTGCGGCCGCTGTTCCGGTCCATGCAGGAGCGGCTGGACACGGTGAACCGGGTGCTGCGCGAGCAGATCACCGGCAACCGGGTGATCCGGGCCTTCGTGCGGGACGAGTACGAGGAGCAGCGCTTCCGGAAGGCGAACGCCGAGCTGACGGAGGTGTCGCTGGGCGCCGGCAACCTGCTGGCGCTGATGTTCCCGATCGTCATGACGGTGGTCAACGTGTCGTCGATCGCGGTGGTGTGGTTCGGGGCCCATCGGATCGACAGCGGCGGGATGCAGATCGGTGACCTGACGGCGTATCTCGCGTACCTCCTGCAGATCGTGATGTCCGTGATGATGGCCACGTTCATGTTCATGATGGTGCCGCGCGCGGAGGTGTGCGCGGAGCGCATCCAGGACGTGCTCGACACGTCGTCGAGCGTGGTCCCGCCGAGCAGCCCGGTCCGGGAGCTGCGCCGCCACGGCCATCTGGAGATCCGCGGGGCGGGGTTCCGCTACCCGGGTGCCGAGGAGCCGGTGCTGAAGGCCGTCGACCTGGTCGCGCGGCCGGGTGAGACGACCGCCGTGATCGGCTCGACCGGCAGCGGCAAGTCGACGCTGCTGGGGCTGGTGCCGCGGCTGTTCGACGCGACGGACGGCGAGGTGCTCGTCGACGGGGTGGACGTACGGACCGTCGACCCGCAGCTGCTGGCCAGGACGGTCGGGCTGGTGCCGCAGAAGCCGTATCTCTTCGCGGGGACCGTGGCGACGAACCTGCGCTACGGCAATCCGGACGCGACGGACGAGGAGCTGTGGCACGCGCTGGAAGTCGCGCAGGCGAAACCCTTCGTGGAGCGGCTGGAGGGCGGCCTTGACGCGCCCATCGCGCAGGGCGGCACCAATGTCTCCGGCGGTCAGCGGCAGCGGCTGGCGATCGCGCGGACCCTGGTGCAGCGCCCGGAGATCTACCTCTTCGACGACTCCTTCTCCGCCCTCGACTACGCCACCGACGCGGCGCTGCGCGCGGCGCTCGGCCGGGAGACCGCGGAGGCGACCGTGGTGATCGTCGCCCAGCGGGTGGCGACCATCCGGGACGCCGACCGAATCGTCGTGCTCGACGAGGGCCGGGTGGTCGGCACCGGACGGCACCACGAGCTGATGGCGGACAACGAGACCTACCGGGAGATCGTGCTCTCCCAGCTGACGGAAGCGGAGGCTGCCTGATGGCCGGGCCCATGGGGCGGATGATGGCCGGGACCGGCCCCGAGAACCGCACGATCGACTTCAAGGTGTCGGGCCGGCGGCTCGTCGGCCGGTTCCGGCCCGAACGGCTGACGATCTACGCGCTGCTGGTGTGCGTGGTCGTCAGCGTGGGTCTGTCGGTGGTCGGACCGAAGATCCTCGGCGAGGCCACCGACCTGGTCTTCGCGGGCATCATCGGCCGGGAGATGCCGGCCGGGGAGACCAAGGAGCAGGTGCTGGCCGCGATGCGGGAGCGCGGCGACGGTGACATCGCCGACATGCTCCGCAGTACGGACTTCACCCCGGGCGAGGGCATCGACTTCGCCGCGGTCGGGAACGTCCTGCTGCTCGCGCTCACCGTGTTCATGGTCGCCGGTCTGCTGATGGCGGTGGCGACCCGGCTGGTGAACCGGGCGGTCAACCGGACGATGTACCGGATGCGCGAGGACGTGCAGACGAAGCTGTCGCGGCTGCCGCTGTCGTACTTCGACAAGCGTCAGCGCGGCGAGGTCCTCTCCCGGGCCACCAACGACATCGACAACATCGGCCAGACGCTCCAGCAGTCGATGGGCCAGCTCATCAACTCGCTGCTGACCATCATCGGTGTGCTGGCGATGATGGTCTGGGTGTCGTGGATCCTGGCGCTGGTCGCGCTGGTGACCGTGCCGCTGTCCCTGTACGTCGCGACGTTCGTCGGCAAGCGGTCGCAGCCGCACTTCGTGCAGCAGTGGCGCACCACCGGCAAGCTCAACGCGCACATCGAGGAGATGTACACCGGGCACACCCTGGTGAAGGTGTTCGGGCGGCAGGAGGAGTCGGCGCAGCAGTTCGCCGAGCAGAACGAGGCGCTGTACGAGGCCGGGTTCAAGGCGCAGTTCAACAGCGGGATCATGCAGCCGCTGATGATGTTCGTGTCGAACCTGAACTACGTGCTGGTCGCGGTGGTCGGTGGGCTGAGGGTCGCCTCGGGTTCCCTGTCCATCGGTGACGTGCAGGCCTTCATCCAGTACTCGCGGCAGTTCTCGATGCCGCTGACCCAGCTCGCGTCGATGGCGAACCTGGTGCAGTCCGGGGTCGCCTCCGCCGAGCGCATCTTCGAACTCCTCGACGCCGAGGAGCAGTCGGAGGATCCGGTGCCGGGGGTACGGCCGGAGCAGCTGCGCGGGCGGGTGGCGCTGGAGGGCGTGTCCTTCCGGTACGACCCGGAGAAGCCGCTCATCGAGGACCTGTCGCTGACGGTGGAACCCGGGCACACCGTCGCCATCGTCGGGCCGACGGGAGCGGGCAAGACGACGCTGGTCAATCTGCTCATGCGGTTCTACGAGGTGTCCGGCGGGCGGATCACCCTCGACGGGATCGACATCGCGAAGATGTCCCGGGACGAACTGCGGTCCGGTATCGGCATGGTGCTCCAGGACACCTGGCTGTTCGGCGGCACCATCGCCGAGAACATCGCGTACGGCTCCGCGCGGAAGGTCACCCGTGGGGAGATCGAGGAGGCAGCGCGGGCGGCCCATGCGGACCGGTTCATCCGTACGCTGCCGGACGGGTACGACACCGTGATCGACGATGAGGGGACGGGGGTCAGTGCGGGTGAGAAGCAGCTGATCACCATTGCGCGGGCGTTTCTGTCCGATCCGATGATTCTGGTGTTGGACGAGGCGACGTCGTCGGTCGACACCCGGACCGAGGTGCTGATCCAGAAAGCGATGGCGAAGCTGGCGCACGGGCGGACGTCGTTCGTGATCGCGCACCGTCTGTCGACGATCCGGGATGCGGACACGATTCTCGTCATGGAGAACGGGTCGATCGTGGAACAGGGTGCGCACGGCGAGCTGTTGGCGGTCGACGGGGCGTATGCGCGGTTGTACAAGGCGCAGTTCGCGGAGGCGGTGGCTGAGGTGGACTAGCGTTTTCGCCCCCGCCGCCCCTACCCGTCCCGTATCTGGGGGCTCCGCCCCCAGACCCCCGTGTCGCGCTTCGCGCTCGTCCTCAAACGCCGGACGGGCTGAATCCAGCCCCTCCGGCGTTTGAGGAGCGGGGGTTTGGGGGCGGAGCCCCCAAGGTCGGGAATGGGTAGGGGCGGCGGGGGCGAAAAACGCCTGCCTCAGTCCAAGTAGCCCCTGAGCTGGTCCGCGAAGGCGTGGTCCCTCAGCTTGTTGAGGGTCTTGGACTCGATCTGGCGGATGCGCTCGCGGGTGACGCCGAAGATGCGGCCGATCTCCTCCAGCGTGCGCGGGCGCCCGTCCGCGAGCCCGTACCGGAGTTGGACGACCTTGCGCTCGCGCTCGCCCAGTGTCGACAGGACCGCCTCCAGGTGCTCCCTGAGGAGGAGGAACGCCGCCGACTCGACCGGGCTGGCCGCGTCGCCGTCCTCGATGAGGTCGCCGAGGGCCACGTCCTCCTCCTCGCCCACCGGGGCGTGCAGGGAGACCGGTTCCTGGGCGAGCCGCAGGACCTCGCCGACCCGCTCGGGCGGGAGGTCGAGGTGGGCGGCGACCTCTTCCGGGGTCGGCTCGTAACCGCGTTCCTGCAGCATGCGGCGCTGGACGCGTACGACGCGGTTGATGAGCTCGACGACGTGCACCGGAACGCGGATGGTGCGGGCTTGGTCGGCGAGGGCGCGGGACATGGCCTGGCGGATCCACCAGGTGGCGTACGTGGAGAACTTGTAGCCGCGGGCGTAGTCGAACTTCTCTACCGCACGGATGAGGCCCAGGTTTCCCTCCTGGACGAGGTCGAGCATGGTCAGGCCGCGGCCGACGTACCGCTTGGCGACCGAGACGACGAGCCGCAGGTTGGCCTCTATCAGGCGGCGCTTGGCCATGCGGCCCATGACGACCAGGCGGTCGAGGTCCAGGGCCAGCTGGGAGTCCAGGTCGGGGGCGCTGCCCAGCTTCTCCTCGGCGAACAGTCCGGCCTCGACGCGGCGAGCGAGTTCGACCTCCTCGGCCGCGGTGAGCAGCGGGATGCGGCCGATCTCGCGCAGGTACTGGCGGAACAGGTCCGAGGCGGGGCCGCCGGTGTCGAAGCGAGCGGGGGCGGGCGGCTCGACGGGCTCGGGCTCGGACTCGGGGACTTCGACTGCTTCGGCGGGGGGATCTGCGGGGGTGACCGTGGGCTCCGCCTCCGCCTCCGTCCTCTTGTCCGTTTCCGGGTGGTGTGCGACACGGCTCTGCGGCGGTACGGCCACGAGCATGTCGGCCTCCGCGTCCGGCTCCGCACCGGCCGTGGTGACGTCGGTCTGGATGAGGGTCTGGGTCTGCACGGGGGCGACCTCCAGGGTGATCGCTGCTGAGGCGTGCGGCAGCGCTGCTCGGGGGGCGGAGTCGGCGGCCTCGCCGCTGTCCGTCCCGTACGCGATGAGGGGAACCGCGGGGGTGAGGGACCCGTGGGAAACGGATCGGCCGCGCTCCGGGGACTCAGGCACCGGAACCCAGTGTGGGGTAAGACACATCTCCGCCACGAGGGGCGTGCGGTGACTTTTTGCGTCCGGGCAGTGACCGGACGGAGACAGCACCCGCGCGGCGGCCTCAGAGGGCGGCGGCGCCCCGCTCCCGCAACGCCTGGCCGTACTGCTGGAGTACCCACAACTCGTTCTGTACAGCGGCCAGTTGAGCCGGGTCGCCGTTCGTGCCGAGGCGGGTCAGGGCGGACTGGATGTCCTGGATACGGCGGTCGACGGCGCGGCGGCGGACCATGACGAGCTGGTCTCCGGCGTACACCTCGTCGACCGTGCGGCGCATGATCGCCTCGACCGCGAGTTCCGTGACCATGGCACGGACCCGGTCGTCGGGCGCCGCCTCGCGGACGCGGATCAGGTACTCCTGCGGGTCCTGTACGCCGTACTCGGCGCCGCCCGCGTCCAGGATGGCCTGGCGTACGGCGGCGTACGGCGGGGCGGTGAACTCGTCGACGCCGTATGCGTCGAAGGCCGGGGAGACCAACTCCGGGCGCTGGAGTGCGAGTTTGAGGAGTTCGCGTTCCGTGGCGTAGACCGGGTTGCGCAGGTTCAGGGCCGGTCCGGCGGGCGTCGGGCGGGCCGCCGCTGCCTCGTACTGCCGGGGGGCGCTGGGCGCCGGGCCCTTGCCGCCCCGGTCGCGCGCCCAACGCGCCAGCTGGGCCACGCGTTTGACCACGAACTGTGTGTCGAGGATGCCGAGCATGCCGGCGAGCTGGACGGCGACCTCGTGCTGGGCGCCGCTGTTCTTGATGCGGGCGACGATGGGGGCCGCCTCGTCGAGCGCGGCAGCCCGGCCCGCGGGGGTGTCGAGGTCGTAGCGGCCGACGATCTGACGGAGGGCGAACTCGAAGAGCGGGGTGCGGGGTTCGGCCAGGTCGGCGACCGCGTCGTCGCCCTTCGCCAGGCGCAGGTCGCAGGGGTCCATGCCGTCGGGGGCGATCGCGATGTACGTCTCGGCGGCGAACTTCTGGTCGTCCTCGAAGGCCCGCAGCGCCGCCTTCTGGCCGGCCGCGTCGCCGTCGAAGGTGAAGATCACCCGGGCCGATCCGTTGTCCATCAGCAGCCGGCGGAGGATCTTGATGTGGTCGCCGCCGAAGGCCGTACCGCAGGTCGCGATGGCGGTCGTGACGCCGGCGAGGTGGCAGGCCATGACGTCGGTGTAGCCCTCGACCACGACCGCGCGGGACGTCTTGGCGATGTCCTTCTTCGCCAGGTCGATGCCGTAGAGGACCTGGGACTTCTTGTAGATCGCGGTTTCGGGGGTGTTGAGGTACTTCGGCCCGTTGTCCGCTTCGTACAGCTTGCGCGCGCCGAAGCCGACCACCTCGCCGCCGATGTCGCGGATCGGCCACATCAGGCGGCCGCGGAAGCGGTCGATGGGGCCGCGGCGGCCCTCTTGGGCCAGGCCGGAGAGGAGCAGTTCCTTGTCGGTGAAGCCCTTGCCGCGCAGATAGCGGGTGAGGTGGTCCCAGCCCTGGGGGCTGTAGCCGACGCCGAAGTGGACGGCGGCGGCCTGGTCGAAGCCGCGGTCGGCGAGGAAGACCCGGCCGGTCTCCGCCTCGGGACTGGTGGCGAGTTGCTCCGCGTACCACTCCGCGGCGATCTTGTGGGCCTCGACCAGGCGGATGCGTTCGCCGCGCTGGTGGGCGGGGTTGTAGCCGCCCTCCTCGTAGCGCAGGGTGATGCCGGCCTGGGCGGCGAGGCGCTCGACCGCCTCCGAGAAGGAGAGGTGGTCGACCTTCATCACGAACGTGATGGTGTCGCCGCCCTCCTGGCAGCCGAAGCAGTGGAAGAGTCCCTTGCTGGGGCTGACCTGGAAGGACGGCGACTTCTCGTCGTGGAACGGGCACAGCCCCTTGAGGTTGCCGCCGCCCGCGTTGCGCAGCTGGAGGTACTCGGACACCACGGCGTCGATCGGGACCGCGTCCCGTACCGCCTTCACGTCCTCGTCGTTGATCCGTCCTGCCACGCGTGAATTCTACGGGGACGGTAGGACAGTCCCGCTCCTGCCGACGGCTACGGGATGAGGCTGTCCAGCGCCACGTGCGGGTCTGCCAGCGCCTCCGTGTCCACCTGGGCCCGGGAGCGGATCAGCTGCTGGATCGGGTCTGTGACGTCCCACACGTTCATGTTCATCCCGGCCAGCACACGCCCCTCCTGCACCCAGAACGCGATGAACTCCCGCTTCCCGGCGTCCCCCCGGATCACCACCTGGTCGTACGAGCCCGGGGGTGCCCAGCCCGAGTACTCCATGCCCATGTCGTACTGGTCGGAGAAGAAATAGGGCACACGGTCGTACGTGATGTCCTGGCCGAGCATCGCCCGTGCCGCCGCCGGTCCGCCGTTGAGGGCGTTGGCCCAGTGCTCCACGCGCAGCCGGCGGCCGAAGAGGGCGTGCGGGAAGGCGGCGGCGTCACCGGCGGCGTAGATGTCGGGGTCGGAGGTGCGCAGACGCTCGTCGACCGCGATGCCCCCGCCCTGTGCACGGTCGGCGAGCTCCAGCCCCGCCGCCTCCGCGAGCGCGACCCGCGGGGCCGCGCCGATCGCGGCGAGGACGTCGTGGGCCGGGTGCTCGTCCCCGTCGTCCGTACGGGCCGCCAGCACCATGCCGTCCTGGCCGACGATCTCCGTCAGCCGGACGCCGAACCGGAAACGGACGCCGTGCTCACGGTGCAGCTCGGCGAAGAGGGCACCGAGCTCGGGGCCGAGGACTCCGTGCAGCGGGGTCTGCTCCTGTTCGACGACGGTGACCTCGGCGCCGTACTCGCGCGCCGCCGCCGCGACCTCCAGGCCGATCCAGCCGGCGCCGGCGATCACGATGTGGCCGTTGTCCCGGCCGAGGGCGGCGAGGACGCCCTTGAGCCGCTCGGCGTGGGCGAGGCGGCGCAGGTGGTGGACGCCGGCGAGGTCGGTGCCGGGGATGTCCAGGCGGCGCGGCTCGGCTCCCGTGGCCAGCAGCAGCTTGTCGTAGCGGACGACGGTGCCGTCCTCGCCGAAGCGGACCGTCTTCGCCGTACGGTCGACGGCGTCGACGGTCTGGCCGAGGTGCAGCTCGATGTCGTTGCGCGCGTACCAGGCCGGTTCGTGCACGAAGACGCTGTCGCGCTCCTCCTTGCCGAGCAGATAGCCCTTGGACAGTGGCGGACGTTCGTACGGGTGGTCGCGCTCGTCGCAGATCAGTATCACGCGGCCGCTGAAGCCCTCCGCGCGGAGTGTCTCGGCCGCCTTCGCGCCGGCGAGTCCCCCGCCGACGATGACGAATGTCTGATCCGCGTCGACCACTTGATGCCTCCTCTTAAACGTGCCGCCACATGCGAGCGTCCCGCACGGAGCCGGGCGCGGGAAGAGGGGGTGACCCGATCAGGCCACGGAGGGTCACCTTCGGGTCCCTCCCGGTCCCCCCTGTCACATCAGTCTCACAAGTGACCTGTCAGCCTTACGTGAAGCGACCGGGCCGAGACGTCCGTCAGGGACGCGATCTGGTCGACGATCACCCGCTTGCGGGCGCGGTCGTCGGGAGCCTGGTCGAACAGGGCGCGGAACTGTGGGTCCAGTCCGTCGGGGGCGCGGGCGGTGAGCGCCTCGGCCAGTTCGGCGACGACGACCCGCTGGTCGGCGCGGAGCCGGGTCTGCTCGGCGCGCTGCATGACGTACCGGTCGGCGACGGCCTTCAGCACGGCGCATTCCATGCGGGTCTCGCGCGGGACGACCAGTTCGGCGGTGTACCGGGTGAGCCGACCGCCGCCGTACGCCGCGCGGGTGGCAGCCTCGGCGGCCAGGCAGAAGCGGCCGATGAGCTGGCTGGTGGCGTCCTTCAGACGGGCCTGGGCGACGGCCGAACCGTCGTAGCCGTGCGGCCACCACTCCTCGTCGAGGAGCCGGTCGAGGGCCGCGGCCAGTTCGGCGGGGTCGGTGTCGGCGGGGACGTACCGGCCGATGGCGACCTCGAACACCGCCTGCCGTTCGGGCTCGGCGTGCAGGCAGTTGGGGTCGAGGTGGCCGGCGTGCAGGCCGTCCTCGACGTCGTGCACCGAGTACGCCACGTCGTCCGACCAGTCCATGACCTGGGCCTCGAAGCAGATGCGGGTGCCGGGGGCCTCCTTGCGGGCCCAGTCGAACACCGGGCGGTCGTCCTCGTACACACCGAACTTCCGGGACGCCGGGTCGGTGGGGTGGGCGCCGCGCGGCCACGGGTACTTGGTGGCGGCGTCGAGGGCGGCGCGGGTGAGGTTGAGGCCGACGGAGCCCTCCGGGGTGAACCGTTTGGGTTCGATGCGGGTGAGGAGCCTCAGGGACTGGGCGTTGCCCTCGAAGCCGCCGCAGTCGTGGGCGAACTCGTTGAGTGCCTCTTCGCCGTTGTGGCCGAAGGGGGGGTGGCCAAGGTCGTGGGAGAGGCAGGCGGCCTCCACCAGGTCGGGGTCGCAGCCGAGGGCGGCGCCGAGCTCGCGGCCGACCTGGGCGCATTCGAGGGAATGGGTGAGGCGGGTGCGGGGGCTGGGGTCCCAGGCCTGACTGCTGGTCCCGCCGGGGGTCACCACCTGGGTTTTGCCGGCGAGCCTTCGCAGGGCGGCGGAGTGGAGGATGCGGGCGCGGTCGCGTTGGAAGGCGGTGCGGCCGGGGCGTTTGTCTTTTTCGGGGGCCCAGCGTTCGACTGACGTCGGGTCGTAGCCGGGGGGTGGGATGTGGTTCTCGTGTTGCTGGGGTGCGCCTGCCATGTCTCGACAGTAAGTGGAGGAGGGGGGTTGTGTGCGCCTACTCGTCTGCCGGGATTCGTCGTCTTGCGAGTGCCGGCTCGTTGTGGTTTCTCGCGCCCACGCGGCGGAGCCGCATTGTCGATACAGCCCCGCGCCCCTAGCCTGCTGATGCCAGCGCCGGTTCCGTGGTTGCCGTCGTCGCCAGCGTCTGGTCGTAGCGGTGCAGGATCAGGTGGGCCATCAGTGGGTGGGCGCCCAGGGGGGCCGCGGTGATTCCCGGGATTGCGTCGGCGCACTCCTGGGCGAAGCGGCCCGGAGCCGTGAAGTAGGACGCCAGGGCTATACGGGTGCGGCCGCGGGACGTGAGGATGCGTACGGCCTCCGGGACCGTCGGGGTGGCGGCCGAGGCGTAGGCCGGGAGGACCGGGACCCCCAGGCGGTCGGCGAGGAGGTGGGCCGTGTGGCCGGTGTCGAGGGCCGCGTCGGGGTCGCGGGAGCCTGCGGCGGCCAGGACGACGGCGCTCTCCCGGCGCTCCGCCTCGGTCATGGTCGTGGGCCAGCCCGCCTCGACCAGGCGTGTGTACAGGGTCTCCACCAGGAGGGGGTGCGGGCCCAGTGGGGCAGCCACCTGTGTGCGGGCGCGGGCCGCGGCGGCCATGTCGGGGATGTCCTGTTTGATGTGGTAGCCGCGGCTGAGGAGGAGGGGAACGAGGATCGCCTCGCTGTCGCCGAGGGCGGCCAGCGTGTCGGGCAGCAGGGGCTCGTTCAGCTCGATGTGGCCGAGGTGGACGGGCAGGCCGGGGCGCAGCTCGCGGACACGTTCGATGAGTGTGTGCACCGTGGCGAGGGTGCGCGGGTCGCGGCTGCCGTGCGCCACGAGGACGAGCGCGGGCCGCGCGGGGCGGGGCGTGCCGTCGCGCGAGACGAGGCTGAGTCGGCTGGCGAGCCGGGTGCTGATCCGGTTCATGATCTGCGCCGTACTGTCGAGGTGGACGCCACCGGACAGCGGGCTGCCGGGGCGGTGGTCGGACTCGTCGTGAAGCGGAAGCGACGCCGTCATGAACCGATCGTGGCGCTACGACGTTGCCGTGCCGTTGCGTGAGCGTCACGGGTCTTTTCCGCAGGTTCACCGTGCGGTCCCCCAGGTGTGTGAGGCGGCCCGACCTGCGGTTTCATCGGGTTGGCGTGAGACTGGTCACGCAACCTGAGCACCTGCGGCGGCGTCTTTTCCTGTCGCAGCCGACCGAGAGGGCCTCCCGACATGCGCATCCGCCGACCGCGTCTGCCGCGCACCCGTACCGGGCAGCGCCGGCTGGTGCAGGCGCTGATGGCCCTGTGCGTGCTCGCGCTGCTGCCGTCGGCCTGGATGCACGTCGCGACCGGCGACCGGCTGCGCAGCACGGCGGACGCGCCCCGCACCGACGTGGCCGTGGTCTTCGGTGCGGGCCTGTGGAACGGCGAGCCGTCCCCGTACCTCGCCCACCGCCTGGACGCGGCGGCCGAGCTGTACCGTGCGGGCCGGGTCGAGGTCGTTCTGGTGACCGGCGACAACAGCCGCGAGGACTACGACGAGCCGGACGCCATGCGTTCGTATCTGACCCGGCACGGCGTCCCGGACGCCCGGATCGTCAGCGACTACGCGGGCTTCGACACCTGGGACTCCTGCGTGCGCGCCAGGAAGATCTTCGGCGTCGAGGAGGCCGTGCTGATCAGCCAGGGCTTCCACATCCGGCGGGCGGTCGCGCTGTGCGAGGCGGCGGGGGTGACGTCGTACGGCGTCGGGGTGGACGAGCGGCACGACGGGACCTGGTACTACGGGGGCGTGCGGGAGATCGTCGCGGCGGGCAAGGCGGCCCTGGACGCCGTGTTCCAGCCGGATCCCCGGTTCCTCGGGCCGACCGAACCGGGGGTGGAGCGGGCGCTCGCGGAGGCTCGGTGACCTGCTCCTCACGGCGCCCGCGCGGCGGCGGGGAGGTCAGCTTCGCGGCCGTGTAACAAAGGGCCGTCACGGCACGTAACACGGCCGAAGCACGCTGAACGGCATGAACAGCACCTCGACGCCCACCCACTGCCCGTACTGCGCCCTGCAGTGCGGGATGAACCTGACGCCCTCGCCGGACGGGGGCGTCGAGGTGTCGGAGCGCGCCGACTTCCCGGTGAACCGGGGCGCGCTGTGCGGCAAGGGCCGTACGGCGCCGGCGGTGCTGTCATCGAGCGTCCGCCTCACTTCGCCGCTGGTGCGCGAGGGGGGCTCCCTGGTGCCCGCGACCTGGGCTCAGGCGCTGGACCGGATCGCCGACGGACTGTCCTCGATCCGTTCCGCGCACGGGCCGGACGCACTCGGCGTCTTCGGCGGGGGCGGGCTGACGAACGAGAAGGCGTACACGCTCGGCAAGTTCGCGCGGATCGTGCTCGGCACCTCGCAGATCGACTACAACGGGCGCTTCTGCATGTCGTCGGCCGCCGCGGCCGGCATGAAGGCGTTCGGGCTGGACCGCGGGCTGCCGTTCCCGCTGGAGGACATCCCGAAGACGGGATGCGTGATCCTCGTCGGGTCCAACCCCGCGGAGACCATGCCGCCCGCGCTGCGCTACTTCACCGAGCTGAAGGAGAACGGCGGCACGCTGATCGTCGTCGACCCGCGCCGGACGAGGACCGCCGAGCAGGCCGACCTGCACCTCGCGCCGCGGCCGGGCACGGATCTCGCACTGGCGCTGGGGCTGCTGCACCTGGTCGTCGCCGAGGGCCGCACCGACGAGGAGTACATCCGGGAGCGCACGACCGGCTGGGAGGACGCGCGGGCCGCCGCGATGGCGCACTGGCCGGAGCAGGTGGAGCGGATCACCGGCGTGTCCGTTCCCGAACTACGGGAAGCCGTACGGCTGTTCTGCACGCCGGAGAACGCGATGGTGCTCACCGCGCGCGGGCCTGAGCAGCAGTCCAAGGGCACGGACACGGTGGGCGCGTGGATCAACCTGTGCCTGGCGACCGGCCGCGCGGGCCGGCCCCTGTCCGGCTACGGCTGTCTGACCGGGCAGGGCAACGGGCAGGGCGGGCGCGAACACGGCCAGAAGGCCGACCAGTTGCCCGGCTACCGCAAGCTGACCGACCCGGCGGCCCGACGGCACGTGGCCGAGGTGTGGGGCGTCGACCCGGACTCGCTTCCGGGGCCGGGGCGCAGCGCGTACGAGCTGCTGGACGCGCTGGGTACGGACATCCGGGCGCTGCTGCTGATGGGCTCCAACCCGGTGGTGTCGGCGCCGCGCGCCGCCCACGTGGAGGAGCGGATCAAGTCCCTTGATTTCCTTGCCGTGTGCGATGTCGTGCTGTCGGAGACGGCCGCCCTCGCGGACGTCGTACTGCCGGTGACACAGTGGGCGGAGGAGACCGGCACGACGACCAACCTCGAGGGCCGGGTGCTGCTGCGGCGCCGGGCGATCACCCCGCCGGAGGGCGTCCGCAGCGACCTGGAGGTCATGCACGAACTGGCTGCCCGGCTCGGGGTGGAGAAGGGCTTCCCGACCGACCCCGAGGAGGTCTTCGAGGAGCTGCGCCGGGCCAGCGCGGGCGGGCCCGCGGACTACTCCGGGATCACCTATCGCAGGCTGGCGGAGGAGAACGGGGTGTTCTGGCCGTGTCCGGCGGTTCCCGACGGGGCGGAGGACCGCGCGGGCGCGGCGCCGGCGTCCGGCGAGGACGCGGCGCTCGCTGTGGCGCCGGACGACGGCGAGGACGCGGCGCTGGACGTGCTGCCCGACGATCCGGCTGCACAGGACGGCACCGGCGCTGAGGTCCATCCCGGCACCCCGCGCCTCTTCCTCGACCGGTTCGCCACGGAGGACGGGCGGGCCCGGTTCGCGCCCGTCTCGCACCGGGCGGTCGCCGAGGAACCCGACGCCGAGTACCCCGTGCTGCTGACGACCGGGCGGGTCGTGGCGCAGTACCAGTCCGGCGCCCAGACCCGGCGGGTCGACGAGCTGAACGCCGCCGCGCCCGGCCCGTTCGTGGAGCTGCATCCGCGGCTGGCGGAGCGGCTGGGCGCGGCCGAGGGCGACCCGGTGGCGGTCGTGTCCCGGCGGGGCCGGGCGGTGGCGCCGGCGCGGATCACCGCGTCCATCCGGCCGGACACCGTTTTCATGCCGTTCCACTGGCCGGGCGAGGGCCGCGCCAACACGCTCACCAACCCTGCGCTGGACCCGACCTCGCGGATGCCGGAGTTCAAGGCGTGTGCGGTGCGGGTGGAGGCCGTGAAGGCGTAGCGGCGTACGCTCACCGTCTGTTCAACGGGCCCACCGCGCACGGCGGGGGCCCGTCAGTCAATCACCGGGAAAGTCCTGCCAGTTCACCGGCGCCGTGCCCGCCAGTCGCCGCCCTCGACGAGCTTGCCGCGGGCCCGTAGCCGGGCGGCGACGGCGGGTGCGGCGACGTATACCCAGGCGCGGACCGCCGCCCCGTCGGCATCCCGGACGACCTCGCGTTCGACCCGCTCGTAGAGGCTGCGCGGGTCGCCCGGCATGTACTCCTCCAACCGGTCGAGGGCGGCGAGGAGTTCGTCGTAGGCCTCGGGCCGCGCGGTGACCAGTTCGCCGCTCACCGCTCCTCTCGGCTCCTCCACGGCGTACGGATAGCCCGGGCCGTCGTACAGCACCGCGCCGGTGAGGCGGCCGGGTTCCTCGGCGCTCGTACGGCCGCGCAGGAAGAGGTCGTGGTTGGGCTCGCCGGGGCGGAGGGTGCCGTAGACGAAGAACGGGAGTCTCACTCTTTCCCACCTGCACGAGAGCGCTACCGAAGCCTTGCAGGAACGATTCTCACCCCTCACACGGCCTCCTGTAATTGCTCTGGACACGCCATGTCATGACCCCTTAAATCTCGGTCAAGATCAGCGCCACCCCCCACTCAGGCGCCTTTTCAAGGAGACCGATGAGCCGGATACGGCATGTCCGACGTTCCCGTCCTGCCACCGCCGGTGTGGCCGCAACCGCCGCCATCCTGCTCGCCGCGGCACTCTCCCCCGGCGCCGGCGCAGCCGACCGGCCGATCCGCGCGGCGGCGATCGAGAACGGGGCGCGGGCCCTCGCCGACCACGCGGCGAGCCTGGGTCTCACCGCCGCCCAGGACACCGAGGTCCGGGACGTCGTCATCGACCAGGACGGCACCCAGCATGTGCGCTACGACCGCACGTACCGTCAACTCCCGGTTCTCGGCGGCGATTTCGTCATCCACCTGGCACCGGACGGCACCTACCGCGGCGCGAACCGCGCGACCCGCACCCCCCTCTCCCTGACCGGCATCACCCCCGCCCTGTCCGCCCCGAAGGCGGCCGACCGCGCGGCGAACGCCCTGCGCGCCAGGCACCTCGGTGAGACGCTGAAGCGGCTGACGGCCAAGCCGGAGCTGGTCGTCGACGCCCTGCACGGCTCACCGAAGCTGGCGTGGCGCACGAACGCGGTGGCACTGGACGCGCAGGGCAACCCGGTCGCCCGCACGGTACTGACGGACGCCCGCACCGGCGCGCAGATCGACGCCTGGGACACGCTGGAGTCGGCCACCGGTGACGGGCGTTCGCTGTACGGCGGGACGGTGCCGCTGTCGACGACGTCGACGGGATCGGCGTACGAACTGAAGGACCCGACGCGCGGCAACACGTACACCGGTGATGCGGCCGGCCAGGTGGACCTGTGCCTGCTCGGCACCCTCTGCCTGACCCGCGCCCCCGCCACGGTCTTCAAGGACGCGGACAACCACTGGGGCGACGGCACGACGACGGACCGCGCCTCGGCCGCCGTGGACGCGCAGTACGGCACGGACGTGACCTGGGACTACTTCAAGGACGTACACGGCCGCAACGGCATCGCGGGCGACGGCAAGGGCTCGTACAACCGCGTGCACTACGGCACCCGCTACAACAACGCCTTCTGGGACGACACCTGCTTCTGCATGACGTACGGCGACGGTGACGGGACGCAGATGGGGCCACTGGTCTCCCTGGACGTCGCCGGGCACGAGATGTCCCACGGCGTGACGTCGAAGACGGCCGCGCTGACGTACTCCGGCGAGTCGGGCGGGCTGAACGAGGCGACGTCCGACATCTTCGGCACGCTGGTGGAGTTCCACGCCGACAACGCGAACGACGTGGGCGACTGGCTGATCGGCGAGAAGATCGTCCGGTCCGGCTTCGGCCGGTCGGCGCTGCGGTACATGGACAAGCCGTCCAAGGACGGTGTCTCCGTGGACTGCTGGAGCAGCTCGGCTGCCGACCTGGACGTCCACTACAACTCCGGCATCGGCAACCACTTCGCGTACCTCCTGGCAGAGGGCAGCGGCGCCAAGACCATCAACGGCGTCGCCCACAACTCCCCCACCTGCGACGGCTCGACGGTCACCGGGATCGGGCGCGGCGCGCTGGGGGCGATCTGGTACCGGGCGCTGACGGTCTACATGACGTCGTCGACGGACTACGCGGGGGCGCGGACGGCGACGTTGAACGCGGCGCGGGATCTTTATGGGGCGGGGAGCACGGAGTACGACGCCGTGGCGGCGGCCTGGAGTGCGGTGAACGTGGGCTGACCCGAGCATGCGTTTGGCCGGCCGCCTCGGAGGGTTCCGGGGCGGTCGGCTTCATCCGGGCATGGGGTTCACGCCACGGAGATCAGTCTGACCACGGTCACGGTCAGTACGGCCAGGTGGACCTTGGTGCTCAGACCGCCGCGGGAGCGTCCGAGCGCGTGGTCGGCCGGCTCATTGCGGCCTGCCGCCCCTTTTTAGTGCTCCGGCAGCGTGTTGATGGGCCCGCACGACCGTGGAGTCCACCGATACGGTCCAGCCGATGTCGTCATCGGCGTCTGCCGTCGTCTGGTACGTCGCGGTGGTGCCGTTGTGGGACGCCAGGCGCTTGGTCGTGGTCACGTCTCCCTTGGTGGGGGCCGCGCCCGACGTGGTGGCGCCGTCGTAGTAGGTCAGGTCGTCGGAGATGACCTGGGTCTTGCGGTTGGGGCTGGTGTCGCAGTCGCCGGAGGCTTTCTCCACCCGTGACACGTACGCTTACATGTGCAGGGTGGGGCTGTCTGCGTACTCGGTGCGGGTGCACTGGTCGTCGGCGATACCGACTTCACCCTGGTCGTTGACCTCCTTGGCCCGCCCGGTCGCGGAATCGTACGTCGCCTCCGAGCGGGTGTTTCGCCACAGACCACCGGTGCCACCCGTGAGCGCGATGTGCGTGTTGGTGGACGGTCTACAGTGGCGAAATGCCCCTGCCTGCCGACCGGATCGCCCTGGACCTGCTCGATGCGCACCTGGAGGCGCTATGGGACGGAACGGACCTCCCGCTCCCGCAGGGTCCGGTCCGTCTTGCGGCTGAAGGAGGAAGCGAGCTCGTCCACTGGGCCCTCGACCAGCTCCGGCGCATCCCCTGCGAGCCGAAGGACGCCTTTGCCCGCCAAGTCGGCGGTCTGCTGATGGAGTTCCGCTCCCGTCGCTGTCCCTGGAACGCGGCGGCGCTGCGGCTGCTCGACGACACGTACACCTTCGTGGCTACCGGCCCTCGGTGCTACGAGGACTGGGCGCACGACGTCCGCGCCGTGCTGCACCGGTCGGTCCCCGACCCCCGGGGCTGGGTCCGGCTGGACCAGGACCGCATCAACGCCGCCCGCCACACGATGCCTGCCTACCCCTTCGACCCCCCGGACGCATCAGAGTTGCCCGGACGCCTTTACCCCCTGGAGGCGGAGGCGGCGGTCGCCGCGCTCGCCATCATGGCCGAGGAGTGGCAGTCGGAACCTGCCCCCGTCCGCTCCCGCCCGGACCGGGACGCCGTGCTGGCGGATGCCCGAACCCTGCTCGACCGGTACGGGCCCGCCTCGCGCTACTGGACCAACGCGACGACCGCCGCCTCCGACCCGGCCCCGGACTTCCTCGCAGCGGGCCTCCAGGGCACTGAATCCCATAGTTTCCTCACCTCCGAGTACCTCGACGGCCTCTACTTCTTCGAGGACCTGGGCCTGATCGCGGTGACCGACGACGAGGTGGGCGTCTTCTGGTCGTTCGGGGCGTACTGAAGACGTTCGCATCGGAAGCAAGGCCAGCCGCCGGGTGCCTCCCGTTCTCGGTCAGGCGGTGCGGCAGAACACCGCTGGGCCGGCGGGTGCCGCGGCGCGGGCCACGGCCGCGTGCACGGGACGGGCGGTGGGGACGGTGGCCGCGACCTGCGAGTGGTTCCGCGCGAAGACGACGAGGCGCAGCACCGCGAACCGCGCGACACCGGCGAGTGCGGAGGCGGACAGGTAGACGACCTGCTCGAGCAACGAACCGGGTGCCGCCACCAGTTGCTGCAGGACAAGCATCGCCACGCTGGTCACCGTGTACGCGGCCGCCGCGGACCCGGCCGACTGCGCATGCTGACGCCAGGTCGCGCGACCGCCTGCGCCGAAGGTGAAGCGGGCGTGCAGCTCGGTTGCGAGGAGCGTGGAAAGCGCGGTGACCAGGGCGTTGGCCAGGCCCCAGGGAATCCAGGAGGCGAGGGCCGCCACGGCGAAGCTGGAGGCGAGCCCCACTCCGCCGCCGCAGAGCACGAAGCGGGTGAAGGCGGTGAAGGCACCGGGTGCCGCCTGCTGCCGACTCTGCGCTGCCTCCATGATCCGCCCCCTTTGATCGCTCACTCCGTGAAACGCGCACCTCTCGACCTGTGAGGCCTTCGGCCCGTTGTTTCTCATGACGGAAACGCTACGTTGCGTTCATGAATACGGCAACGAAGTTGTTGCACATCACGCCTGTTATCACAGGTAGATACCGAGAAATCGTTGCAATGACTTGGGGGTAACGCAACGGGCTGAACCTGGCTCGTTGCAATGGGTTGAGGGTGAACGCTATACCGCCGGCATCGGGATCCAGGGAGTCGGCCCCAGCGGACGCGATGAACCGGCCTTCACCCGGAGGTCACTGGGCAGTTGCCAATGGTTCATGCTATCTTCACAGCTCCTCTGGCACCTTCCCTCAGGCATTTGGGTTTTCTTCCCCTGGCCTTATGAAACGTGCCCCGCATTTCTGGAGAGCGTGACGATGACCGGCCCCACCGTTTCGGTGATTATCGCCGCGTATAATGCAATGCCCTATCTGACGCGTTGCATTTCCTCTGCCGCCGAGCAAAGCATCGGCCGGGACGCGTTGGAAATCATCGCCGTGAACGATGGCTCGACCGACGGTACGGCGGCCGAACTCGAGCGGCTGGCCGATGAGTATCCGGGGCTGCTGCGCGTCATCCACCAGGCCAACTCGGGTGGCCCGTCGGTGCCACGTAACGTGGGGCTCGATCACGCCCGAGGCCGCTTCGTTTTCTTCCTGGACGCCGATGACCACCTCGGTCCGGAAGCCCTGGAACGCATGGTCGCGATGGCCGAGAAGAACGGCACCGACATTGTGCTCGGCAAAATGGTCGGCGTCGGCGGACGGCGACCGCCCACCTCGATGTTCCGCCGCAATCAGCCGAAGACCGACGTCTTCTCGTCCCGCGTGTACTGGACGCTCAACCCCATGAAGCTGTTCCGCCGGGAACTGCTGGAGCGGCACAACCTGCGCTTCCCCGCCGACCTGTCCATCGGCGAGGACCAGCTGTTCGTGGGCGCTGCCTACCTCCACGCCAGGGGTGTCTCCGTACTGGCCGACTACGACTGCGTGTTCTGGGTGCAGCGCGAGGACGAGAGCAACATCACCATGCAGACCAGGGGCTCCGAACCCCGCCTGCGGTTCCTGCCGCGCGTGGTCGACATGATCCTCGAGAACGTGCCGCCCGGCCCTGCACGCGACCACCTGGCCCACCGGCATCTGACCATCGAGGTTCAGCAGATCCTGCGCGGTCACCTCACCCATGACAACCGCGCGGGCCAACACAAGACGCTGCAGCGGCTCGCCGAGATCATCGAACCGCTGTGGCACGACGGGATGAACGAGCGCCTCTCGGCGATGGCCCGGCTGCGGCTGCACCTGGTGCGCCACCGCATGCTCGACGAACTCCTCGAACTCATCGCCTTCGAGGAAACGCTGGCGAAGAGCAGTGTGGCCACGCCCCTCCTCGTCGAGGGCGGGCGGGCGCTGGCTCGCTATCCGTTCCTGCGCGACCCGGCGCGCGCCGTCCCCGACATCTGCTACGACGTCACCGCCCAGCTCGGCACCCGCCACCAGGTGACCCGGGCCGAGTTGGACGGCACAACGCTGCACCTGGCCGGCCACGCCTACCTTCACCGGGTGGAGACTCGCGAGGTGACCACCGAACTCGTCCTGCGCGAACGCGACCGGGGGACGGAATACCGGCTGCCCGTGGTCCACACGGCGACTCCCGGGCTCGGCGCCGACGAGGACGAGGGCCACTACACGTACGAGCGCGCCGGGTTCGAGGCGAGTGTCGACATCACCACGGCCGCCGACGGCAGGCCGCTGGACGACGGCCTGTGGGACATCTCCGTCGCGATCGGTGCCCAGGGCCTGTCCCGCGAGGTCCGCATCGGCAGCAAGCGGGCCGCCGCCGTCTCCGGAAAGCCGAGCACACACGTCGCCGCCGTGGCCGGAAGCCTCCGGGCGATCACGCTCTACACGACCAAGCCGCACGGCAACTTCACCCTCGACCTCGGTGAGAACAAGCACGAGGTTCTGCCGCACCTGAGCCTGAACGGCGCCCGTTGGGCCGAGGACGTACCGACCGAGCTGGAACTCACCGGACGGTGCACGCTCTCCGCGTATCCGGCCTCCGCCCTGACCATCACCCTCGACGACGGGCAGGGCGGCACCGGGCCCGCGTTCCCCGTCCGTCACGTCTCGGGCGACGGGACCTTCACGGTACGGATTCCGGTCACCGCTCTCCCCGCCGGTCTGTGGCGTGGCGAGCTCCGTCTCGGTCGATGGGTACTGCCTCTCCCCGCGCCGGCCAAGGACATGGCCCCTGCCAAGTGGCGCCGTCGCGGCCTGCCCTGGTACGCAAAGCCCTCCCCCACCGCCGACGAGCACTTCGCACTGCACGTCGCGAAGACCGACCTCGTGCGAGCCGTGGCCCAACGCATCAAGCGCTGAGCATCAGGCTGCATACGGCCGCCGCTCCCCTGCCCCCGCAGCGCCCGCCCCCCCCCACCACCAAACCGGCTGATCCGGCATCGCGGGGCTCGTCACCCATTCACACCTCCACCGGACGCCCTTCGGGTGCTTTCCGCCGAGCGCCTGCCGCACGCCTGTGACCTGCTGAAACGGCGCCCACCACCCCTCGCGGACGCCTCCGGCGACACCCATTCATCGTATTTTCTGACAGGCGCTCAGGAAGCGGGCTCGCCCCGGTGCGGATTTCCTCGGAAGTGCAGGGGCCCGATGAGCTCGAAGGAGCATGCCGATGCGACGTACCGCCCGTCTGCTGACCGGTACCGCGCTCGCCGTCGCCGCCGCGGGCGCGCCGTCCGCGGTGGCGTACGGCGCGGAAGGCGGCCGGCTCGAGGTGTATCCCTCGACCGTGGTGCCGGGCCACGACGTCACCGTGAACACCTCGGCCTGCGGCGACGACGGTACGGCGGAGGGGGACGCCACCGCGGTCGGCGCCGGGACCTTCACGCTTGCCCCCGGCACCGACGAGGACGAGGGCGACGACATCGGACGCTTCCGGGTGCCGCCGAGCGCGCAGCCGGGGACGTACGAGATCGTCGTGAAGTGCACCCAGGGCGCCTCGGAGGTCCGCGCCGACCTGGTGGTCATCCTCTCCGCCGCCGGTCAGGCGTACCCGCGGGGAAGTGTGAAGACGGGGGTCGGCGGCGCCCTGGGCCCCGACCCCGTACAGACCGCGGCCGGCGTTGCGGCTCTCGCTGTCGCCGCTGCGGGCGGTACCTGGCTCCTGCATCGCCGGGCGAGAGGCGACGGGATCTGACGGACACCCTCCGCCGTCCGTCCGCCGGTACCGCAAAGTCCCCGCCCCCTCCGGGTCCGATGCCCCTCGCGGCCCGGAGGGGGAACGGGTCAGGCCAGGAGGCTCGTGTGCGCATAGTCGAGAACCCGGGGAACGCCGCGATAGCGGCCGTCACCACCGTCGCCCTCTTCACCGGTGTGTGGCTGCTGAGCAGCGGCGCCCGGACGAACGCCCCGCCGCAGCCGTCGGCCGCCCAGGCGCACACCGGCCAGGCCGTACGGCAGCCCGCGGCGCCCGCGCTGCCGCCGTCGCCGCCGGACCGTATCCGCATCCCCGCGATCCGGGTGGACGCGCCCCTGACGGGTCTGGGGCTGAACAGGACCGGCAACCTGGAGGCGCCGCCCACCGCGCCCAGGAACCTCGCCGGCTGGTACGAGGCCGGCACCACGCCCGGCGAGCGGGGCACCGCCATCGTCGCCGGCCATGTCGACAACACCGACGGCCCCGCCGTCTTCTACCGGCTCGGCGCCCTGAAACGGGGCAGCACCATCGAGGTGGACCGGCGGGACGGCAGCGTCGCGCGGTTCAGCGTGGACGCGGTCGAGGTGTACGACGCGAAGGATTTCCCCGACAAGAAGGTGTACGGCGCGGCGCCCCGGCCCGAGCTGCGCGTGATCACCTGCGGCGGAACCTACTCGCGCAGCACCGGCTACCAGGGGAACGTCGTCGTCTTCGCGCATCTGACCGGGAGCAGCTGAGCCGGCTCAGGGTATGGGCTCCGGCGTCACGGTCTCCGGTGTCACGCCGCCCAGGACGTTCGCCTTGCCCCACGCGCCGAGTGGTTCGAGCGCCGTGTTGAGGGAAACGCCGCGGGGCGTCAGCGAGTACTCCACCCGAGGCGGCACCTCCTCGTACTCCTCCCGGTGCACGATGCCGTCCGCCTCCAGCTCCCGCAGCTGCGCGGCAAGCACCTTCTCCGTCACCCCGGGAAGCTCGCGGCGCAGCTCACCGAAGCGGTGCCGCCGCACGGACAGCGCCCACAGGATGAGCACCTTCCACTTCCCGCCGATCACCTCCATCGCCGCGTCGATCCCGCACTCGTACGAGCCCGGCCGTCGTCCGTTCGCCATCACCCGACACCCCGTCCTCCCGCTGCCTGCATGCTTCCCCCGGAGTAACCACCCACTCGGAAGTACGTACTTGAGCAGGCCGATCCTCTTCGACGAGTCTGAACGCCATGACCGACAACGCCTCTTCCCGCACCCCGCTCACCCTCCTCGGCACCGGCACCATGGGCACCGCCCTGGTCCGCGCCTGGCTCGCCGCCGGGCATCCCGTGACCGTCTGGAACCGGACCCCCGCCCGCGCCGAGGCGCTCGCCGCCGAGGGAGCCACGGTCGCTGCGAGCGCCGCGCAGGCCGTGGCCGCCAACCGGCTGGTCGTGGCCTGCCTGCTCGACGACACGTCGGTCGGGGAGGCCCTGTCCGACGCCGACCTGTCCGGGCGCGACCTGGTCAACCTCACCACCGGAACGCCCGCCCAGGGCCGCGCCCGCGCCGCCTGGGCAAAGGCGCGCGGCGCCCGTTTCCTGGACGCCGGGATCATGGCCGTACCGCCGATGATCGGCAGCCCGGCCAGCGGGGCGTTCGTCTTCTACAGCGGTTCCGCGGCCCTCTTCGAGGAGCGCCGGGACGTCCTCGCGGTTCCCGCCGACACCCGCTACGTCGGCACGGACCCGGGGTTCGCCGCGCTGCACGACGTGGCCCTGCTCAGCGCCATGTACGGGATGTTCGCCGGGGTGACGCACGCCTTCGCGCTGATCCGCCGGGAGGACATCGCGCCCAGGGACTTCGCCCCGCTGCTCGTGTCGTGGCTCACCGCGATGGCGCCCGCCGCGCTGGAGACCGCCGACAGGCTGGAGAGCGGCGACTACACCAAGAACGTCGTCTCCAACCTCGCCATGCAGGTCGCGGGAAACGCGACGTTCCTGCGCACGGCCGAGGAGCAGGGCGTGAGCCAGGAGCTGCTGAAGCCGTACCTCGACCTGATGGAGCGCCGCCTCGCGGACGGCCACGGCGACGAGGACACCACGGGAGTGGTCGATCTCCTCGCTCGTTGATCACGTGGCAGGGCAGCATGATCCGCCGCTCCATCATCCGGCGCACGATGCCTGATATGCCCTATGCCACCCACTGCTCGTACGCCAGGTTCGCCACCAGCGCGAACACCACCGTGAGCAGCACGATCCGGACGAAACCGCTGCCCCTCTTCAGCGCGGTGTGCGCGCCGAGCGTTCCGCCGGCGAGGTTGAACACGGCCATCAGCCCCGCCAGCTGCCACAGCACCGCGCCCTGCCAGGCGAACATCGCCAGCGCACCCGCATTGGTGCAGCAGTTGACGATCTTGGCGGTGGCCGAGGCGGTGACCAGGTCGAGGTGCAGGACGGCGGTGAGGGCCAGCACCAGGAACGTACCGGTGCCGGGGCCGATGAGCCCGTCGTAGAAACCGATGCCGAGGCCCGCGAGGCCGATCGCCGCGAGGACGCGGCGGCGGCTGACCGGGCCCGGTTTCGGGGCCGTGCCGAACGCGGGCTTGAGGATCACGAAAGCGGCGACGCCGAGCAGCACCACCATGATCACCGGCTTGAGCACGTCCGTGCTCATCCCGGCCGCGAGGAACGCCCCGCCCGATGATCCCGCCAGCGCCGCGAGCCCGATGCGTACGGCCGTGCGCACGTCGACGGGTGCCTTGCGGGCGTACGTCACGGCCGCGCCCGTCGTACCGACGATGGCGACCGCCTTGTTGGTGCCGAGCGCGGACGCCGCCGGGGTGCCGGCCGGGAGCCCGAGCAGCAGCACGGGGAGCAGCAGCAGACCGCCCCCGCCGACCACGGCATCGATCCAGCCGGCCGCGAGGGCGGCGAGGCACAGGAGGACAACCATGGTCAGGGATATGTCGGGCATGATCGGGACCCTATGGACGGGGCGGTTGTAGCGTCCACAGATTTCGCGGGTACCGGCGATCTTCTGAGGCTCTTCTGAGGTTCGGGCCGCGGGCACCGACATCTTCAGCGCGCCCGCATCCCCCGTACACGATGGGGCCTGCACGCAAACCCGGGTTCGGCCTGTCCCACCCTCCCGGCCTCACAGCCCACCCCGGCCCCTCCCCGGCAACCCTCACATCCACCCCCCACTCCCGCTGAGGGCAGAGTTCCCCGCGTGAAACAGACGTGATGCGGCCGGGTAACACCCGCCCCGCACGCTCAGAGCATGACCTCGAATACGCGTGTGGTGGTGATCGGCGCCGGCCTCGCGGGCGTACGGCTCGCCCGGCGGCTCGGTGAGCTCGGCACGCCCGCGCTGCTCGTCGGCGAGGAGGAGCACCGGCCGTACAACCGGGTCCTGCTCGCCGAGGTGCTGGCCGGACGGTACAGCCCGGAGGTGATCTCCCTCCCGGCGCCCGCGGAGCTGACCCGTGCCCGGGTGACCGATATCGACCGTGACGGGCGGACCGTTCGCTGTGCGGACGGCTCGGAGATCGCATACGACACGCTGGTCCTGGCCACCGGCTCCAACCCGGTCCTGCCGCCCCTGCGCGGCCTGTTCACCCCGGACCACGTCCTGCCCGAGGGCGTCCACGCGTTCCGCACCATGGACGACTGCCTGGGCCTGTCCAAGGCGGTACGGCCGGGTGTGCGGGCGGTCGTCATCGGCGGCGGCCTCCTCGGGGTCTCCGCGGCCCGCGCCCTCGCCGTACGCGGGGCGCAGGTCGTTCTCGCCCAGCAGTCCGAGCGGCTCATGGAGCGCCAGCTCGACCCGGCCGCGTCCAAGCTCGTCAAGCGGCACCTGACCGACCTGGGCGTCGAGGTGCACACCGAGTGCCGGGTACGGGACGTACGCGTCGTCGGCGGCGCCGTCCGCTCCGTGGAGATGGCCGACGGGTACGCCCTCGACGCCGACCTCGTGGTTCTGGCCTGCGGCGTCCGCCCCCGCGCGGGCCTCGCCAAGGCCGCCGGGCTCGCCGTGCACAAGGGCGTCCTCGTCGACGACGAACTGCGTACGTCCGACCCGCACATCCGGGCCATCGGCGACTGCGCCCAGCACGACGGCACCGTGTACGGACTGGCCACTCCCGCCCTCGAACAGGCCGACGCGCTCGCCCTGTCGCTGGCCGGCGACGCGGCCGCCCGCTACACCGGCACCCGTTCCCTCACCCGCCTCACCCTCGCCGGTCAGGCCCCCTTCGACCTCGCCGCGTTCGGCGAGACGGAACCCCGCCCCGGCGACGACGTCGTGCAGCTCGCCGACGCCACCCGGGGCACCTACCGCAAGGTCGTCGTCCGCGACGACCGCCTGGTCGGCGGGGTCCTCGTCGGCGAACTCGGCACCGTCGGCGCGCTCGCCCGCGCCTGGGAGGGAGCAGAGCCGCTCCCGTCCGACGGCGGCCCCCTGCTCCACCTGCTCACCAACGATGGAGGCTCCTGATGTCCACGACCCCCACGATCGTGCTCGTCGGCCATGGCATGGTCGGCCAGCGCTTCCTCGAAGCGCTCGCCGAGCGCGGCCTGACCGCCACGCACCGCGTGGTCGTGCTGTGCGAGGAGCCGCGTCCCGCCTATGACCGCGTCCAGCTGACCTCGTACTTCTCGGGCAGGACCCCGGACGATCTGTCCATGACGGACATGGAGTTCATCGAGAAGCACTCGATCGAGCTGTACGTCGGCGACCCGGCCGAGACCATCGACCGCGAGGCCCGCAAGGTCACCGCCCGGTCGGGGAACGTCTTCGAGTACGACACCCTGGTCCTGGCCACCGGCTCGTACCCGTTCGTCCCGCCGGTCCCCGGCAAGGACGCCGCGGGCTGCTTCGTCTACCGCACGATCGAGGACCTCCTCGCCATCGAGGAGTACGCCAAGTCCAAGGCGACGACCGGTGCGGTGGTCGGCGGCGGGCTGCTCGGCCTGGAGGCCGCGGGTGCGCTCAAGGGGCTCGGGCTGTCCACCCACATCGTGGAGTTCGCGCCGCGTCTGATGCCGGTGCAGGTGGACGACGGCGGTGGCGCGGCCCTGCTGCGCACCATCGAGGACATGGGCCTGACCGTCCACACCGGCACGGGCACCCAGGAGATCGTCGCCGACGCCTCGGGCGCCGTGGCCGGCATGAAGCTGTCCGACGGCTCCGAACTCGCCGTCGACATGGTGGTGTTCAGCGCCGGCGTCCGCCCCCGCGACCAGCTGGCCCGCGACTGCGGCCTCACGGTCGGCGAGCGCGGCGGCATCACCGTCGACGAGCAGTGCCGCACGGTCACCGACCCGCATGTGTTCGCGATCGGCGAGTGCGCGCAGGCGGCGGACGGCCGGGTGTACGGCCTGGTCGCCCCCGGTTACGAGCAGGCCGAGACCGTGGCCGCCACGATCGCCGCGGACGAGGCGTCCTTCACCGGCGCCGACCTGTCCACTAAGCTGAAGCTGCTCGGCGTCGACGTGGCGTCCTTCGGCGACGCGCACGGCACGGCCGACGACTGCCTGGACGTCGTCTACTCCGACTCCCGCGCGGGCCTGTACAAGAAGCTGGTCATCGGCCGCGACGGCACGCTGCTCGGCGGCATCCTGGTCGGCGACGCGGAGGCGTACGGCACGCTGAAGGCCTTCACCGGCTCGGTCCCGCCGGTCTCGCCCGAGTCGCTGGTGCTGCCGGCCGGTGCCGGGGCCCCGGCGCAGCTCGGCCCGTCCGCGCTGCCGGACGAGGCGATCATCTGCTCCTGCAACAACGTCACCAAGGGGACGATCCGCGGCGCGGTCACCGAGCACAAGTGCAGCACCGTGCCCGAGGTGAAGAAGTGCACCAAGGCCGGTACGACGTGCGGCAGTTGCGTCAAGGTCCTCGGCCAGCTCATCAACGCCGAGCTGGAGGCCAGCGGCGTCGAGGTCGACAAGGGCCTGTGCGGCTGCTTCTCGCAGACCCGCGAGGAGCTGTACGAGATCGTCCTGGCCCTGCGCATCACCTCGTACCAGGACCTCCTCGACCGTCACGGCCGTGAGGGCGCCCGGGGCGGCGACGGCTGCGAGACCTGCAAGCCTGCCGTCGCCTCGATCATCGCCTCCCTCGCACCGACGATCGGCGCGAACGGCTACGTCCTGGAGGGCGAGCAGGCATCCCTGCAGGACACCAACGACCACTTTCTGGCCAACCTCCAGAAGAACGGCTCGTACTCCGTCGTCCCTCGTATCCCCGGCGGTGAGATCGCCCCGGAGAAACTGATCGTGATCGGCGAGATCGCCCGCGACTTCGGCCTCTATACGAAGATCACCGGCGGTCAGCGCATCGACATGTTCGGCGCCCGCGTCGAGCAACTCCCGCTGATCTGGGCACGGTTGGTGGACGCCGGCTTCGAGTCCGGGCACGCGTACGGCAAGTCGCTGCGCACGGTGAAGTCCTGCGTGGGCCAGACCTGGTGCCGCTACGGCGTCCAGGACTCCGTCCGTATGGCGATCGACCTGGAGCTGCGCTACCGGGGCCTGCGCTCCCCGCACAAGCTGAAGTCGGCGGTGTCGGGCTGCGCCCGTGAGTGCGCCGAGGCCCAGTCGAAGGACTTCGGCGTGATCGCCACCTCCAACGGCTGGAACCTGTACGTCGGCGGCAACGGCGGCGCCACCCCGCGCCACGCGGACCTGCTGGCCCAGGACCTGTCCGACGCCGAGCTGATCCGCCTGATCGACCGGTTCCTGATGTTCTACATCCGCACCGCCGACCGCCTCGAGCGCACGTCGACCTGGCTGGAGCGGATCCCCGGCGGCCTGGACCACGTACGGGATGTGGTCGTCCACGACTCCCTCGGCATCTGCGACGAGCTGGAGAAGCTGATGGCGGCGCACGTCTCGCACTACCGCGACGAGTGGTCCGAGACCATCAACGACCCCGAGAAGCTGGCCCGGTTCGTCTCCTTCGTGAACGCGCCCGACACCCCCGACCCGGTCGTCGGCTTCGTCCCCGAACGCGACCAGATGAAGCCGGACCTGCCGCTGCTGTCGATCGGCATGCGGCCCACGGAATCCAAGGAAGCCGCCCTGGAAGGAAGCGCCCAGCGATGACCCTGGCACCCGAGACGACCGACCTCAAGGTCCAGCTTCAGCTGGCCGACAGCTGGTTCACGGTCTGCGACCTGAACAGGCTGCTCCCCGGCCGCGGAGTGGCGGCCCTGCTGCCGGACGGCCGCCAGGTGGCCCTGTTCCGCGACCGCAAGGGCGAGCTCTACGCCATCGACAACCGCGACCCGTTCAGCGGCGCGGCGGTCCTCTCCCGCGGCCTCACCGGAACGCACCAGGGCCGCCCGTTCGTCGCCTCCCCGCTGCTGAAGCAGCGCTTCGACCTGGTCTCCGGGCAGTGCCTGGACGACGAGTCGGTGCGGGTGAGGACGTACGAGGTGCGGGCGGCCTGACTCTGCACGAGGGCTCCGCGGGGGGGGGGGGGGGGGCCGGCCGCCCCGGCGCCCCGCCCGGCGGGGTGTAACAAAAAAAGACCCCCCCAACACCCCCAGGAAGGGGTTT
>NZ_JBHXVG010000059.1:0-35481 GCF_042672405.1 Streptomyces sp. NPDC127197 | reverse complement strand
CCGGCCGGTCATTCGCCAACCGCGAGGACATCGACCAGGCCACCACCCTGGCGACCGACCAGCTCAACTCCCGTGCCAACCCCTGGATCTGGGCAAGTCGGCCCCGCCAACCCGCCAACTACGGCGCCGATATGTGTACACCCCTTTGAGGAACTCAGCACTAGGACAGAGCGCGGCAGGGACGTTGGGGTAGCGGGGTAGTGAGGTTTCCCGAGTCACCCCAAGACCGGATCGCTGGTCCGGATCCGCCCGGGCACCCACCAGGGCAGCCCGCCGTTGTCCCGCTCGGCGTAACTGTAGGGGCCGGGGCGGACGATCGCGTGGAGCCCGGCCCGTTTCGATTCGGTGAGGAAGGAGTCCAGTTCGTCGAGGCGGGTGAAGGCGCCGGCCCGGGGCTCGTGGTAGTTCCAGGGGACGTAGGTCTCCACGGTGTTCAGTCCCATGGCGCGCAGCATCTCCAGTCGATGCCGCACATGCCCCGGATGGACGCGGAAATAGTGCAGCGCCCCCGACAGGGAGCCTTTCCAACTTGGTGGTCGAGCAGGCCAGTTGGCCTGACAGACAGGTGAAGCCCCTGGTAGATGGGTTTTCGACCAAGAAATCCGTCTCCGCCAAAGGCTTCGTGTGCTTGTCTACCCGTCCGCCGTCGACGTGTCCAACTCCGCCCCTCGCTTCCTGTCCGCCAAGCTGCGCCGGCACCGCCGGGAACTCGGCACCCGATGGCGGCGCCTGAGCGCTGGCCGCCAGGCCCTGCTCGCTCTCGCCCATCTCGATGTGCGGCGCAGGCGCATTCGCGCCATGGAAGCGCACCCATCGCGTCGGCCTGCGGGAATCCTGCAACTGGCGCCCAGGGAAAGCGATTTCCCCAGGTCATCGGTTTTCGTAGGGGTCGCAAAAAGGGGTGCGTACCTCTTGACGTTCGGTGGACCGAACCGCTCTGATGGGGCCACTGTTCGATCTCGTTTGTTTCTGATCGATCTCGTGTCATGCGGTCTGGATTCCGATGACCGCTGCTCTGCCCCAGGAGTCGTGAATGCAACTTTCTTCCTCTGGTCTCTCCTCTCCCGGCCCCGCTCGCCGCACGCTGCTGCGGGGGGCGGGCGGGGCGGTTGCGCTAGGCGCCGGCCTCCCCCTGCTGAGCGCCTGCGGCGGCAGCGGCACGGCCAGTGACCCGAAGACCGTCACGGTCGGCTCCAACGCGTCGGACGCTGTGCCGAAGAAGGCGTTCGCGGACATCTACGCGGCCTACAAGAAGAAGTCCGGCATCACGGTCGACGTGAACACCAAGGACCACAACACCTTCCAGGAGCAGATCAACTCCTATCTGCAGGGCACGCCGGACGACGTGTTCCACTGGTTCGCCGGCTACCGGATGCAGTTCTTCGCGGCCAAGGGCCTGACCACGCCGATCGACGACGTGTGGAAGACCATCGGGGGCAACTTCCCCGTCGCGATGAAGGTGCTCAGCCAAGGTGAGGACGGCAAGTACTACTTCGTGCCGCTGTACACCTACCCCTGGGCGATCTTCTACCGGAAGAGCGTCTTCAAGCAGTACGGTTACGAAGTCCCCACCACCTGGGACGACTTCGTAGCTCTGTGCGGGCAGATGAAGAAGGACGGGCTCGTCCCGATCGCCTTCGGCGACAAGGACGCCTGGCCCGCGATGGGCACCTTCGACCAGATCAACTTCCGCGCCAACGGCTACGATTTCCACGTCGAGCTGATGGCCGGCAGGGCGTCCTGGACCGACGCCAAGGTGCGCAAGACCTTCGACCTGTGGACGGAGATCCTCCCCTACCACCAGGAGGGCGCCGTCGGCCGGACATGGCAGGACGCCGCCCAGACCCTGGCCTCGAAGAAGGCGGGCATGTACCTGCTGGGAACCTTCGTGGCCCAGCAGTTCACCGACAAGGCCGCCCTGGACGACCTCGACTTCTTCGCCTTCCCGGAGATCAACTCGGCGTACGGCCAGGACACCGTCGAGGCGCCGACCGACGGCTTCATGCTCTCCAAGGCCCCGAAGAACAAGGCCGGTGCCGTCAAGCTGCTGGAGTACCTGGGCACGCCGGAGGCCGAGGCGCTCTACCTCAAGTCCGACCCGAGTGTCGTCGCCGCTTCCAGGACGGCGGACACCTCCTCATACACCCCGCTGCAGAAGAAGGCGTACGACATGATCTCCGGCGCCAAGTCCCTGACCCAGTTCATGGACCGTGACTCCCGCCCGGACTTCACCTCCACGGTGATGCAGCCCGCGCTGCAGAAGTTCATCCGTGATCCCAAGGGCGTCGACAGCCTGCTGTCCTCCATCGAACGCCAGAAGAAGACGATCTTCACCGCCTCATGACTGTCACGCGGAACACCGGGACCGGGACCGGAATCACCAGCACCCCGGGGGCGACGAATCCCACGCCCCCGCCCCCGGGGCACTCGGAGACGACATTGGCAAAGGGAAGGGGCGAGCAGGTGCCCCAGGGGCACCGCCGTCTGCTGACCCGCCGCGACCGGCTCACTCTCGGTCTGATGGCGGGTCTGCCGACGATCCTGCACATCGCCCTGGTGTGGGTCACCGCGCTCGCCTCGATCGCGTTGGCCTTCACCACCTGGGACGGCATCGGCTTCGACTCGATCAAGTGGGTCGGGCTGGACAACTTCAGGGAACTGTTCACCAACAACCCGCAGTTCTGGCCCGCCGTCCAGCACAACGTCGTCTGGCTCGCCGTTCTGATCCTCATACCCATGCCGCTGGGGATGTTCCTGGCGGTACAGCTGGACAAGAAGATCCGGTTCAGCAGGGTCTACCAGACGGCCTTCTTCCTGCCCGTAGTGATGTCGTTCGCCGTCATCGGCTTCGTCTGGCAGCTCGTCTACAACCCCGACACCGGCCTGATCAACAGCCTCATCGGAGCCAACAAGCCCGGCCACTACATCGACTGGATCGGCGACCCCGACCTGAACCTCTGGGCCGTGCTGGTTGCCGCCTCCTGGCGGCACACCGGCTACCTCATGATCCTTTACCTGGCCGGCCTGAAGGGCGTCGACCCCGCGCTGCGGGAAGCCTCCGCGCTCGACGGCGCGAACGAATGGCAGACGTTCAAGAACGTCATCTTCCCCACCCTGCGGTCCACCAACACCATCGTCCTGGTCGTCACCATCATCGAGGCGCTGCGCGCCTTCGACCTGGTCTTCGTCTTCAACAAGGGCGCCGAAGGCACCGAGTTGCTCTCGATCCTCGTGACCAACAACATCATCGGCGAGTCCAGCCGCATCGGATACGGCTCCGCGATCGCGGTCGTCCTGCTGCTGATCTCCCTCGCCGTGATCATCCCGTACCTGGTGGCCACCTTTCGGAAGGAGCGGCGATCGTGAGCGCCTCCACCGCCGCGCTCAGCAAGCAGCGCACCCCCCTGCGCCCGGCCCGGATCCTGCTGCACGTCTTCCTCGCCGGCACCGCACTGGCCTGGCTCGCCCCGCTGCTCTGGGCGATCCTCGCGGCCCTGCGCCCGTACGGGGAGACCAGCACCAAGGGCTACGTGTCCTGGCCCGACAAACTGAGCCTCGACAATTTCACCAACGCCTTCCAGCAGTCGGACATGCTGCACTACTTCGGCACCACGCTGCTGATCGCCGTGCCGGCGGTGTTGCTGACGCTGTTCCTGTCCTCGATGGTCGCGTTCTACGTCGCCCGCTTTGACTTCCGTCTCAACCTGGCGCTGCTGCTGGTCTTCACCGCGGGCAACCTGCTGCCGCAGCAGGTCATCATCACCCCGCTGTACCGGATGTACCTGCTGATCGACCTGCCCGGCATCACGATGAGCGGCAAGCTGTACGACTCCGCGCTGGGTCTGGTGCTGATCCACGTCGCCTTCCAGTCCGGCTTCTGCGCCTTCGTACTCAGCAACTACATGCGCACGCTGCCGCACGAGCTGACCGAGGCCGCTCTGGTGGACGGTGCCTCGGTGTGGCGGCAGTACTGGCAGATCGTGCTGCCGCTGTGCCGTCCGGCGATGGCCGCCCTGGCGACGCTGCTGTCCATCTGGATCTACAACGACTTCTTCTGGGCCATCGTCCTGATCTCCACCGGCGAGAACATGCCGATCACCTCGGCGCTCAACAACCTCTCCGGCCAGTACTTCACCGACCCCAACCTGATCGCCGCCGGCGCCCTGCTCACCGCGATCCCCACCCTGATCGTCTACTTCGTGCTGCAACGCCAGTTCGTCAGCGGGCTCACCCTCGGCGCCAACAAGGGCTGATCGCCGGCCCGCGCCGCCCCCGTCCCACTCCCATCCTCCTGGAGCCGGTATTGAGCACAGAGCGGCAGCTGTCCCTCCCCGGCACGAACGCACACGCCCCACCACACCCGTCCCGATCAAGAACAGGAGACTCCGGACCGTTGCATGCCGACCTCTGCTGCAGGTGCAACCGCTGGACGGACGCCCCCATTTCCGTGGGCTTCATCCAGCGGTCGAGCGCCCCCGACCGGGTGCTCTCCGTCTGCCAGGACTGCGTCCCCCGTTTCACCTGAGCCCCTCGCGCAGCCGACGAACCCCATCCGTCCCGCACCAGCAGCCGCCGGCGGGGCGGGGGGCGATGACGGCCTTGCCGACTGCGATGACGACGGCCTCGCCAGACTCCTGCCGGGCTGCCGTCGAACACCTCGGGGAAGTCCGCTGACCGGGACTCGGCCGAAGGCCGACAGCGGACGCACCTCACTTCCAATCCCTCGATCTTGGCCCCACCCGCACATCATGTGAGCCCCTGACCAGGGTGGGGTCAACCCTCATTCCCGATCAAGCCCAGCACAGATCGACGAATGGGACCAAGAGCCGCCCGAGGGCGGGTGCGACTCGCCTTGCTGAACCCGCCCTCCTGTTCACGAAGGAGCAATGATGCTCAGACGTGTTCTCACGCCACTGCTGGCCGCCTGCGCCAGCTTGCTCGCACTACTGGTGGTCGCGCCGCCCGCCCAGGCCGCCCCGGTCACCCTGGACAACCCCAACGATTTCATCGGGACCAATGGCGACCCCGTCGACGCACACGGCGGCGGGATGATCAAGCACACCGATGGCTACTACTACTGGTTCGGGGAGAACCGCCACCCGAACTACACCTTCAAGGCCGTCTCCGTCTACAAGTCGGCCGACCTGAAGACGTGGGAGTGGGTAGGCGATGCCCTCAACCAGGCGAGCGATCCCGAGCTGAAGTCCGCCAAGATCGAGCGTCCCAAGGTGATCTACAACAGCACCACCAAGAAGTTCGTCATGTGGATGCACAAGGAGAACGCCACGGACTACGTCGAGTCGAGGGCCGCCGTCGCCGTCTCCGACAAGATCGAGGGTCCCTATGAATATCTGGGCAGCTTCCGGCCGCCGAACGGCAACGACACCACCCAGACCACTGAGTCCCGGGACATGACGCTGTACGTGGACAAGAACGCGGACGGAAGTGAGACCGCCTACCACGTAACGGCCACCCAGAACAACGCCGACCTGCGCATCTACAAGCTCAACGCCGACTTCACCGCGTACGCCGACAATCCGTTGGTCGCCAACCCCTGGCCGGGCCAGAAGAGGGAGGCCCCGGCGCTGTTCAAACGTGACGGTGTCTACTTCATGCTGACCTCCGGCCTCAGCGGCTGGAATCCCAACCAGCAGATGTACGCCACCGCCGCCGGCATCGCCGGCCCCTGGTCGGAGATGAAGGAGGTCGGTGACGGCATCGGCTACAACTCCCAGACCACGTTCGTCCTGCCCATCGAGGGCACGTCGGGCAACACCTCGTTCCTGTACATGGGCGACCGGTGGGCCGGCGCCGAGATGAACGGGGAGGGCCCGGTCAACGACTCCACGTACGTCTGGCTGCCGTTGACCTTCCCGACCAGGACCACCATGAACCTGCCCTGGTACCCCAAGGTCGAGATTGACGCGGCGGCGGGGACGGTCAAGGGCGTGGGCGGCGGCCCCTACTACAACCTCGTGGCCCGGCACAGCGACAAGTGCGTCGACGTCCAGGACAACTCCGCCGCCGACAACGGCCACGTCGTCCAATACGCCTGCAACGGCGGCCTCAACCAGCAGTGGCGTCTGGAGGACGCGGGCGACGGCTACTACCGCATCCTCGCCCAGCACAGCGGCAAGTGCCTGGATGTCGAAGGTGGTTCCACCGCAAAGGCCTTCGTCAACCAGTACAAGTGCGGCAGCGGCCAGAACCAGCAATGGAAGTTCGAGGACCAGGGCAACGGCTACTACCGCCTGGTAGCCCGGCACAGCGGACTCTGCTTGGACGTCACAGAGGGCTCCGCCGAGGATGTCCGCCTCATCCAGTACAAGTGCGGAACCGGCACCAACCAGCAGTTCAAGCGGCTCACCGCCTGACCCCCTGGACCGACGCGGTTGTGCACACCGCCCGACGCGGGGGCCGGGCCGACCCCGGACCGGCCCCCGCGTCGGCCGCCCCCCCGCCTGCATCGCGCCTTGCGAATGTCCATGTACGGCTTCGGTTTGTCCATGGTCGAGCCCGTGGGCCGTGCTCATGCCTCTGGCCGTGCAAGACGCCCAGGTAAATCCGGACCCACCACTGTGAGCCGTACGAGTGCCAGTCCTGCCACAGACGGCTGCACCGCCCCGGCCCGAACCCTCGCTCATCCCCCTTGCCGTCAGTGGACAACTGCCATCACGGCGCCGCGCCGCCGCCGGGGGCCAGGGCATCGGGGCGGGTGCGCATCCCAACCCCTCGAAGTCGTAAGGAGCCAGCGTGCTTCGAATATCCCGGGGCCGTTATGCCCTGTTCGCAGTTATGGCGATGATACTGAGCGTGATATCCGGGGTGGCGACTCCCCGCGCGTACGCCGCAGTCTCGACATCGATCACCGTCGACGGCACCAAGCCGGGCCGGGTGTTCGACGGAGCCGGCGCGATCAGTGGAGGTGGAGGGAACACTCGACTGCTGATCGACTATCCCGAACGGCAGCGCAACGAGATCCTCGACTACTTGTTCAAGCCCGGCGCCGGCGCCTCGCTGCAGGCACTCAAGCTTGAGATCGGAGGGGACACCAACTCCACCGACGGCGCCGAACCCAGCCACGAGCACACCAGAGGCAAGGTGGACTGCGACGCCGGCTATGAGTGGTGGCTGGCCCGCGAGGCCCAGGCCCGAAACCCGAACATCACGTTCTCCGCCCTGGCTTGGGGCGCACCGGGCTGGGTCGGCGGCGGGGACTTCTGGACCAAGGACACGATCGACTACCTGATGCGCTGGATGGACTGCGCAAAGCAGAACAACCTGGAGATCGACTATCTCGGCGGCTGGAACGAGCGGGGGTGGAAAGCCTGGTGGTTCGTCGACCTCAAGAACGCCCTCAAGTCGAAGGGCTACGCGACCAAGGTCGTGGCAGCTGAGCACAACTGGGATGTAGTCGACGAGATGGAGAGCAACGCGGCGTTCCGGGAGGCGGTGGACGTCATCGGCGTGCACTACCCGTGCGGCTACTCGGGTTCGGGAGCCATCGGCAACAACCACGCGACCACCGCCTGCCCCGAGTACAACACAACAAATCTCTGGTCCGACTGGAACCGCAACCAAAAGGCCCAGAACATGGGGAAGCAACTGTGGGCCAGTGAGAACGGATCGCAGGACACCGAGGCGGGCGCCGCGAACGTGGCGCGGGCTCTCAACCGGGACTACATCGACGGTCGGATGACCGCGTACTACAACTGGCCGCTGATGGGTGCGCTCTACCCGAACACCTACTTCGCCTTCAATGGGCTCGTCTCGGCCAACCAGCCCTGGTCGGGCCACTACCGGGTCGGCAAGACCGCCTGGGTCATGGCCCACACGACACAGTTCACGGAGGTCGGATGGCGGTACCAGGATTCCGCCAGTGGCTATCTGGGTGGTGACCGTTCCAACGGCAGCTATGTGACGCTGCGAGCACCCGAGGGTGGCAACTACAGCACGATCATCGAGACGACGCAGGCCACCGCCCCACAGACTCTGGACGTCCAGGTCACCGGCGGGCTGTCGACGGGTCAGGTTCACGTGTGGGCCACGAACGTCGACACGAACTCGGACAGTTCGTACGGTGATGACAACTTTGCGCACACCACCGATGTCACCCCCTCCGACGGCAAGTACACCGTGACACTGCAGCCCGGTCGCGTCTACACGCTGACCACGAAGGCCGGGGGAGGCAAGGCCGCGACGACAGCGCCGGCGGTCGACTCGCTGAGCCTGCCGCAGTACAACGACTTCGAGACGCCGGGCATCACCGAGTCTCCGAAGTACTTCACGGACATGAACGGCGCCTTCGAGACCATGACCTGCGGTGGCGGACGCGGGGGCACGTGCCTGCGTCAGATGGCCACGGCAAAGCCGATTCGCTGGACCGAGGAGAAGTACTACGCGCCGTACACCTTCATGGGCGACGACGCGTGGAGCAACTACACCGTCAGTGCGGACGCCATGCTGGAACAACCCGGCGCAGTGGAACTCCTTGGCCGCGTGGGCATGCAGGGCAGGAACAACAGCGGCCTGGAGGCGTACCGTCTGCGGGTGAGCGACACGGGTGCCTGGTCGATCCTCAAGAGCGACAAGGAGTCGAACTTCACCACCCTGAAGAGCGGCACCACAGCGGCCCTCGGCACCAACCGCTGGCACTCAGTCGCCCTGACCATGCAGGGATCGACCATCACCGCCAAGGTCGACGGCAGAGTCCTGGGCAGCGTCACCGACTCGACCTACGCTCACGGCCGCGCCGGCCTGGGCACGGTCGACTCCGTCGACGCGACGGCGGTCAGCGGATACGAGACGCAGCAGTTCGACGCCTTCTCGGTCGCGCCCGGGACCGATCCGACCCCCAAGCGTGTCGGCGCCATCCCTTCGGGCATCGCCGACATGTGCCTGGATCTCCCCGAAGGCAAGCTCGAGAATGCAGCTCGGGTGAAGACCTACCAGTGCAACAACAGTTTCGCGCAGACCTGGACCTACAACCCGGCCGACGACACGATCAGGATCGGCGGCACCTTCTGTCTGGATGTCCCCAGGAAGGCCACGACGAACGGCACCAAGGTCGAGATCTACACCTGCAACGGTGGATACAACCATAAGTGGACGCAGCTGGCCGACGGCAGCCTCCGCGCCACACAGTCCGGCCGATGCCTGGACGTCCCGGAGTTCGCCACCAGCCCTGTCGAGGTTGAGATCTACACCTGCAACGGCGGCAACAACCAGAAGTGGAAGCTCCCCGTCTAGGAAGCTGGCGGAGATCCCCTGTCATCCAGGGGATCTCCGCCCCGCATCGACTCCTCCAACAGCGGCATCCACCCCTGCCGCTGCCCGGAACCTGGCCGAGGAACGCGCCCGTCTCATCGACACCTTCGGTCGGCGGCTGACGGTCGTCCGCGGCCACGCACCGAAGGCGGCATGGCGGTGAGCGCCCCTGACTCCGTCACCGACCCGCCCCGCACAGCCGACCCCGCTGACCGGATGGACGAGCGGCACACGACCCTCAATCCCCGCCGACGGCAAGTCCGTTTGGTTCGCCAGCCCCCACCCTGCCCACTGAACCCCGCTCTTTCGAGCTCCGTGGTCCCGGTGCAAGTGGTGGACTGCCGGACCTTCGGATGCCCCGCGCCGCGCCCCTCACCACGCAAAGACCCAAGAAAGAGGTTCTCATGCGAATAACAAGACGTCTCGCGGTCCCGGTCGGCCTGGGCCTCGCGGCATGCGCCCTGACCGGGACCGGCGCTACGGCCCACGCGGCCTCGGCAGCCCCCGTCTCCGGCACCGTCTACACCCTGACGAACGTCGCGAGCAAAAAGCTGATGGACGTCAAACTCGCCTCGACCGCCCCCGGCGCACCCGTCATCCAATACACGTCGAACAACGGGGCCAACCAGCAATGGTTGCTGACCCGGACCAGCTCCGGCGCCTACACGGTCAGGAGCGCCAACAGCGGCCTGTGTCTGGACACCCCTGCCCCGCAGAGCGAAACTCCGCAGCTCGTCCAGAACACCTGCGACGGCGCCAGCGACCAGCAATGGAAGCTCCAGCCCGCCAGCGACGCCTACCACCTTGTCAACGCCGCCAACGGCCTGGTCGTCGACAACAAGGAGTCGTTGGACAAAGACGAAAACGAGATCATCCAGTGGACGCCCAATGGAGGCGACAACCAGCGCTGGACCCTGACCCCGGTCTCGGCCCCGCTCACACGGGTCGGCACCTACACCGCCGGCCTGATGAAAAACGGTGAATCGTTCACCGACAAGAGCATCCGCATGGTCGCACACGCCACCGTCGCAGGGTCCGAGCTCCGCGTCCGACTCAGTAACCGCTACGGCACCGGACCGCTGACCATCGACGCCGTCGACCTCGCCAAGGAAGGCAGCACCCCCGGCACCGCCGTTCCCGGCACCCATCGCACCGTCCTCTTCAACAAGAGGGCCTCCGTCACCATCCCCGCCGGGCAGGACGTCGCCAGCGACCCGATCCCGATGGCCGTGGCCGCGGACACGAACCAGCTCGTGAGCCTCCACGTGTCGGGCACGTCCCCCGCCGCCACTTGGCACCATGAGGCACAGCAGCAGGCCTGGGTCGCCTCCGGCAACCACGTCGCCGACGACGGCCTCGGCAACTACCCGACGAACAAGTCGTCCTGGTACTTCCTCGAAGGCCTGGACGTCATCTCCTCGACCGCCACCGGAACCGTGGTGTGCGTCGGGGACTCCATCACCGACGGCGTCGGTTCCACTTGGGGTGCCAACCGCCGCTGGCCCGACTACCTCGCCCGGCGCATGCACTCCGCTTCCGGCGGCCCCACCCTCGGCGTCGTGAACGCCGGCATCGGCTCCAACCGGATACTGACAGACGCCTGGTCGACCAACCCAAGCCTCAAGAGCCGGTTCGGCCGGGACGTGCTCGGCCAGCCCAACGTCAAAAGCGTGATCCTGCTGGAGGGCATCAACGACATCGGCAGCAACGCCGGCCCGAACGGATCCAGCCCTGTGACCGCCGCGGATCTGCAGAACGGCATGAAGACCGTGATCGACCAAGCCCACGCCGTCGGCGTGAAGATCATCGGCGGCACGATCCTGCCTTACGCGGGGGCCCAGTACTACACGCCCGAGGGCGAGCAGGTCCGCCAAGCCGTCAACCAATGGATCCGCACCAGTGGCGCCTTCGACGGCGTCATCGACTTCGACAAGGCCATGCAGGATCCCCGCAACCCTCAGGCCCTCAATCCCGCCTACGACAGCGGCGACCACCTGCACCCCAACGACGCCGGCTATCAGGCGATGGCCAACGCCGTGAACCTCGCCCAGCTCACGCCGTAAGTCAGCGTTCCTTCCCCCTTCCTCCCCTGGAGAGCCGCATGTCCCGCACCGCCGCACGAACTTGGACCAGGCGCATCACCGTCCAGGTGCTCGCCGCCGTACTCGCCGTCGCCGGCCTGGCCACGCTTGACCGGCCGGACTCTTCGGCGCCCCTGTCCGCCGAACCGGCTGCCGTGAGCACCTCTCAGACAGGTGTCACGCCGCCGCCGATGGGCTGGGCGTCGTGGAACAGCTTCTTCAGCAGCATCGACCACAACGTGATCAAGCAGCAGGCCGACGCCCTGGTCTCCTCCGGCATGGCCGCCGCCGGCTACAAGTACGTCAACCTCGACGACGGCTGGTGGCAGGGTCAGCGCGACGCGAACGGCAACATCGTCGTCGACGAGAACCTGTGGCCGGGCGGCATGAAGGCGATCGCCGACTACATCCACAGCAAGGGCCTCAAGGCCGGCATCTACACCGACGCGGGCAAGAACGGCTGCGGCTACTACTACCCCACCACCCGGCCCGCGGCGCCCAACACCGGTATGGAGGGCCACTACCAGCAGGACCTGGAGACCTTCCAGCGGTGGGGCTTCGACTACGTGAAGATCGACTTCTGCGGTGGCCGTGTGGAGAGCCTGGACCAGGAGACGACGTACAAGCAGATCGCCGCCGCCAACGAGGCCGCCTCGGCCGTGACCGGCCGCAAGCTGGTGCTGTCGTTCTGCGAGTGGGGCTCCGGACTGCCGTGGAACTGGGCGCCGGGATACGGCGACCTGTGGCGCACCAGCGTCGACATCCTGCAGAAGGACGAGACCCCGCAGCTGACCAAGATGTACTACAACTTCGACGAGGCCCTGCACCCCGCCGCCCAGCACACCGGCTACTACAACGACCCCGACATGCTGATGGTCGGCCTGAACGGAATGACCGCCGCCCGTAACCGGCTGCATATGAGCCTGTGGTCGATCGCGGGCGCCCCGCTGCTGGCCGGGAACAACGTGGCCACCATGACCACGGAGACCCGCGACATCCTCACCAACCCCGAGGTCCTCGCCGTCAACCAGGACCCGCGCGGCCTGCAGGGCGTCAAGGTCGCGGAGGACACCCGGGGCCTGCAGGTGTACGGCAAGGTGCTCTCCGGCACCGGCAAGCGCGCGGTCATGCTGCTCAACCGCACCGGCTCCGCCGCGAACATCACCGTCCGCTGGGCCGACCTTGGCCTTACCTCAGCCTCCGCTACCGTGCGCAACGCCTGGACCCGCACCGACGCCGGATCGTTCGCGACCAGCTACACCACCGCCGTACCCGCGAACGACGCGGTACTGCTGACCGTTTCCGGCACCGAGGCCTCCGGCAGCACCTACGAGGACACCACCACCGCCACCACTCCGACGTTCAGCAATGTCACCGCCTCCACGGCGGGCACCAAGCTCATCGACATCACCTACGCCAACGGCGGCAGCACCGCCCGCAAAGCCACCATCCAGGTCAACGGCCAGTACAAGTACGTCGTCGCCTTCCCGCCCACCGGCTCGCCCACCACCTATCGGACCGTCTCCCTGCTCGCGCACCTGGCCAAGGGGGCGAACACAGTCAGGTTCGCGGCGGTCTCCGGCAGCACCACCCCCGACATCGACGCCCTCCGCGTCCAGGGCATCCCCGGCACCGACGGCGCGGCCCTCGTCGGCGCCGCTTCCGACCGCTGTGTGGACATCGACAAGAACGCCCATATCAACGGCACCAAGCCACAGTTGTGGGACTGCTCCGGTGGACGCAACCAGACCTTCCAGCAGACCTCGCGCGGCGAACTCGTCGTCTACGGCGACAAGTGCCTCGACGCCGTAGACGACAACGAGGACGACAAGGTGGTCATCTGGGACTGCCATGGCGGCGCCAACCAGAAGTGGACCGTCCACTCGGACGGCACCATCACCGACCTCAACGGCAAGTGCCTGGACGCCTCTGGCGCAGCAACCGCCAACGGCACCGGCCTGATCCGGTGGGAGTGCAAAGGCCAGGCCAACCAGAAGTGGACCCTCAGGTGAGCGGCGGGGCCACGAGACCAGTCGAAGTGACAGATGTAACCGGAACCACCGGGACGGAGGCTGAAGACCCGAACAGAAAGGCAGGGCATTCCATGCCGGACGAGGTGTCCCCTCACCCCAGTCGCCGCGTCGTGGTCGGCGGCGGACTGGCCGTCGGAGCCGCCGTAGCGGCCGGTTCGTATCTGTCCGCGACGTCGGCGGAGGGCACGCCCGCCGCCGAAGCGATGCGACAGGTCTCCCTCACCGTCAACGGCGAGCGCCTAAAGCTCGCCGTCGACCCGCGCGGCAGCCTTCTCGACACCCTGCGCGAGGAGGTCGGCGTCACCGGCCCCAAGAAGGGCTGCAACCAGGGGGCGTGCGGGGCGTGCACCGTGCTGCTCGACGGACAGCGCGTCCTGTCGTGCCTCACCTTCGCGGTCCTGCACGACGGGCAGGAGGTCACCACCGTCGAAGGCATCGCCGACGGCGACCGCCTGCACCCCGTGCAGCAGGCCTTCATGGACCACGACGCGTTCCAGTGCGGCTTCTGCACCTCCGGGCAGATCATGTCGGCTGTCGCGCTGCTGGAGGAGGAGCAGCCGGGGATCGCCGAGGACCGCATCCCGGAAGCCATGAGCGGCAACCTGTGCCGGTGCGCGGCCTACTGCAACATCAGGGACGCGATCTCTTCGGCCTCGGTCACGATGGCGAAGGGGCGGTAGCCGTGGAGCCTTTCGAGTACGTTCGCGCACGCAGCGTCGGCGAGGCGGTCGGTCTTCTCGCCCGTCACCCCGACGCCGAGGTGGTCGCCGGGGCCACCGATCTGACCACGCTGATGCGGGACGGCATCCGGCGGCCGAGCCATCTCATCGACCTCAACGGGCTCGCCCTCGACAAGATCTCCGCCCTGCCGGACGGCGGGCTGCGCATCGGCGCGCTGTGCCGCAACGCCACTGACGACCAGCGGATCGTGCGGCGTTTCCCCGTCCTTGTTGAGGCGTTGCGCTCGGGTGCGTCCCAGCAGATCCGCAACCGCGCCACGTTCGGCGGCAATCTCCTGCAGCGGGTGCGCTGCCCCTACTACCGGCAGCCCGAGTTCGCCTGCAACCGTCGCGATCCGGGTTCCGGTTGCGCGGCGCTGGACGGTGACAGCAGTCGGCACGCCATCCTGGGCACCAGTGGCTCCTGTGTCGCCGTCCATCCGTCCGACTGCGCCGTCGCACTCCAGGTGCTCGACGCCGAGGTCGTGGTCCGGGGGGCCCGTGGGGAGCGACGTATCCCGATCGACGCCTTCCACCGGCTGCCGGGCCGGACACCCGAGCGCGAAGTCATGCTGCGCGACGACGAGATCATCCTCGCGGTCGAGCTGCCCGGTCGTGCCTCCTCGGCGCACTCCCACTACGTCAAGTTCCGTGAACGCGCCTCGTATGCCTTTGCGTTGGCGTCCGCCGCCGTCGCCGTGGAGGTGCGCGGCGGCACGGTCCGCTCGGCGCGGATCGCGCTGGGCGGCGTCGCGCCCAAGCCCTGGCGCGCGAGGGCGGCGGAGCACGCCCTGCTCGGCCGGCCCTTCGACGAGGACGCCATCGACGCGGCCGCCCGCGCGGCGACCAGTGGCGCGGCCCCGCGCCCCGACAACACGTACAAGGTGAAGCTGGCCCAAGCGGTCGTGCGGCGGGCCCTCACCGAACTCGGAGGTGCGCGATGACGTTCAGTACCGACAGTGCCGCGGTTCCCGAATCCGGGATCGGCGCGCCGGTGAACCGCGTCGAGGCGCGCGACAAGGTCACCGGCTCGGCCCGCTACACCGCGGACGTGCGCCTGCGGGGCATGGCGCACGCCACCGTCGTCACGAGCACGATCTCCGCGGGCCGGGTGCGCCGTATCGACACTGGACGGGCCCTGTCCGCGCCCGGCGTGCTCACCGTCATCACCCACCGCGACCGGATGCCCTGGCGGGGCACCCCCGCCGACACCGGCTACCTCGAGAATCGCTTCCCGCTCGCCGACGACAAGATCACCTACTACGGGCAGCACCTCGCGATCGTCGTCGCCAGGAGCCTGGAGCAGGCCCAGCACGCGGCGTCACTCGTGGACATCGACTACGAAGAGCACAAGCCCGTGCCCACGATCGACGAGGCGTTGCCCGACGCCTACACCGCGAGTGGACGCCTCATCCGCCCGCCGTGGCCGCAGCACGTGGTGCTCCCGCCGGGCGCCGACCCGCAGGCGGCACTGGCCGACGCGGACGTGCGCACCGACTCCACCTATCGGGTGCCGCACTTCAGCCACGTGCCGCTGGAGCCGGGCGCGGTGGTCGCCGACTGGTCGGGCGGCACGCTCACGCTGCACGACTGCAGCCAGGACGTGCACGGCCACCGGGAGGTCGTGGCCGCCGTGTTCGGGCTGCCGCAGGAACGCGTCCGGGTGCTGTCGCCGCTGGTCGGCGGGGCGTTCGGCAACAAGACCGACGTGTGGGGGCACTCCCTGCTCGCGGCGCACGCGGCCAGGGTGGTCCGACGCCCCGTCAAACTCGTGCTCAGCCGCAAGCAGGTGTTCACCTCGACGGGCCACCAGCCGCCGATCGTCCAGCGCATCCGGCTCGGCGCCAGCAGGGAGGGCAGGCTCGCCGTGATCCTTCACGACACAGTGAACGCGACCGAGGTGCGCGGCGACCGGCCCGAGCCCGCCATCGTCTCCACCGCGGCCTCCTACGCCGCACCGGTCCTGGCCATGGACGCGAAGGTCGCGAAGGTGAACATCGGCCCGTCCATCAGCCTGCGCTCCCCGGGCGACGCCCCCGGCTCCTTCGCCCTGGAGAGCGCCATGGACGAGCTGTCCTACCGCCTCGGCATGGATCCACTGGAGCTGCGCCGCCGCAACCACCTCACCACGGATCCGCTGACCGGCAAGCCGTGGAGCGCCAAACACCTCCTCCAGGCCTACGAGATGGGAGCCGAGCGTTTCGGATGGGACCGGCGCACGGCCGAACCCCGCTCGATGCGTGACGGCGGCGAACTGGTCGGCTACGGCATGGCCACCGCCGTACGCGGCGAAATCCCCGACCAGGCGCGGGCCGAGGTGGAGATCCGCGCCGACGGAACGGCCCAAGTGCGCACGGCCACGCAGGAGATCGGCACCGGGGCGCTCACACTCGTTGCCCAGATCACGGCGGCGGGCACCGGCGTGCCCCTGGGCAGGGTGTCCGTCCGCGCGGGCGACACCAACCTGCCCAGGACCGCGGGCAACGCAGGGTCTCGCACCACGGGCTACACGGGCTCCGCTGTCCACCTCGCCGCCGAGAAGGCCCGCAAGGCCGCGGTGCGGATGGCCGTCACCGACCCGGACTCGCCCCTGTACGGGCTGGCGGACGGCGAGGTCGAGGCGGCCGACGGGAGACTGTTCCACCGGGACGACACCAAGCGCGGGGAGACGTACCGCGCCCTGCTGGCCCGCCACGACGGCGAGCCGGTGCTGGCCGACGCGAGCTACACCCCCCGGACCTCCCACTCCGTGGCCACCTTCGGCGCGCACTTCACCGAGGTGCGGATCGACCCGGACCTGCCGAGGGTCCGCGTCACCCGGCACGTGGCGGTCTTCGACGTCGGCCGGATCACCAACCACAAGGCGGCCAGGAACCAGGCCCAGGGCGGCATCGTGTTCGGCATGGGCTGGGCGCTGATGGAGAAGCTGACGCCCGATCCGGTCTCCGGCCGATACGTCGACTCCGCGCTCACCGACTACCACATCCCGGTCAACGCCGATGTCCCCGACATCGAGGTCCTGTTCATCGACGAGCCCGACACCATCGCGCACCCGCACGGCAGCAAAGGCATGGGCGAGGTCGTCTCGGTCGGCGTCGCCGCGGCCATCGCCAACGCCGTTCACCACGCCACCGGCAGGCGGATCACCGACCTGCCCATCACCCCCGACAAGCTGGTGGGGTGACGCCGTGCGCGACATACTTCCGCAGCTGGCGCAGTGGTGGCGCGAGTCCCGGCCGTTCGCCCTCGCCACCCTTGTCGACGCGGCCGGCAGCACGCCGTTCCCGGTCGGCACGGCGATGGCCGTCGACGGCGAGGGCACGGTGCTCGGCGCGATCAGCGGCGGCTGCGTCGACGCCGACGTCGCCGCGACCGCGCAGGAAGTGCTGCGCGACGGCCGTCCCGTGCTGCGCCGCTACGGTCCCGCCGGCCCTGACAGCGGACCGTTCGACGTCGGCCTGACCTGCGGGGGCACGGTCACGGTCTGGACCGAGCCGGTGCCGGCGGACGGCGCTCGGTGGCTGCCCGTCCTGGCCGAGGCCGTCCGGGCCGGGCGCCCCGTCGCGCACGCCGTACGGCTGTACGACACCGGCTCCTCGCACCTCGTCGTGCTGCCCGACGGCGGCCGGGAGGGCAGCCTCGGCACGGGCGAGGCGGACCGCGATGCCGAGGCGACGGCGCGGCTTCTGCTTCCGGAAGGCGGCACCGCGGTTATCAGCACCGGTCCACATCCGGACGTCTTCGTCGCCGCACACCGCTCCCCGCCGCTACTGACGATCGTCACCTGGACGCCGGTGGCCGGGCCCCTGGCCCGGATCGGCGCCGAGCTCGGCTACCGGCCGGTCGTTCTGGAACACCGCCCGGCGTTCGCGGCGCAGGCACGGGACGCCGGTGTGGAGGTGCTTCCCGGGCTGCCGCAGACGGGACTGCGCACCCTGCGCGGCGAAGGCACGCTCGACCGCCGCTCCGCCGTCGTGGTGCTCACGCACGACGCGCGCATCGACGTACCGGCGCTGCTGGAAGCCGCGGAGGCGGGCGTCGGATACCTGGGCGCGACCGGTTCGGCGGCGACGGTCCGGGACCGGAGCGGACGGCTGCGCGCCGCCGGACTCGACGAAGCGGGGTGCTCGGCGATCCACTCGCCGATCGGCCTGCCCCTCGGCGGCCGTGCCCCGGCCGAGGTCGCCACGGCGATCGCGGCCCAACTCGTCGCCGTACGCGTCAGCCAACGGCATCCAGATCCGCGTCGCGCAGTTGCGAGCGGCTGCTGATGCCCAGCTTCGGGAACACCTTGTACAGGTGGTAGCCGACGGTCCGCGGGCTCAGGGAGAGCCGCGCGCCGATCTCCCGGTTGCTCAGCCCCTCCGCCGCCAGCCGGGCGACCTGCAGCTCCTGGACCGTCAGCCGAGCCGAGGGATCCCCGCCACGCCGACGGGGCGCACCTCCCGCCGCACGCAGCTGGGCGCGGGCGCGCTCCGCCTCGTCCCGCGCCCCGAGGCCCGCCAGTGTCTCCAGTGCCGAGCGCAGCTGTGTTCTGGCCTCGCCCTCACGCCGGTTCCGACGCAGCCACTCCCCGTACAGCAGTGCCGTATGCCCCCGGGCGAGCGGAGCGTCCGCCGCGCCCGGAGCCGAAAGAGCCGCCTGGAAGTGCTTGTCGGCCGTGTCGCCCTCCGCGAGCAGGGCGCGGATGCCGTGCCGGGACAGCTCGGGCCAGGCCAGAGTGGTCCGCTCCGACCACTCCTCGAACGCCCACGCCGAGTGCTCGGCGGCTTCCCTGCGGTCCGCGCGCACCTGCGCCTCCACCACATCGAGGACGGCCTGCCGGGCCACCTGGCGGTGGGCGAACGGTGAACCCGGCTCGCCCAGCGCCGCCAGCCGCTCACAGGCCTCCGTGTAGTCGCCGGCGGCCAGGGACAGCCGCCCCAGCGCCCACTGCGCGGTGCCCGCCGCCGACCTGTTGCCCTGCGGCACCGCCAGAGCCTGGGCGCGCTCGGCGTACCCGCGGCACTCCGCCGCCTCGCCGCGCCCGGCGGACAGCAGGGCCAGCACCGCGAGCAGATCCGCCTCCAGGACCGGTTGCCCGACATCCCGGGCCATCCGCAACCCCTCCTGCGCGTGCGCCTCGCACTCGGACCACAGCCCGATCCGATACTCCAGATCCGCAAGCCACGACAGAAGCAGTCCACGGACCGCGAGCATGCCGGACGTCGCGAAACGGTCGCAGGCTTCCAGGATGAAGGACCGGGCCGTCCGAGGGGAGGGCCCGAGGTTGCTCAGCGCGGCAGGCCATACGTGGCGGTGGGCGTCGTTGCGGCTGAGGCCCTCCGGCGCGGCCCGGAGGATCTGCCAGGGAGTCAGCCCGTCCCGGGGACGGCCGACGACCGCGTCCGCCAGCCAACTCCCGTACCGCGCATACCCAGAATCTTCGCCGCCGGCGGCCTCGATGAGCCGCGCGGCTCGCAGGGCCTCGTCCGTCCGGTCGGAGCGCAGCGCCCCGTCCACCGCCATGAAAGCCAGGGTCGCCGCCTGGCCGGGGGAGTCGTTGATGAGCGCGGCCGCACTGTCCAGCAGCCGGGCCGTCGCCGCCTGCTGATCGCCGCCCCAGAGCTCCATCATGCCCCGCAGCCGGTCCAGTTCCAGCTGAGTCCCCACGTCCGCGGGCTGGGACAGGGCCTCCGTCAGCAGCGGGTGGGCCAGTTGGGGGCTGCCCGACTTCCAGGCGGCCTCTGCCGCGGCGGCGAGTCGCCTGGTGCGTTGCTGCTCCGTGGGGCTCAGCAGCGCGGCCCGGTGCAGTACGGCCGCGGCCGTGGCGAGTCCGCCCCTGCGGCGCACGGTGGCCGCGCCGGCTTCCAGTGCTTCGGCCAGTTGTTCGTCGGGGCCGGTGGCCGCGAGCGCGCGGTGCCATACGGCCCGTTCGCGCTGCCCGCCCTCCGGGGGCTGCGTCGCCAGCTCGTCGGCGAGCGCGCGATGCGCGAGCGCACGCTGACGAGCGGACGCGTCGGCATACACCGCCGCCCGTACGAGCGGATGCCGGAAGCGCAGCCGGGCACCGGACACCTCCTCCAGGTGCCCGGCTGCCTCCACGACGTCCAGTGCCCGCTCGTCGACCGCCAGCCTCCGGGCTGCTGCGAGCACGGTGCCGGTGTGGCCGCTGTCCTCCGCTGCCGCTACCAGCAGCAGGGTGCGGGCCGATTCGGGCAGTTCCCGGGTGCGTTCGGCGAAGACCTCGCGAAGGCGCAGGCTGAGCGGGGCGGTGCCGGTGAGTACGACCTTCTCCGCGACGTCCGCCGGACTGCCGAGCCGTACCAGTTCTTGGAGGGCCAGCGGGTTGCCTCCCACGGCGTCGGCGACGGCGCGCCTGGCCGGACCCGGGGTCCCCCAGCCGTGCTCGTCGAGGAGGGCGGACGCGGCGTCCGGGGCGAGCCCGCGCAGCGTGAGCCGCGGCAGGTCCCGAGGGGCCTCGCCGGCTTCGCGGACGGCGGCGAGGAAGGCGATGGGGCGGCCCTGGAGGCGGCGGGCGACGAAGAGCAGCACACCGGCGGTGGCCGGGTCGAGCCAGTGCAGGTCGTCCGCGACGAGCAGCAGCGGGGTGCGGGCCGCGGCCCGGTCCAGCAGGGACAGCACGGCCGTACGGACCATCAGATCCGCGGCGGGCGCGGTGGACTGGCCCAACGCGCTGCGCAGGGCGGCGACTTGATCGTCCGGCAGCTCCGGCAGCCGGTCGAGCAGCGGTGTCAGCAGCCGCTGTAATCCGCCGAAGGCCAGGGCGACTTCGGCCTGGACGCCCGAGCAGGTCAGTACACGCGTGCCGCTGCCGGCCGCGGCGACAGCACGCCGTAGCAACGCGGTCTTGCCGACCCCGGCATCCCCCTCCACGATCAGCGCTCCGCCCTGGCCCGCACTGGCCTCCGCGACAAGCCGGCTCAGTGCGTGGAGTTCCTTATGCCGCCCGTGGAGCATGCGGTGAGGCTACCTCGGGCGGGCCTTGGGGTGTCGGCCTGTGCATGCCCGACCGGTTCGTCATCGGCCTCAAACGCGCTGGCCGGGGTGGTTGGGTGACGAACGCCTCAATTGGGTCGATGTGTGGCGCGAGGATCCCGGCGAGGCTATTGTTGAGGCGTGTAGAACGACCGGTCTTTCTGTAAGGGTCAGCTGTCGACGCAGGACTTCCTCCCTACGCACATCGACGCCGAGGTGCTCCCCGCCCTCGGCTCAACCACCGCCTGACAAGGCCCGCACTCAGCCCTGACGTGACCGCCCACGTCGTAGGGCCGATCAGCCCTGCCTCCCCGCCGGGTTGATCACCCCTGCCCCGAAGAACCCACGACCCACGACCTGACTGGGAGTACGCCCTCGTGGCCACGTTTCTGTACAGACTCGGCCGACTCGCCTTCAGGCGACGGCATTTCGTCGCCCTCATATGGGTGGCACTGCTGACGCTCGCGGGCTTCGCCGCGGCCAGCGCCCCCACGGCGGGCAATACGTCCTTCTCCGTCCCCGGCACCGAGGCCCAGAAGGCCTTCGACCTGCTGGAACAGCGCTTTCCCGGGATGAGCGCCGACGGTGGCACCGCCCGCGTCGTCTTCAAGGCACCCGCCGGCGAGAAGATGACGGACGCCGCCAACAGGGACACCGCGCAGAAGACCGTCGACGCGCTGGGCGAAGGCTCCGAGGTCGCCTCCGTCGCCGACCCGTACAAGGCCGACGCCGTCAGCAAGGACGGCACGATCGCCTACGCGTCGGTCAAGTACAAGGTCCCCGGCATGGAGCTGGAGGAGGGCACCCGGGAAGCCCTGGAGGATGCCGCGCAGGACGCGCGGGAGGCCGGGCTGACCGTGGAGGTCGGCGGAGACGCACTCCAGGCGCAGCCCGAGACCGGCGCCGGCGAGATCATCGGTATCGCGGTCGCCGCTGTGGTCCTCGTCATCACCTTCGGCTCACTGGTCGCGGCCGGCCTGCCGCTGCTGACGGCGCTCATCGGCGTCGGCATCGGAGTCTCGGCGATCACCGCCCTCGCCAGCGCCCTCGACCTGGGCTCGACCACGTCGACTCTGGCCTCGATGATCGGCTTGGCGGTCGGCATCGACTACGCCCTGTTCGTCGTCTCCCGCTACCGGACCGAACTGGGCGAGGGCCGCGAGCGCGAGGAGGCGGCGGGCCGGGCCGTCGGTACCGCGGGCTCGGCGGTGGTGTTCGCCGGCCTCACGGTCGTGATCGCGCTGGTGGGCCTGTCCGTCGTCAACATCCCGATGCTGACGAAGATGGGTGTCGCGGCCGCCGGCACGGTCGCCATCGCGGTCCTCATCGCACTGACGATGATCCCCGCGCTGCTCGGTTACGCGGGTCGCAGGGTCAAGCCGGCGGGCGAGAAGAGCAGGTTCCTGGGCGGCGCCCGGGCCGCGCGGAAGGCCGCTTCGGCCAAGGCGGCCAAGCCCAACATGGGCACGCGCTGGGCGAGGTTCGTCGTACGCCGTCCGCTCGCCGTCCTGCTCCTCGGCGTCGTCGGCCTCGGCGCCGCCGCCGTCCCCGCGGCCTCCATGGACCTGGGCATCGGGGACGACGGCTCGCTGCCGACCTCGACGACGCAGCGCAGGGCGTACGACCTGCTGTCCGACGGCTTCGGCCCCGGCTTCAACGGACCCCTGGTGGTCGTCGTCGACGCGAAGGCGAGCGACGACCGGGATGCCGCCTTCACCGAGGTCGCCGACCGGATCAAGGGCCTCGAGAACGTCGCGACCGTGACGCCGGCCGCCCCCAACAAGGCGGGCGACACGGCCACGATCACCGTGATCCCGGACTCCGAGCCGTCGTCGGTGACCACCGAGGACCTGGTGCATGCGATCCGGGACGCGGGCACGGACATCAAGGCCGACATGGAAGCGGACGTGCTGGTCACCGGGACAACGGCCATGAACACCGACATCGCGCAGAAGCTGAACGACGCGCTGATCCCGTACCTGGCCCTGGTCGTGGGCCTGGCGTTCCTGCTGCTGATCGTGGTCTTCCGTTCGATCCTCGTCCCGTTGAAGGCGGCCCTCGGCTTCCTGCTGAGCGTGATGGCGGCCCTCGGCGCCGTGGTCGCGGTCTTCCAGTGGGGCTGGATGGCCGACCTCGTGGGCGTCGACGAGACCCGCCCCATCGTTGCGATCATGCCGATCTTCATGATCGGCGTGGTCTTCGGCCTCGCGATGGACTACGAGGTGTTCCTCGTGACCCGGATGCGAGAGGCGTACATCCATGGCGAGAAGCCGAGCCAGGCCGTGGTGACCGGCTTCAACCACGGGGCACGGGTCGTGACGGCCGCGGCGGTGATCATGATCGCGGTGTTCGCGGGATTCGTCGGCTCCAGCGAGGCGATGGTCAAGATGATCGGCTTCGGACTGGCGATCGCGGTCTTCTTCGACGCGTTCATCGTGCGGATGGCGATCGTCCCGGCCGTGCTGGCCCTGCTCGGCAAGAAGGCGTGGTGGCTGCCGAAGTGGCTGGACCGGGTGCTGCCGAACGTGGATGTCGAGGGGGAGGGGCTGCGGACGCAGGGTGACCGGGCCCACTCGTCCGGCTCGTCCGGCCCGGGCGATGCGAGGGGTGCGGGTCCGGGTGAGGAGCAGGGACTGGTGAAGGTCTGAGTGCTCAGACCTCGGCGGCCCCCGGTCTGACGGTGTGTGGTGAGCACATCATCAGACTGGGGGCGCTAGCGGTAGGCGGATGGCTTCTCCGACTGGAGAGGATCGGGCTGGTGCTGCCGCCACGGGTGGCGGGGCCGGCCGTCGTCAGTCCAGGGCCTCGCGGACGGCGGCCAGGATGGCTTCGGTGTCGGCGCCCAGCGCGCGGGCAGCTGAGGTGAAGTCCCTGGCCAGTGTGGCGAGTTGGTCCGGGCCGGGGCGGGTTGGTTCGGACGGGGGTGTCGCGACCCGGGTGCCTGCCCCACGGCGGGTGCGGATCAGTTTCGCGGCCTCCAGCTCACGGTAGGCGCGGGCCACGGTGCCCGGTGCCAGGCCGAGGTCGGTGGCGAGCTGACGTACGGTCGGCAGGCGCTCGCCCTCGGTCAGCCGGCCGGTGACAATCAGGGCGGCGAGCTGGGCGCGGATCTGCTCGTACGGCGGTACCGGGCTGGTGGTGTCGACGCGGACGGCGAGTGCAGTCATCGTCGGGCCGTCCGGGGCGCTACTACGGCGAACAGGGACCATGCCAGGGTGATCAAGGACAGCAGGCCCAGGGGGTAGATCGCCAAGAAGGTGATGGTGCCCATCATGCCTGCGCAGTTACTCTGCGTCAGGTAGGTGTGGATCATCAGAACGACGAGCGACAGCTGGGCCGAGACCAGTACCCCCCAGGCTGCGATGATCGCCCGCGAGCGGTCGCGGCGCTGTTGGTCGTCGCCCGCACGGCGGGCGACACGACGCAAGGCCCAGGCGCAGGCAACCGTGCCGATGGCGAGAGAGCCGAGTATCTGGCTGCCGTGGAACATGCCGGGCCAGAGAATGACGGGTGGTTCGGTTCCGTCACAGCCGTCATGCGCCCCGATTGCCCGGTTCATAGCGTCTTGGGTGCCCAAGGCGTCCCCCACACCCGCCAGCGCGACGAGGAATACCGCCTGGAGGAGAAGCAAGAGAGTGATACGGGGTGGCACATGGTCTCGGACTCGGCGTGGGGTGAGGCTGGCGGTGCGTACCGCGTCCCGAGGGTGGGGGGTGAGGGTGTCGCCGAGCAGGACGCCGCCCACGGCGCACAGGCCGAAGGCGGTCGCGAAGCTCACCAAGGGCACGCCGGCGTCGAAGCTGCTGATGCCGTGATTGGTGAGGTCCATGGTGGCCCATAGCGGTGCGGCCACGACGCCGACAGCCAGACCGGCCCAGCGGGCGTAGCGGTCGGTGTGGGCGCGGAGGCGGGATTCGGGCTGGTGGGTATCGAGCATAGGAAGACCTCAGTGAGTGATGGCGCTGCGTGGCCTGCGCCGGCGGCAAGACCGGCTTGTATCGAGTAGTAAGTACAAGATGCCCCGAGTGGAATCTTGTGTCAATGGCTCGATACAAGTTGGGTGAGTGGCCATGCACTCCAACCGGGATGCCGGTCCTGTGGGCCCTGGCCGCTCCGGAGAGCCGATGCTCGAGAAGGTCCGTCAGCTGATCGGGTCGGTGAACGACTCACTCAAGGGCCAGCTCGACCTGGAACAACATGGCGGCCGCACATGCGAGGGCGTGGCCGTGCGCGTCGCCCAGCGCGTCCTCGTGCCGGCCGCCGCGATCTGGGACAACCTCCTGACCGGCCAGGCGGTCAGCCGCTCACTGACCGCTTGTCACCACTGAACGTGTTCGGAAAGACTCGTCCAGCGCCCGGTCCGCTGCTTCGAGCTTGGGGATCGGGTTCGCGGCGCGCTTGTTGTTATCCCACTCCTCGGGCCGGGGTCTCCCATATGACAGGCAAGGCACTTCGAGCATCGGGAAAGGAAGTGGTCAGCCGTGGCAGCGAGTAGCGAACGCGACGCTGCGTTGGTCGATGCGGCCCGGGAGGGGGCCCTGTGGGCACAGGATGAGCTGGTCGCCGCGTATCTGCCGCTGGTGTACAACATCGTGGGCCGGGCACTGAACGGGGACGCCGACGTCGACGACGTGGTGCAGGAGACCATGCTCCGTGCGCTCGGCGGGCTCGGCTCGTTGCGCGATCCAGAACAGTTCCGGTCCTGGCTGGTGGCCATCACGATGAACCGGATCCGCAGCCACTGGCACACCCGCCAGGCAGCGCCGGCCGTTGTAGGACTGCAGGACCTCCACGACGTGGCCGACCCCGGCGCGGACTTCGTGGACCTGACGATCGTCCAGCTGGGGCTTCAGGGACAGCGGCGGGAGGTGGCCGAAGCCACCCGCTGGCTGGATGACGCCGACCGTGAGCTTTTGGCGCTGTGGTGGCTGGAGGCCGCGGGCGAGCTGACCCGGGGCGAGGTGGCCGCGGCGCTTCAGTTGTCGCCGCAGCACACCGCGGTGCGGGTGCAGCGGATGAAGGCCCAGTTGGAGACGGCCCGCCTGGTGGTGCGGGCGCTGGCCGCGGTGCCCCGCTGTGTGCTGCTCGACGACGGCATCAGGCTCTGGGACGGCGTCCCGTCGGCGCTGTGGCGCAAGCGGATCGCGCGGCACGCCCGCGACTGCACGCTTTGCTCGCGCCTGCAGGCCGGCCTGCTGCCCGCCGAGAAGTTGCTGGTGGGTCTGGGCCTGGTGGCATCGGCCGGCGCGCTGTCCGGCCTCGCGGGGCTCGCGCCCGTCGGGGACGACGGCTTGCCTGCCCAGAACGCAGCCTTCGACGCCGGCGTGCAAACGGGTACAGGTGGTCCCTCGGACCTGGCGGTGCACACAGATCAGGGCAGCCCCGCCGAGTCGGCCCAGCACAGCGGGAAGGCCGCCCCGGGCGCCGGCGGTCGGTACCCCGCCGTCGGGGCGGACACCATCGTCCTTGGCACGCAGGGGACCGGCAATCTGCCTGGACGCCGCAGCCTGCGAATACAACGCCGCATACCGAGGCGGCGTCGTGCCGCCGTGGCCGCCGCCGTCACACTGATCACCGCCGGAGGCACTGGCGCGGCAATGGCCATCCTGTCGCCGGACACCAGGCACCAGCCGGTGCGGGCGATCACCACCCCCGAGGGGGAGCCGGAGTCCGCATCCGGATCCTCGACGCCGTCGCCGACCGCATCCCCCACGAGGTCGGCCACAGCCGAATCCACGGCCTCGCCGTCGTCCCCGCCGGCTACCAGCCCGCCACCGACCGGTGCAAAGCCCACGAGGCAGACAACGCCGCCCACGCGCGCCTCAGCCCCGAAGCCGACCGTCAAGACGACCCCGACCGCTCCGTCACTGACCTCCCAGCTGATCGCCTTGCTCAATGAACGTCGCCGTGCGCTGGGACTGCCCGACGTCAAGGAGAATGCCCAACAGGTGCAAGCCGCCCAGGCGTGCGCGGACAAGAACGCCGCCCGACAGCCCGGCCCCAGCGAGCACTGCGGTTACGAAGTCCTCTACTGGTCCCCCAGTACCTCCGCCACACCGGAGGAGATGATGGAGACCTGGTTCAACAGCCCCGGGCACAAGGCAGCCCTCACCCACCCCAGTTCCCGCTACGCCGGCGCCGGAAGTGCCGTGGGCCCGAGCGGACTCATCTCTGCTCTCAACATCGACTACTAGGTGGTTTTGTTTGGATCCGGCGGTCGTTGGTCCGGATGTGCCGTTGACAGATGCGCTGAGCTGACCAGCCCGCGGCCGGAGCCCCCGAAAAGGAGCGCTACGAGGTGAACGGCCCCGCCGCTGGAGCGTGATGTGGACGCCGGTCCACGGCGGAGGCTGCCCGTCCCGCGCGGCGGGCCGCCGGCGTAACGGTCAGGCTGCGTGGCCCAGCACCACTGGCCCGGCGGGTGCCGCGGCCCGGGCCGCGGTCGCGTGCACGGGACGGATGGTGGAGACGGTGGCCGCGACCTGTGAGCGGCTCCGCGCGAAGACAACGAGGCGCAACACCGCGAACCGCCCGATACCGGCGAGCGCGGAGGCGGACAGGTAGACGACCTGCTCAAACACCACACCGGGTGCCGCCACCAGTTGCTGCAGGACAAGCATCGCGACGGACGTCACCGCATACGCGGCCGCCGCGGACCCGGCCGACTGCGCATGCTGGCGCCGGGTCGCGCGCCCGCCTGCGCCGAAGGTGAAGCGGGCATGCAACTCGGTGGCGAGGAGCGTGGAAACCACGGTGATCAGAGCGTTGGCGAGGCCCCAGTACATCCAGGAGGCGAGGGCCGCCACGGCGAAGCTGGAGGCGAGCCCCACTCCGCCGCCGAAGAGTACGAAGCGCGCGAAGGCGGTGAAGGTGCCGGGTGCCGCCTGCTGCTGACTCCGCGCTGTCTCCATGATCCCACCCCCTTGATCGCTCGCTCTTGTCTGCCGTGACCGTCTGATGGCATTCACCAAGGCCATCAGACAAGGAGCCCCCGACTGCGGGAGCTGACGGTGCGTCATCCCGTCAGGCGGTGAGCCGCACGCGGATGCCCAGCGTGCTGTCCGCGCCCCGCAGCCGGCTCTCGAGGATCATGAGGCGGCCGAGGATGCCGTACTTGCGGGCGATGAGTTTGCGGTAGCGGGCGCCGGTCGCCTCGTCGGTGATCTCGGCGGTGGCCGGGACCTGTTCGCCGGTCGGGTTGCCGCGCAGGTCGCAGGGGCCGACGAGGATGTCGCCGCGGGACCGGATCCGCTTGACCTTCCAGGAGTCGGCGGGTGTCCGCACGCCCAGCGTGTCGCCGTCGCGGACCACCCACACCGGGGTGGCGACCGGGGTGCCGTTCTTGCGGTAGCTGGTGACGAGCATGTATTTGCCCGCGCCGAGCTGCTCCAGCGTGTCGTCCATGATGCGGTTGTGCTCCTTGCTCTTGTGTTCGAGGTCGTGGGCGGCGTTCCGCATGGGGGTGCCTTCTTCCGGGTGGGTCAGCCCAGCGGGACGTCGAGGACGGCCTTGCGGTGGCTGAAGGTCTCGATGGAGTAGCGGCCGTGGTAGTTGCCCATGCCGCTTTCGCCGACGCCGCCGAAGGGGAGGGTCGGCACGGCGAGGTGGTGCATCGGCAGGCCGAAGTTGAGGCCGCCCGAGGAGGTCTCGGCGGCGAGGCGGCGCTTGGTGGTGTTGTTCTCGGTGAAGGCGTAGAGGGCGAGCGGCTTGTCGCGCTCGTTGATGAACGTGATCGCCTCGTCGAGGTCCGCCACGGTCAGGATCGGCAGGATGGGGCCGAAGATCTCCTCCTGCATCACGGGCTCGTCGGGCCGGACATCGGCCAGCACGGTCGGGGCGAGGTACGTGTCCGCGCGGTCGGTCTGCCCGCCGGTGACGGTACGGCCGGAGTCCAGCAGCGCGGACAGCCGGTTGAAGTGCCGCTCGTTGATGATCCGTCCGTAGGCGTCGGACGTCTGCGGGTCCTCACCGAACAGCCCCTTGATCGCGACGACCAGGGCGGCCTCCAGCTCGGTCGCGGTGTCCGGGTCGGTCAGGACGTAGTCGGGGGCGACACAGGTCTGTCCGGCGTTGGCGAACTTCGTCTGCGCCAGGCGCTGCGCGACCGTGGCGATGTCGGCGTCCCGGTCCACGAACACCGGTGACTTGCCGCCGAGTTCGAGGACGACGGGGGTGAGGTTCTTGGCGGCGGCGGTCATCACGATGCGGCCGACCGTGCCGTTGCCGGTGTAGAAGATGTGGTCGAAGTGCTGCTCCAGCAGCGCGGTGGTCTCGGCCGCTCCGCCCTCGACGACCGCCGTCGCGTCGGTGTCGAGGTACGCGGGCAGCAGCTCGGCCAGCAGTGCCGAGGTGTGGGCGGCGTAGTCGGCGGGCTTGATGACGACCGCGTTGCCGGCGGCGAGCGCGCCCGCGACGGGCACGAGCAGCAGATTGACCGGGTAGTTCCACACCGAGATGACCAGGGCGACGCCCAAGGGGTCGAAGACGGTGCGGGCGGTGCTGCCAGGGACTCCAGGCACCGTTACGGGGGCGGGCTGCGGGGCGGTCCACTCCTCCAGGTGCTCCAGGTAGTCGTCGATTTCGACGATCGTGGTGTTGATCTCCATGGCGTCGGCCTCGGCGCGGTTCTTGCGCAGGTCGGCGTAGAGGGCGTCGGCTATCGCCGCGCGGTTGTCGGTGAGCAGGTCGCGCAGGCGGATCAGCTGCTGCCGACGCCAGGCCAGGGGCTTGGTGCGGCCGGTACGGAAGGTGGCGCGCAGCCGGTTCACCAGCGCGGTGGCTTCGGCGGCGGTGAAGGTGTCGTCGAGGGTGAAGGCTGCCTTGGTGTCAGTCACAGTCGTGTCCTGTTCGGGGTGGGAGGGAAAGCCGACCGGGACCCGGGGGGAAGGAAAGTCGCGGCCCTGTTGCGTGTGGCGCGGTCAGACCCTGACGGCCGTGCGTGCGGGCGCGGTCTCGGCGTCGTCCGACGGGGCGGCCGTATCGGTGGCAGATGAGGGGGACCTGCGGCGGATCGCCAGGCCCACCATCGCCACGCCGATGACCAGCAGGAACGCCATACCGGCGAGGGCGAAGGTCAAGGTGTACTGGCTCTCGGCGGGCAGGGCGGGGACTCCGGCGGGCAGGTTGTCGAGTGTCTGGGAGGCGAGCAGGGAGGTGACGACCGCGCTGCCGATCGCACTGCCGGTGGAGCGGGAGATGGAGTTGATGCCGTTGGCGATGCCGGTCTGGTGGTGCGGGACGCCGGCCACGATCAGGGCGGGCATCGCGGCGTAGCCGAAGCTGATGGCGACGCCGACGACCATGCCGGCCAGGATCACCGACGCGGTGGTGTCGTGGGCGAGGGTCAGCCAGGCGAAGCCGATGACACCGAAGGCGGCGCCGACGGCGAGGGTGAGACGCGCGCCGATACGGCGTACCAGCATGCCTCCGAACTGGGCGGCGACGAGCGAGACGAGGGCGGAGGGCAGCAGGTAGACGACGGAGGCGCGCAGGACCGAGGCGCCGAAGCCGTAGCCGGCGATCTCAGAGGGCGTCTGGACGAGGTAGGAGACGCCGATGAACTGCGCGAACATGGCGAATCCGACGAGCAGTCCGGCGACGTTGGTGAACAGCACCGGGCGGTGGACGAACATCTTCATGTCGACCAGGGGGTCGCGGACCCTGCGTTCGATCACGACCCAGATGACGGTCATGACGGCGGCGCCGGCGAAGAGGGCGAGCGTGCGGGCCGAGGTCCAGCCCCAGGTGTGGCCCTGTGAGATGGGCAGCAGAAGCAGGACGAGCACCAGGGCGAGGCCGGCGGCGCCGAGCCAGTCGGTGCGCCCGCCGGTCCGGGTGCGAGGAGCGGGGACTGCGACCGCGACCGCGATGAGCGCGGCGGTGGCGAGTGCGGCGGCCAGCCAGAAGACCTGGTGGTAGTCGGGGTTGGCACCCTGGGAGAGGAGTCCGGCGCTCACCAGGGCGAGGCCGCTGCCGAACCCGAGCGTTCCGCTGACCAGGGCCATGGCGCCGGGCAGCCGCGCGGGCTCGACCTCTGCCCGCAGCACGGACAGCGCGAGCGGGAAGATCGCGGTGGCGGCGCCCTGCATCACACGGGCCACGATGAGCCACAGCATGGAGCTCGTGGTCGCGGCGAGCACGGATCCGGCGACCATGACCACCAGCACGCCGAGCAGGGTCGGCTTCGTGCCGTGCTGATCGCCGAAGCGGCCGAGGAGCGGCGTGAAGACCGCGGCCGACAGCAGCGTGGCGGTGGTAACCCAGCTGACCTGCGCAGTGGTGGCGCCGAGGTCGTTCTGGATGATGCCGAGGATCGGGATGACCAGGGTCTGCATCATCGACACGACCATGGCGGCGAGGCCCAGTACCAGGACGAGGCTGAGGCTGCCGGTGCGGCGCTCCGGCGCGGCGGCAAGGGAGGACTTCACGGTCTTCTTTCCGGTGGAAGGGATGCCCGAAGGATGGATGCATCGATGGTCGAGGAGTGAGACCATTGAGGTACTCGATGCTTTAGGACATCAAACAATAAGAGCTTGGTGACTGTCAAAGGTTGAGAGGTTCAAGCTTTTCGCGGTACTCTCGAGGCATGTCCCCGATCCCGTCCAAAGCGCAGCTCATGGAGTTGCTCGCCCACTCGGTCAGTACGCACTACGCCGACTTCACGACAGCCGCCGCCGACATGGGCCTTACCTCCAGCCAGGCAAAGACCCTCACGGTGCTGCGTCGCGCGCCCGCCTCGATGCGCTCGCTCGCACACACCCTCGCCTGCGACGCGTCGAACATGACCGGAATCATCGACCGGCTCGAAAAGCGCGACCTGGTCCGCCGCGAGGTCAGCACCACCGACCGCCGCGTGAAGAACGTCGCCCTCACCGAGGTGGGCGAGAAGGCGATCGACACGATCCGCGAGCGGATGGAGCAGACGCAGACCGGCCTGGACCAGCTGTCCGACGAGGAGCGCGCCGAACTCTTCCGCCTGCTGACGGTCGTCTTCCCGCGCTGATGCGCGCTGTGCGGGTGCTTGTACGCCGAGCAATCGAGCGGTGACTGGAGGGTCGACCGGGTCCCGCGAGTGATCTTTGCACGCAGTCGGACGGCGGCGAAGGCGGACTCGACGAGGCCGGAAGTCCGTGGACGGATCAGTGTTCGGCGGGGATGGTGCAAGTCGGCAACTCGGCCTCGTCATCGGTGATTTCTTGACCCCTTGGGGAACCTCGCGCTGTCGTGGCGGGCGCACCTCTTGATCGCCTGGAGCACGTCTCGCGGTTCCTGGCGTTGTGAACGCCAACGCCTTTGACGCAGGAGGCCGCGATGGCCTCGGGCGGGGCCTTCCGGAAGGCGAGAGCTTCGTCCCCGGCTGCCAGGACCGCAGCCCGCATGCCGCCGTGGGCGCAGCAGCAGAGCAGGTCTGCGCAGGGCTCTGTCGGCTCGCATTAGTCGTCGTTGAGCGCCAACAAGGTTTTCAACCGGGGTGACGAGTGGCGCGGGGCCTTCGGAGAAGCTATCGTCGAAGTAGAACGACCGGTCTTTCTGCTGAGTTCTGGGTTATCCGGGCGGGCCCGCCTCCAGGCGGAGCAGTGCCACGGGTTCCTGGTGCACCGTACGGGGCCCGTTCACACCGACCCGATCGACCACCGCACTCCCCGACAAGGCCTCGACATGACCACCAGCACCGCGCCCCGAAGAGCCCGGCACTGCCGTCTCTGCAGGCCTCCGCAGGAGGCGAACGACTACACCCTCTTCCTGCGCCAGTGGGTGCGCTCACCTGCCCGCATGGGGGCCATCGCGCCCAGCTCACGGCACTTGGCCGAGGCGGTCTGCGCCCCCGTGCCGGAACGCGGCGAGTCCGTCGTGGTGGAACTGGGTGCCGGCACCGGACCGTTCACCGCCGAGATCCAGCGCCGGCTCGGCGGGCGCGGCCGCCACCTGGCCGTCGAGATCGATCCACTCCTCGCCCAGCGCCTGCGCGACCGCCACCCGGGGGCGGAGGTGATCCAGCGCGACGCCGTACACCTGCGCCACCTGCTGGACGAGCGCGGCATCGAGAGCGCCGACGTGGTGGTCAGCGGCCTGCCTTGGGCACTTTTTCCCACCGCCGTCCAACATCGGCTGATGGACGCGACGTCCGCAGTGCTCGCCCCGGCGGGTGCATTCACCGCGTTCACCTACCTCCACGCCGTTCCCCTCAGCCCCGCCCGTCGGTTCCGCGGGCTGCTGGCCGAGCGCTTCGAGGAAGTCGTGCCCAGTCGCACGATATGGCGCAACACACCCCCGGCCTTCGTCCTCCACGCCCGCAGACCCCGCCCATAACCCCTGCTTCTGTCGTGGTCCACACCCTCTGGGGAAACGGGGTGGCCCAGCCGAGTCGAGGAAGCGCTCGAACTCGCGACGCTTCCCTCGTTTGCCTCCGGCGAGGCGGTGACTGAGGCGGTCAAGGGCGGGCGCGATCCAACCCAGCCGTGTCGCCGGCTACGCGAGCGACGGCGGGGGCTTGTACGCCTGGCGGCCCGCTCGGGGCCGCGGACAGCGGTGACGACGGGGACGCCCAGGTGGCCGTACGGGTTATTCGGTCTCGGCCAAGGCAGCGAGAATCAGGTCGCTGACGGCCTTGGTGGAGACCGGGTTCTGTCCTGTGATCAGGCGGCCGTCCCGCACGGCGTGCGGTGTCATCGGAACGGTGGAGCGCACATACTTGGCGCCCTTGGCGCGCAGTTCGTCCTCCAGCAGGAACGGCACCCTGCCCTTCACCCCGGCCAGCCTTTCCTCGACCGTCGCGAAGCCTGTGACGGTGCGGTTCCGTACGAGCGGATTCCTGTCGGCGTCACGGAGGTTGATGAGGGCGCAGGCGCCATGGCAGACCGAGGAGACGATGCCGCCCCCGCCGTAGATGGCCTCGGCTGTTCCCCGCAGGTCGGCACTGTCGGGAAAGTCCCACATAGTGCCGTGCCCACCCGTGAAGAAGATCGTGGAGTAGTCGTCCGGATCTGCGTCGGCAACGGAAGCGGTGGACTTCAGGGAGGTCATGAAGGCCGGGGCGGCTCGATAATTGCGAACCGTCCGGTCGGCGAACAACCGGCCCTGGCTTCGAGGGTCGAGCGGTACCTCGCCGCCAGCCGGACTCACCACATCAACGGTGTGGCCGTTCTTGACCGCCTTGTCGTAAAAGTGGACGAGCTCACCCAGCCACAGGCCGGTCGGGTGCGTGCTCGCCCCGTAGGTGGCTTGGTTGGTCACCACCGCCAGAATCCTTTTCCGTCTCACTCTTCCCACGTCTCCTTCTCCGCGATCACCGTCCCCGAACTGCGCCGAGCCTTGACTTGCCCATCGTCCGGGCAGCTCCACCAACCCGCACACGACACTCGTCCGCGAGCACCTACTGGCCGCCGCTCAAACCCGTGAGCCGCTCCAGCGCCACAGGGCCCACCTCGACACGCGCTGTGCGACCGGCCTGGCAGCCCACGACGGGTGCTTCAGGCAGCCGCCGCCACTCGTCTGGATCTGAGTGCGGTGCTGTGCGCCCGGACGATGACGATCGAGAGGGTGAAATCCAGGAGGGCGGAGGCGAGGAAGACTCCCACCGGGCTGGGGATGCCGTCCCGGGCGAAGGAGACCAGTCGGCCCACGCCTCCGAGGAAGATCGGGACGGCCAGGAAGTAGACGAGCACTCCCTGCCGGCGGATCGTTGCCGCCGCCCAGAAGAACAGGGGAGCCCATCCGATGTGGACGCCCGCCAGGAAGCGGTGCACGTTGTCCGCGTCCGCCCCACCCGCCGGAGCTCCCTGCGCCAACAGTTGCAGGCCGTCTCCGAGCGCGATGGCGGTGGCCAGCAGCAGGCAGACGCGGACGATGGTGTCGGCTGCTGCGACAGGAACGCGGGCCGCCATCACGACTCCTTGGGTGTTGGGGAGTTGGCCTCGGAATTGGTGGTCAGGCCTGCTCGGTGGGGCGTACGAGCAGTTCGGCGACGGCCACGTGCCGGGGGCGGGTCACGATGTAGCCGACGGCGTCGGCGATGTCCTGGCTCTGCAGCCGCTCGATGTCACCCAGACCGGCGGCGAGTGCCTTCAGAACCGGTTCCGGGTTGTGCGTGCGCAGTTCGGTGTCGACACTGCCCGGCTCGACGACGGACACGCGGACGTGCTGGCGTGCCAGCTCCTGGCGCAGCGACTCGCTGAAGGCGTTGACACCGAACTTGCTGGCGCTGTACACGGCCATCATGGGGTAGGCCTGACGGCCGTTGAGCGAGCCGATGTTGACGATGTCGGCGACCTGGCGCGGCTCATCGGCGGCTGCCTTCACCAGGTGGGGGACGGCCGCGTGGGCGGTGTACATCAGGCCCATGAGGTTGATGTCGATCATGCGCCGCCAGTCGTTCAGGTCCGCGCCGGGAGCGGGCCCGAGCAG
>NZ_JBHXVG010000058.1:0-36615 GCF_042672405.1 Streptomyces sp. NPDC127197 | reverse complement strand
GCCAGGTCGTCGTCGAACCCAGTGAGCATCTCCAGCTCGGCCACGGTCTCGTCGGCCGGTTCGACGGCCCGCAGCGTGTGCGGCATGGTGCGGGCTGCGTCCGCGATGACGTGCGCGTCGCGGGCGTCGGTCTTGGCCTCTCCCGGGTAGAGGTCGGCGATCCGCCACATTGTCAGGCCGGGCAGGCAGGCGATGCGGCAGCCCGCGTCGCGGGCCACGGCCAGAGGCAGTGCGCCTATTGCTGCGCTCCTCAAACGATGTACACATAGCGGCGGCGTAAGCGCCTGGTGGGTGGTGCGGGTCTGCCCCAGATCCAGGGCCGGGCACGGGAGTTGAGCTGGTCGGTGGCGACGCGGGTGGCATGAGTGATGTGGTCGCAGTCGCCGAAGGAGCGCCCGGTGAGTGCGGTCTTGCGGAAGATGCGCCACCAGCCTTCTTGGAGGTTGAGCCAGCAGGCGCCGACCGGGATGAACATATGTGTGATGCGGGGGTGGTCCTCCAGCCACGCCCGGGTGGACACGCTGTTGTGCGAGGAGAGGTTGTCGGTGATCACGTAGATGTCCCCGTGCGGGTTGGCCTCCTCGACCAGTTGGAGGAACTGCTGGTAGAAGGCGCTGTTGCGGGAGGTGGCCGTCATCGTGACCTCGTGGCCGTCCCGGGGACGTAAGGCTCCGTAGACCCAGGTTTTCTCCGGGCCGCGGGAGTAGTCGATCTCGTTCTTGATGCGGTGCCCGTCCGGTGACCAGCCCGGTGCCGGCGGGAAGGTGCGGGGGATCACCGGTCCGAGTTCGTCGGCGCAGACCACGGTCGCACCGTCGGGCGGGCTGGTGTAGAGCTCGATGATCCTGGTCCTTTTCCCTCGAAGGCGGGGTCCTTCGACCGGGTCCAGGAGCGGGTTCGGCGCCAGCGCACCCCCTCGGCCAGCAAGATCCTGCGCACCTGGGAACGGCCCACCTGGATGCCCAGCTCCTGGGCGGCGGCGGCCAGGGCGTCCAGGGTCCATTCCGCCGGCCCGGTCTCATCCGGCGCCCACATCTCATTCGACGGCTGGACCTCGAGACGCCCGGGCGGGGTCTGCTTGACCAGGCCGATGATCCGGGAGCGTTCGGCCTCGGTGATCCGTCGTTTGCGGCCCTGTCCGCCCAGATCCTCCAGACCCTCCAGTCCCGCGCGGTTGAAGCGGTGCAGCCAGCGGCGCACCGTCTTCTGACTGCACCTCAGCTCGTCGGCGATCTGCGGGACCAGCCAGCCGTCCCAGCTCAGTTCCACCATCCGGCATCGCTCCACCACAACCTTCGGCGCTTTTCTCGCCGACGCCAGGCGGCGAACCACCGCTTGCTCGCCCTCGTCACGGCCCAGCCGCGCCCGCAGCACCATGACCCAGCACCCGCCCCCGAGTACCCGAAACCACCCCGCTACCAGCAGCTATACCCACCAAAAGCGGAATTCAGCACTAGGACGCGTTCCGAAAGTGGATCAAAGCCGGGCAGGTAATGGGCCCTCGTGGTATTCGCTCCTATACGGCAACGGATGCAGTCCATGACGATCAGGCGCGCAGTCGCGCAGGATGCGGAGCGCCTCACCAGACTGATCCAGGAGTCCGGCGCCTACCGGGGGAAGTACGCCTCGATCATCTCCGGTTACCGAGTCACCGCCGACTACATCGCCCGGCACCGGGTTTTCGTGGCCGTCGATGCGGTCGGGCGGCCGCTGGGCTTCTACGCCCTGGTGCTGGAACCACCGGAGCTGGACCTGGCGTTCGTGGCGGACAGCGCACAGGGAAGGGGCATCGGCCGGCTCCTCATCGAGCACATGGTCGGCCAGGCCAGGGAGGCCGGTCTGACTGACGTCCGCGTGGTCTCTCATCCCCCAGCCGAGGAGTTCTACCGGCGCCTGGGCGCCGAGCGGGTGGGGACGGTCGCCCCGTCGCCGCCGAAGGTCGCGTGGGAGCGCCCGGAGCTGCGGTTCACCACCGTCTGACCAGGCGCGGCCGGCCGGACTTCTCACCCCTCGGCAACGACGCTTCCAGCACAGCCCATGGTTCGTCCGTCAGATCTCCATGTGCCGCGAACCAAGATCGTCCCATGGTCAGGATCTGCTTTCGGCACGCGCCCCGGCGACCCGGCGTCAGTGCTGGTTCACCGGAAAGACGGCCGCCGGATCGCAACGCGCCGGGCAGGCCAGCAGGTAGACCTCGTTGCCGAGGAACAGGAGGTAGGCGTCGTCCCGGATGCTGTAGGGCTGCACCGGGGCCCCGGGGTGGACGCCGAACTCCTGGTACTCGGGTACCTGGCAGAGGAACGCCATCTCCGTGCCGCACGCGCACCAATACTGCTCGGGCCACTGCGCCCAGGCCGCCGTACCACCCACCTTGAAATGCACGTCGAACGGCCCGTGCGCGTCCACGAAGGGCCGCAGGGTCAGGGGCAGAGCGCGCACGGCCGGTTCGGGCTCCGCTTCCGGCACCCCCGGGTCACGCTGGAGCAGCACCCGCCAGAACGAGCCCGGGAACGGCGGCTGCGGAGCCTCCCAGAACCGGGGCACGAGGCGGCCGTCGGCCGTCACCGGGTCGGACGCGTCGTTGTGGTGGGCGCAGTGGAAGACCGACAGGTGTTCTCCGCCGAAGAACTCGATGTCGTCCGGCAGGTCCAGTTGGAAGAACAGGGCCATCCGCTCGCCGCAGAAGCAACGCGGCCACTCCTGGTCGTCGTCGAAGTAGGGCCACCCGCCCAACGAGTTCCGGGCCGGCCGGTCCAGCGGTTCGGTACCGGTCTCGACCCTGTACGCGGGCAGCGGCGCCCACATCTCCTCCACTCCGCCGTCGCTCACCGGGTGCCCCCGGCCGTCCGGTCGGCGTCCAGGTCGCCTTCGAGGACGGTCCGGGTGATCAGGGGGCGGTCCCACAGGGCGAGGAGCTCGTTGGCGAGGTCGAGGACCGGCAGCGGGTGCTGTTCGCCCTGCACATCGATGGCGGCGGCCGACAGGCTCCGGGGGACGGCGCCCGCGTCGAGCAGGACGCGCCACTCCTCGGGGCCGAGGCTCAGGTACTCCAGACCCGTCAGCCCGGCGATCTCCAGGGGATCGGCCAGCGTGCCCGGGGAGGCGGTGAGCGTCCGCAGGCGGGGAAGGCCGGCGACCGGGGCGAGGCCGACCGGCTCGCCCTTCCGACCACCGATCCGGAGCACCTCCAGCTCGGGCCGGGCGGCGGCCACCATGCCGCCCGGGCTGTGGGTGCTCACCTGGGCCACCACCGGCGGACGGTTCCAGTCATCGTCCGAGCGCCAGTCGTCGCGGTGGTTGACCACCATGTCGGTGAGGGAGTCGGCGCGCAGTGCGGCCCCGATGCTCCGCTCGTGGTCGATCATGATGACCTGCCCGGCGTGTCCGCCCGGGCCCGGTGTCAGGTCGAGGGCCAGCCGGTCGCCGCCGCCGTTGTCGCCAAAGGCGATCCAGCCGGGCGAGCCGACAAGGCCCTGCACGGCGGCGTCCGGTGCGGTGACGACCGCGTCCTTGGCGGCGAACTGCCAAGGGCAGGGACGGGACCGGGCGTCCGCGATGTAGAGCCCGTCCAGGGGGAAGAGCTCACAGCCGACCGCTTTGCTGACGCGTTCCTGCGCCGCGTAGTCGCCGCTCCAGTCCTGCCACCGCGCACGGGTGACGCGGTAGAGGGCCTTGAGCTCGTCGGGCAGCGTGACACCAAGGCGCGCCTCCGCTGCGGCTATCTCCTCCTCGGTGGCACCGATGGCGTCGGGGAGCCGCTCGCGAAGGGTCCGCTCCAGCAGCGCCGGGTCCGCCGACGGCGCCGGCGCCGCGCCCGGGACCTCCTCGGGCAGGCGCCGCCAGGGCTCGGGAACGGCGCCCTCGACCAGGAGCAGGGCTCCCACGAAAGGGCTCCTGACGCCGTGCTCCACGGCGGGCCCCGCGTCGATGACATGGAGCACGGTCTTCCCGTCCGGCGCCGTCTCGACCATGTACGAAACGCCGCTCGCGCCGTCGGCCCTGAGGGCGGCCTGGACCCGTTCCACGGCGGTGAACTGGTCCTGCATGTCTGCCACTTGCAAGGCTCGCCCTGGCACCGGGCGCGGCTGTTGCGCGGGCAGGGTCCAACTGCCGAGACTGATCTGGCCCGTGAAGCAACCACCCGGCGCGGCAAGCTGCTCCGCGTGGGAATCCCGCACCAGCCGCAGCAGCGGCTCCCAGGTCGCGAAGTCATGTATCGAGGACAACGGCGCTCTCCGCTCGGTCGGTTGGTTGGCCGGCAGCACTCCTGATCACTGCGTGCGACGCGATCCTAGGACCGGCCACTGACACTGCCGCTCCGTCTGATCTACTGCCTCCCGAGACACGGAGACCAAGAGAAGAGCGATGGGTGTTCTGACCGACTACTTCCGCGCACCGAAAGCCGCAGCGGTGGTGCAGTCGCTGGAGGAGACGGACGGCGGATCCCCGCTCCACGCGGAACCCCCGGTGTTCGACGGAGTCGACGCCAGATGAGCAGCGAGGTCGAACGGGGCAGCGGCAGCGTCCCCGTCCAGTACCACCAGTTCGACATCAGTGACGAGGACGGGCCAGCCAGCCCTGACCTGGACCGCAGGCACAACGGACTCGTAAGGGTCGCCGACGGCGCCATCATCGTCATGACCGGCATCCACACCGGCGACGTCGACGTGACCGTCACCCTCCACGAAGCCGAGCCCGCGCCCGTGGACGGTAACTGGCAGGAGATCGTGGAAATCTCTGCGCACTCCGCGTCCGGGGAGCTCATGGTCCGCGGCATGATGGACGACCTGGACGAAGAGCTCCCCGTCCTGTCGTTCAACGGTCCCGGCGACTACCGGCTGCGCGTCCACGCCCGCGGCCGGGACACCGCCGTCGACCTGGCCCCCGACGAGGTCACCGAGTGGTACCTCATCCAGGCCTGGCCGGCACCCGCCCAGGAGGTGACGGTGCTCCGCCAGACCGATGGCTACGGGGCGTCAGTCCGCACACACTGAAAACAGTTGACCCCGCCTGCCCGCCCACCGGCCAGGCCGGTGGGCGGGCAGGCGTCTGCGGACGAACCAGCCTCGCAGGCCCGGCGGGGACACCGTCGGTCGTCATAGCGGACAGTGGTGCCGCCGACGCGTTGCCAGCCCCGTGTTTCGGTCACTCCCGCCCGGCCTTGCGGTCTGGGGCTGTTCACGAGCACCCCTGACCAGGCACTCCAGAGGCGAATGAAGATCGCTTCCCACCAGATGGGTGATCATTTCCCAAATGAGGGACGGATCAGTCCCGCCAGAAGTCCCAGTGGTGGGCACTGGTGAAGCGGATGACTACGACAACAGAGGCTGACCCGGTGCTTCCCCTGCAGAACCGACGCGCCGACGACGAATCCAGTCCATCGTCTGCACGCGGCGCAGAGCTCTCTTGACGGTGCCAGTGAGTGCTCAAGCGCGGGTCACAGAAGCCCACGTTCATATGGGCGACAGCCCATAGGGGGACCACTGGCACACGTGGGAACACGAGGGTGGCTCGGCTGCGTGGTACCAGGGGCCTTCGCCGGCCCCTGGACCCCGCTGCCCCACCACTTCCCGGCGCGAATCCGTTTCGTCGTGGCCCAGGCCATGCGCGCCGGAAAGCGGCGGGGTGTGTGTGCGGGGGTCCGTCGTCGGACAACCTCAACATGCTCGGTTCAGTGTCGGCTGCGGGCTGGACCTGGGTGCGGGCGGCGGGCTGAGCTTCGTTGGTCCCGCCGTTGAACGTTGTCGCAAGGTGATGACTGGGGCGAGCGCGGTGTTGGCTGGGGTGGGGAGCAAGGTGGGGGGTTGCTGCGCAGTGGGATGCCTGGTGCGGCTCCTGCTACGAGAAGAGAGCGCACCGGCCAGATAGCCTTTGACCTGCGAAAACACCTCCGGGAACCAAGATCGAAGGAACTGGCAGGCAGATCAGTTGACCGTAGAGGACGATCCGCAGACCTGAGTGCACAGATCTCTCGGTCGTGCCACACCGTCCCAGGAATCGCACACCACGACCTACTGAACTGGGACAGCGATTGGATGGTCTGCTACCGCGACTCCACGATCCGGGTACCACGATCCTCCAGCCGCACCAGATTGACGTGACGTACATAAGCCCGCGCCAGAGCAGCCGCGGCCGGACAGCGTGATCGCTGAGCGTGGCAGCAGGCGACACGGCCGACAGGCGCAGTTGATTGACTTCCTGCTCATGTACGTTAAGTTCATCTGGTCGGCCTTACAGCCGTCCCTTGTGAACCATCAATCAATCCTCTTGCACGGAGGGCCCGTTGGGAGCAGTACGCAGACTGGTTGACGCCGACACAGGCGAGCCGGTCCCCTATGCGCCATACGCCTTCTCCGGCAGGCACACACAGGTCGACAAGGCGCGCGTCGAGGCGATCACCGAGTCCAAGGCGTTCACCCCCAGCCAGAAATTCCTCGTCCTGTGGTGGATCGGGGTCTCGCCGGAGGGCATGGAGCCGCTGAGGGCCACCGGAGCGGACATCGCCAAGCGGGTGGGGATGTCCACCGACGCCGTCGGGAAGATCAACAGGAAGTTGACCAAACACCGCATCCTGATCGTTCGAGGACGCATCGGCAACTACAACTTCTACCGGATCAGCCCGTACATTGCCTTCCACGGAACGGGCATCGAGCAGCGTGAAGCGGTGAAGACGTGCAACCCGCCGGACATCCCCGGATTCGACGACAACGCCCCTGCACGGTGGGAGGCCCAGTGATCAGCAACGACGACAAGCAGAAGAATCTCGAGCTGCTTGAGAAGACGGCCGGCATGACCGCCAACCAGCGTCTCGTCGTCATGCTGTACGCCCTGCACCCGACCGACCGGTCCGGCGCCGTTCTCGAGACAGCTGCCAACCTGGCCAAGCTCGTCGGTATGGCCCCTCCCGTTTTCTCCCGCACCCGCAAGCAGGTCATCGAAGCCGGCTGGCTCGAGGAGACCGAGAGGATCGGGCACATCAAGTACTACCGGCTCGAACCCAAGCGTATGGGCGAGAACGTCGTCATCCCCCTTCGCCGCGCAACCTGACGTCCCACAGACCGCACCTCATTGACGTGACGTACATGAGGTGCGGTCTACAGGACGTTCCCCTTGACCTCCAGGCAAGCTCCTAGGGGCAGGCGGGGCTTGCCGGTCGGGGTGCCCTGTGTTGTCACTGTGCGGACAGTTCGCTGACCAGGTCGTCCAGGCCAGGCCGATCCCGACCGGATCTCGTTCACCACCACCGTGCAGCTCGCCCGGCTCAAGACCACCGGACAAGCCGCGGCGAGCACGTGCTGATCTGGCATGAGACCCACGCTCGGCGCGTCCTCGACTTTACGCCCGGCACTACAGCCACTCTTTCGCACATGCGTCCTTGGCGGACTGATCAACGAGTACCGATACGCCGCCTGACCAGCCGCGATGGGTCAGTGAGCAGGCGCGGTCTTCCGTTGTGGTGATCAGGGATTCGACATCTCATGATCACCGGAAGCCGTGCCTGCCTCCGTTCCACCCCGGACAATCAGCCGCGAAGCGGCCTGAGCCACCCGATCACCCATCAAACCAGGCGCTCTACGAGAACGACGCAGCCTTGTGTCGTTCCCCAGGCGATATCGCAGCCCAGACCGGTAGCGGACCTACCTCTGGCCGCCGTACTCGCTCCACACGCCGGCGGGGGCCAGAGCAGAGACATAGTGGTTGGGGCTGTGGTCCTTGAAGGAGTACTTGAAGGGAACGGTACGGGTCAGGTCCAGCCTGCCGGCCAGGGACGCCAGGGGCGCGACAATGGCAAATCCCGACAGGTTCTGAACCTGTTCCGACCGAGCCTTGCCTTTTTGCTCTTTCCACCCGCCCATCCGTCCCAGCGGGGAATTTGCCCACTTGAGTGTGTGCCCCAGCACATTGACCGGCAATGAAACTATGTTGCCTGCCAGATTGGCCAGGTTCTCAAGCGGGTTTTTCGTTAGATTGAACGCCTCACCAACTCCTTCCACCAAGTCGCCCGGGACGGCTACCACCTCGTCCGCTATGTCGCCCGCCAGCGAAAAGGCTGCGCCGATCGCGTCCAGCTCTTTGTCGAACTGGAACTCACGCCCAAACGGCGCGTATTCATCGACCGGCCGCGGTGGGAGGCGCGGAACGACGTCACGGTTGTAGATGTACCTGACCAGGTTGTCGCGCAGGAATCGAACGCCCTGGGTGTCCTTTTTGTTCTCGCACGCCCGGGCGAACTGCTGGTTGCCGAGCATGGGCTGGCCGAAGGTGTAGATCGCCTTGAGTTTCTTAGCGATGTCTTGGTATCGGGGTTCGCAGATCAGTGTGACGCCCATCAGCGCAGCCATGGCACCGCCGAGGCTGTGTCCCGTGATGTAGAGCGCCTCAAAACCGTCCCCCTTCTTCTCCTCAGGGTCCTCGCGGTTGATGGAATACCCTTCTGCGGCCCTCTGCAGCGCACCCATGACCAGATGGCGCGTCGCCCGCATATTGCGGTAGAAGCCGGCGTGGACGTAATGTTTCTGTCCGTCCAAGTCGACGGTGATCCTCTCCGGTGCCACGTCGGCATCGGTCAGGATGCTGATGATGTCCTCGGGTTGGGTGCCTCGATAGCACAAGATCACGACGTCGTGATCCTTACTCTGTATCAGGTAGGCCCCCGATGAGATGTACATCGCACCCACCCGTTGTTCGAAAACGCGGCAGCGGTTTTCCTCCAGCCCCATCCTCGCCATGATCATGGCGACGGTCTCGGGGTCTCCTTTCTGTCCGAATCCGGCATAGGCGTATGCGGAGCACGTGGCCATCACGTGCGGAATTACGTTATCCGGATCCGGATGGTTCGCAGCCTTGGCGAGGGTATTCGCCAGATTAGGGTAAAGGGGAAAGCCGCCCGTACCGAACGGGCCTGCGCCGGGCTCGAAGGGAGCCTTGTATGGCCGGAGGTCTTTATTACTCGGTGCATTGGCGGGATTTTCGTACATGGCAGCCTCCCGGAGTCGCGTCAGAGGGATGAGCGGTCAACCCACGGCCAGCGCGCCGCACATTTGTGGTGCCTACGGAAACTTAGGGGATTCGCTCTTGCTCACGCCGGACTGGACGCAGTCCACAGTGTCCGGCTCCCACACGCCATAAGCCACTCCCACGTGGATGATTACAGACCCGCGCCGGTCCACCGCTTTCGACAGTGCCGTGTGGGGCGAGAACCCAGTAAGTACCAGCCTGTCATGGATGCGTTTGAGACACATCTCGGCACGATGGACTGGGCCTGGAGTTTATCTGCCGTTCCTGTCAATGCGGCTGCTCGACTTGCGGTCGCGGTCAGAGAAAGGACTCGCTCGCTCGTGGTATGGACGCTGGTGGGTCCTCCGTCCGGGCACCGGTGAAGCGGCCGGTGATTGCCCCTGGCCCCCGCCTGACCACCGCACCAGCAGCATCACCCGCTGCCAGTGCGACAACTCCCTCCATCCGAAAGGGACATGCCCATGCTCACATCGGTCCGCCACCTCGGCCAGGTGGCCCGCGAATGGAACATCAATCCCGAGGACGTTCTGCTGATCGCGCTCAACGCGTCCGGCGCCCGGTCCCCACTGACCAAGGCCCCGCATGCGCTTCCAACTGCGGCTGGACTCCCGCCCCGACACCCCGCTGTACCTGATCCTCTCGCTCGGCCGCACCGACTCGCCCTTCGAGCTCGACGAACACGAGCTGCGGCTCAACGGCGAGAAGGTCGGCGAGGTCGACGGCATCGAAGACGACGACGCGGTCCTGGGCTACTGGCGCAACGGCACCAGGATGCTGACCCTCAACTCCAACGCGCGCTCCCAGTGCACCGGCTGCGTGTTCTGCCCCGACACCCTCGAAGGCGCCTCCGACCCGCAGATCAAGGCACTGGACATGGCCGGATACCTCAGCGCGCTCGCCGCGAATTCCGGGCTGTCCGACCTCGCGACCGTGGAGACGGTCACGGTCTGCACCGGATGTTTCCTCCACGAGCACCTCGCCCTGGCGACGCGCTGTGCCAAGCGTGTGAACATCTTCCACGGCTCGGTCACTTTCGCTGCTGGTTCTGCCCCGGCTGGCCTCAGCCCACCCAGGGCGATTTCAAAGTCGTGATGATCTTGTAGGTGTGCTGGTCACGGCGGTGTGACGGTGTCCGGTGGGCGCGCAACGCACAGCAACGAAGCTCCGTTGTGGAGGTGACCTTCCCAAGTCGCCTTTGCTCAACGGAGCTTCGATGTGCCGCCAGTCTGCCACCGTCTGCCTGACCAAGTCGCCCACCCGTCAGCATCGGTCGATCGGTCCGCTGGGGCCGCGGCTGCAGACGCTGGCTGATCCGCGCGCTCGGCGCGGGAAGCGTCACCCATTTGTGGCGGTGTTGCTGGTGGCCTGTTCGGCGGTGGTCGCCGGCGCGAAGTCGTTCGCGGCCATCGGGCAGTGGGCCACGGACGCGCCGCAGGACACCCTGGCCCGGCTCGGGGCCCGCACCGCCACCGTGTTCGGCGTGCGGGTGGCGCCGAGTGGGGCGACTATCCGCCGGGTCATTCTGCGCACCTGCCCCGGCGGCTTGGCCGATCTGCTGGGAAGCGAGCCAGACGGGAGCGGGACGGTGGCTGTGGACGGCAAGAGCGCCCGCGGCTCGCGCCACCGCACCACCGCGGCGGCCCATCTGCTGGCCGCGATGACGGGCAGCGGCCAGACCGTTACCCAGCTGCGGGTCCCGGACAAGACAAACGAAATCACCTGCTTCGCCGCCTTGCTGGCGCCCTACGACCTGACCGGGATGACCGTGACCGCCGATGCCCTGCACACTCAGCGCGATCACGCCCGGTTCTTGGTGGAGACCAAGAAGGCCCACTACGCCCTCACCGTGAAGCGGAATCAAAAGGGCCTGTATGAGCAGTTGCGCACCCTGCCCTGGCAGCAGGCGACGGCCAGGTTCTACGACCGGTCCACCGGCCACGGACGCTGGGAGACCCGGGTGGTGCAGGCCCTGACCGTCACCGACCTCGGCGTGGACTTCCCGCACGCCGTCCAGGTCGCGAAGATCGTGCGGCACCGCACCACGGTCATCACCGGCAAGCGCGCCCGCGAGACCGTCTACGTCATCACCGATCTGACCAGCAGGCAAGCCTCCCCCGAACGAATCGCGCAGATCGTCAGGTCGCAGTGGGTGATCGAGAACCGGCTCCACTTCGTCCGCGACACCGCCTACCGCGAGGACGCCTCCAAGATCCGCACTGGACACGGCCCGGAGAACATGGCCACCCTCCGCAGCTTCGCCGTCAACCAGCTCCGCGCCGTCGGCCACACCAACATCGCCGCCGGACTGCGGGAGATGTCCCTCCGCCCCTTCGAGCGGCCGCTGACTCTCCTCGGTCTCAGCTGACCAGCACCGACCCAAGATCATCAGACTGTGCAATCGCCCTGGCTCAGACCGATGCTGGAAAAGCCTCACTGAAAGGTCCGTGTCTACTGAACTCGGCCTTGGCGTAGCGAAGTTCGACCAACCCGGAGTCGGTGGCGCACGAGTAAGGGCTGCATTACCCTGAACGCAGGGGGTGAGTCTGTGCTAGAGCGGCAGGGTGCACGCGACCTGCGGTTCGGACGGGCCGTTGAAGCCGTGACGGGCATTGCGGCGCCACTCTTGGCCGCTGGCAACGTTGGCTTGGTGGGCGTGGTCGCCGCAGACGTGGAGAAATTCCGGTGGCCAGGTCCAACTCTGCTGCTGCTGGCGCTGTCAGCGATCTTTCTCGTGCTCTCGGTGCATTGGGGATACCGCGCCCGCCCCTATCTGTACTCCGTGGCCGAGGTTGAACAATGGCAAGGCGCACCGCTCTCGGCGGCGGAACGCGCGCAATGTGTGCAGCAGCAAGACATCGATCTCAAGCGCTGGCAGCGCAGAAGTCTCTTCGCCTCCTATTGCTACACCCTGGGACTGATCGCACTGGGTACTGGAGTCGCACTAGTCTTGGCCCCTCCGCAATCCGACGGAGCACTCGCAGGGTGGCGCTGGGCAGCGTTCTGGGTCGTCTTGTCCCCCGTGGCTGCGGAAGCGCTGTGGGTTCTGTTGAAATGGGGAGACTCAACGTCCCGTACCTGGGAGCAACGGTGGCGGATCCGCCGCGCCCAGGTGAGGCAGCCCGTAGTTGAGAGAGAGCCAAATGGGCAGTGAGTGGGATGCTGACTATTTTGAAAACAAGTGCCCGTTCTGCACGGCGTCGTATAAGAGTGGGCTCATCTGGCGGCTGCTAGGTGGGAACAAACATGCGGATGGCTGCCGAGTTGCTTTGCTGCCTCTGAGACGGGTAGCGGGGCTGCGTCAAGATAAAGCGCTGCTTCTCCTTGCAGATCACAGACCGTCAGCTTCAGGCTCTGAAACGTAGCCTTGCGGAGGCGAGTTGGCGCCCGAGGAAAGCGGGATCTTCGCCGGGGCGATTGCAAAATCGTCTCACCGCCGTGACCAGCCCACCTACAAGATCATCACGACTTTGAAATCGCCCTGTCAGCCCACCGCCTTCTTGACGAGCGCGCTGATGCGCTGTTCGTCGGCTGCGGTCAGCTCCTTCAGGGCGTAGGCGGTCGGCCACATGGCGCCGTCGTCGAGTGCCGCCTGGTCGCTGAAGCCGAGCGTGGCATACCTCGACTTGAACTTCTGCGCGCTCTGGAAGTGGCAGAGGACCTTGCCGTCTCTGGCGTACGCGGGCATCCCGTATCAGAGCTTGGGCGTGAGGTCCGGAGCGGCGGTCTTGATGATGTCGTGGATCCGCTCGGCGAGGGTCCGGTCCGCTTCCGGCATCTCGGCGATCTCAGCGAGCACGTCCCGCTCCGCTGCCGCCTCCTTCTCCACCCGGGACGAACCGCGCCGCGCCGCCGCCTTCTTCTGCTCCTGCGCGTGCTCCTTCATCGCGGCCCGCTCCTCGGCGGTGAATCCGTTGTACTGCTCAGCGGTCGTGCCGGAGTTCTCGGCGGACGACTTCGTGGACTGCATGGCAGGTTTCCTCTCGTACAGGAATGAGGAGGGTCGGGGCGGGAGTGTGGGGCCGTGAGTCAGGACAGTGCAGGCGCCGTGGACGGCGCGGGGGCGAGTGACTCGGCGGCCTCCCAGGCGAATCCGTCCGGATCGGTGAAGGGGCCGGCGGTGCTGCCGAGGACGATGCGGTGCGAGCCGGTGCCGTCGGCGGGGACGCCGAGGTCCTTGGCCAGGCCGCGGCGCTTGTACAGCGCCAGCTTGACGGGGCTGGACTCGCCGGAGGTGAACTCGGCGTATTTGCCGCCGAAGCTTCTGGCCACGGTCAGGCCCCGGCCGATGTAGAACTGCTTGCTGGCCTTCACGTCCTCGACGCCGAGCAGGAGGACGATCTCGTCGATCTCGCGGGTGGCCGGGCCGGTGTCCTTCTTCGCCGAGGTCGCGACCTTCCAGATCGTCCCGTCCGGGGCCTGGACGACACCGCCGTAGCCCCACAGCGACTTCGCGGCGGGCTTCAGCACCGTGGCACCGGCGTCCACGGCGGCGCCGACGAAGCTGTCGACAGTGGCCGGCCGGGACACCGTGAGCGCCAGGGTGAAGCCACGGAATCCGGTGGAGTGTGCCTCGGACGCCCGCAGGCGTATGTGCGTGTCCACTCCGAAGGCGGTGTAGAAGCGGTGGGCAGCCTCGGGGTCGGCCACCTCAAGGATGAACCGCCCCGGGTTCGTTGGAGATCTCAGTTGGTGGCTGTGAGCTGGGGTTTCGTGATTGCTCGGTAGTAGTTGGCTTCGTATTCCGCGGGCGGGATGTGCCCTATCTCACCGTGGAGCCGGCGGTGGTTGGGGTGCCGGTAAGAACGCTGTCACCAGCCGCAAACGGCGGTGATCTTGCGAGGGTGCCACCCGTGTGGGTGAGTCCGGGGTCGTACAGCTGCGCGGGGTGAGGCCCCGAGAGGACGATCGACGACCGTGGCCCGTACCCCTTTGGACCTGGACGACCTGGTCGAGCACTGGACGCTGTTGAAGGACGAGCAGGGGCTCGTGTCCGGCAAGCGCGGTGCGACGAGACTGGGCTTCGCCGTGTTGCTGAAGTTCTATACGCAGTACGGCCGGTTTCCCCGGGGCCGGTTCGAGCTGCCGGGCGAGGCGGTGGAGTTCGTCGCCCGGCAGGTTCAGGTACCCGCCGCCGGGCTGGACGCGTACGAATGGAGCGGCCGGACGGTCGAGTACCACCGCGCGCAGATCCGCGGGCACCTGGGCTTTCGTGAGTGCAGCGTCGCGGACGCGGGCAAGCTGACCGGCTGGCTTGCCGAGCACGTCGCGTGCAAGGAGCGGCGGCCGGAACAGGTACGGGTGGAACTGCTGGCCCGCTGCCGAGCGGAGAGCATTGAGCCGCCGAGTCCGGGGCGGTGCGACCGGATCGTGGGCGCCGCGCTGCGAGTGGCCGAAGAGACGCTGACGGCGAGGATCTCGGCGCGGCTCACGGTGGAGAGCACGGAGCGGATCGTCGCCCTCGTCGCCGGCGCCGACCAGGAGGACGACGCCATACCCGGCGAAGCCGGTACCGGTGAGGGCGAGGACGGCCCGCCGGTCCTGGGGAAGATCAAGGAGGCTCCGGGCAATGTGAGCCTGGAGACGATGCTCACCGAGATCGACAAGCTGCTCGCGGTCCGGGCTGTCGGGCTGCCGACGGACCTGTTTGCCGATGTCGCGCCAAAGGTGGTGGCCGGGTGGCGGGCGCGGGCCGCGGTGGAATCCCCGTCCCACCTGCGGACTCATCCGCTGCCGCTGCGGGTGACGCTGCTGGCCGCGCTGTTGCACGAGCGGGAGCGGGAGATCACGGACACGCTGGTGGAGCTGCTGATCTCCACGGTGCACCGGATCGGGGCGCGGGCGGAGAAGAAGGTCACCGAGCAGCTGGTCAACGCGTTCAAGAAGGTGTCGGGCAAGGAGAACATCCTCTTCAAGCTCGCCGAGGCGTCGATCGGCGAGCCGGAGGGCACGGTCCGCGAGGTCGTCTACCCGGCCGTGTCGGGCGGTGAGCAGACGCTGCGGGAGCTGGTCCACGAGTTCAAGACCCGCGGCCCGGTCTACCGGCGCACGGTGCAGACCACCTTGAAGGCGTCCTACACCAACCACTACCGGCGCGGGCTGATCAAGCTGCTGGACGTGCTGGAGTTCCGCTCGTCCAACCACACCCACCGTCCGGTGATCGAGGCCCTGGCGCTGGTGGCCCGGTACGCGGCGGCGGGCAACACCACGTACTACCCGCTGGGCGAGACCGTGCCCGTGCACAAGGCGATGGGCGGGGACTGGGCCGAGGTCGTCCACCGCACCGACAAGCGCGGCCGGCGCCGGGTGGTGCGCATGGTCTACGAGGTCGTCGCCTTCCAGGCCCTGCGCGATCAGCTCAAGTGCAAGGACATCTGGGTGGTCGGCGCCGACAAGTGGCGCAACCCCGATGAGGACCTGCCGCAGGACTTCGAGGCCCGGCGGGCGGAGAACTACCGGGAGCTGCGCAAGCCGCTGGACGCCGCGGTGTTCGTCGACGAGCTGCGCGAGCAGATGACCACCGAACTGACCCTGCTCAACGACACGATGCCGAAGCTGTCCTGGCTGGACATCGCCGAGCGGAAGTCCGGGGCGATCCGGCTCACGGCGGCCGAGGCCCAGCCCGAGCCGCGCAACCTGCGCAGGGTCAAGGCCGAGGTGCAGAGGCGTTGGGGCATCGTGCCGCTCGTCGACATGCTGAAGGAAGCGGTGCTGCGGACCGGCTGTCTGGACGCGGTCACCTCCGTCTCCGGCGGCGGCAGCCTCTCGCTGGAGGTGCTGGCCGAACGCCTGCTGCTGGTCATCTACGCGTACGGCACGAACACCGGGATCAAGGCGGTGGCGTCCGGCGGCCACGGGCACACCGAGGACGAGCTGCGGTACGTGCGGCGCCGCTATCTGTCTGTCGAGGCCGCACGCGCCATCGCCATCCAGATCGCGAACGCCACCTTCGCCGCCCGCAACACCGAGTTGTGGGGCCAGGGCTCGACCGCGGTCGCCTCCGACTCCACCCACGTGCGCGCTTACGATCAGAACCTGTTCACCGAGTGGCACTCGCGCTACGGCGGTCGCGGGGTGCTCATCTACTGGCACGTGGAGAAGAAGTCCCTGGCCATCCACTCCCAGCTGATCAACTGCACCGCCTCCGAAGTCGCCGCGATGATCGAGGGCGCGATGCGGCACGGCACCACCATGGACGTCGAGGCCAACTACACGGACTCGCATGGCCAGTCGGAAATCGGGTTCGGCATCACGCGGCTGCTGAACTTCGACCTACTGCCGAGGATCAAGCGGATCAACAAGGTGAAGTTGTACCGGCCGGTGGCCGGCGAGCCGGACGCCTATCCGCAGCTGACCCCGGCGCTTACCCGCCCGATCCGCTGGGAACTCATCACCCAGCAGTACGACCAGATGATCAAGTACGCCACCGCGATCCGGACCCGTACCGCGTCCACCGAGGCGATCCTGCGCCGCTTCACCCGCAACGCCTCCCACCCCACCTACGCAGCGATGCTGGAGGTCGGCCGCGCCCAAAAGACGATCTTCGTGGCCCGCTACCTGCGGCTGCGCGACCTCCAGCGGGAGATCGAGGAGGGCCTGAACGTCATGGAGTCCTCCAACGGCGCCAACTCCGTGATCGCCTACGGCAAGGGCGGGGAGATCGCATCCAACCGGCGCGACGAGCAGGAGATGTTCGTGCTGTGCCTGCGGATCTTGCAGTCCGCCTTGGTCTTCGTGAACACCCTGATGCTCCAGGACATCCTTGGCGAACCGGAGTGGTCCGACCTCCTCACGCCCGCCGACCGGCGCGGCCTGACCCCGCTGTTCTGGTCACACGTACGTCCGTACGGGGAGGTCAACCTCGACATGGACACCCGCCTTGACCTTGCTGCGGTCAAACTTCCGGGTCCCCGAGTTCCGACGGACGCCGCCGACCAGCAGTCATCTGAGCGTGCGTGAAGCGTGGGCGAGGTCAGTAGGAACGGTGGGAGGGAGAAGGAAGCCAGATCTTCCACCTCCCTCCCGTAAGCGTCATGTCGCTGCGTTCGCACTGTCTTGTGAGGCGTCTTCCTTGGCGTGCGGCTTCAAGACGCCCCGCCCACGCGTACGGTCTATCTCGCGCCATTCCGGCCGCAGTCCAGCCAGATTCGTGGTGAGGAAGTACGCGGCGCCGCCGGTGAGCAGCACCGGCACGAGTCCCACAGCGGTCACCGCCGCCCCGGCGAGGAGCCCGCCGAGAGGGATGCCGGCCCAGGCCAGCGAGTCACCGAGTGCGTTGACCCGGCCCAGCATCCGGCGCGGCACCCGCTCGACGAGGACAGCCCCCATCACCGGGTTGACGAAGCCGGCACCGAACCCACTGATCGCGAAGACGGCCAGTACCACCCCCAACGGGGCATCGAAGGCGAGGATCAGGAACCTCGGTGCCCCGGCCAGCAGGAACCCGGTGAGAACCACAACCCGCCGCCGCAGCCGGTGCGCGACCACCGCGGCGATCAGGCTCCCGCCGACCCCCGCGGCCCCCATCACGCTGCCCATCAGGCCGATCGCGGTCGGCCCGTTGCCGGACTCCCTGGCCCAGACGGGAACGAGCACCGAGGTGATCGCTGCGTCCAGCAGGTTGGTGATGCCGCACATGACGATGACGGTGAGCAACAACGGCTCGCCGCGTAGGAAGGTGAAGCCCTCGCCGAACCGCCGCCAGTAGCCCGGTCCTGTCTCCCCGGTCGGCGAGGGGGCTTCCTCAGCCGCGTGCCCCATGCCACGAGGCAACGCGAGTTTGATGATCACCGATCCGAGGGCGAAGCAGCCCGCGTTGACGGCGAGCCCGGTCAGGGGACCGAGCAGCGCCACCAGGGACCCGCCGACCGCCAGGCCGACGGTGGAGGCGAGCCGCTCGATCACACCGGCCAGACCGGTGGCCCGCTCCAGCGGCACCCGGCCACGCTCGGCCGCCTCCGGGACCATCACCTCCTTGGCCAGGTCGCCGGGTCCCCGGGCCGCGCCGATCAGCGCGACCAGCACCAGCAGAAGGGGAAAGGAGAGCAGGCCCAGGGCGTGGAGCAGGGGAACCGCGGCGGCGGCGGTCGCGCTGGCCAGATCGGTGGTCCAGGAAACAGCCCGCGGGCCGATCCGGTCCACCAGCGGACCGGTGAACGCCTTGACCACCACATAGGGAGTCATCTCGCAGAAGGCGACCAGTCCGGTCTGGGTGGCGCTGCCGGTGGTGACGAGGACGAACCAGGGCAGTGCCACAACGGAGATCCGCGTGCCGGTCAGCGACACGGCCATGGCCGCCAGCACCCCGCCCAGCGGCCGTAAGGACCTCTTGCCGGATATGCCGCCGGCCTCCGAGGCGTCGTCGGTCATGACGTCGGGCTTCCTTCCTCTTCCTGGGGGCCGGAAGGGAGCGATGACGCGGCAGGCGCATCCAGTTCGGGCAGGATCTGCGTGATCACGGCGACCCGTTCGGCTCCCTCGGGGGCACTTGCCGCCGTCTCCGGCGCGTCTCGCCGGTAGCGCGCGATGACTTCCGTCAACTCCCGGTACAGGGCGGCGGCTTCCTCGGGCGTGAGCCGCAGGGCCCAGTCGCTCATGTCGAAGGTGTTCCGCCATGCGCGGGGCATCGTCTGAAGCCCGTTCAGGGTCTGCTGCGTGCGCAGGGTGTAGATGGCGGCGACGGACTGCTGGTAGGCCAGTGCGGCCTCGGGCTCCAGCTCGGCCAGCTCCGGATCGTTGAACCAGGTCGTCCGGTGCACCGAACGCCACCAGCGCTCTCGCGCGTTGCCGCGTTCGGTGTCCTCCTCGACGAAACCGGCCGCGCCGAGCTGCCGGAGGTGGTAGCTGGCCGTACCGGAATTCACGCCCAGTCGCTCCGCGAGGCGGGTGGCCGTCGACGGGCCGTACTTCCGCAGCAACCCGACCAACTGCACGCGCACCGGATGCGCCAGGGCGCGCAGCCCCTTGGCATCCAGGACAACCGAGTCCTCTTCGACGTCCGGGCCATCCGGCCTCTCCACTGCATCAGCCATGCGACACACGGTAGTCCGCAAAGGGTTATTCGCAAAGAGACCTTCGCGAATAACCCTTTGCGGTTCAGCTCGCTTGCGAGGTGCCGCTGCTCACATATCGACCGATTGATGAGCAAGATCGGTAAGTGGCTGCGCGCGGCCGGATCGACGCCGGATCATGCCCATAAAACGGTGTCAGAAAGTCGATGTGCTCAAGAACTTGAGGAGCACCCTTTTCTGTACGATCTGGCGGGTGCAGCCACCCCAAGATGACGACACCGCCGATCTACTCGCCCCGGTTCCAGCCGTACGGACCGGCGGACTCGTGGGGTACGCACGCGTGTCCACCAAGGGACAGTTGCTCGACCGGCAGGTCCACGCACTCACCGAAGCAGGGTGCATCCGGATCTTCGCCGACAAGAAGTCCGGCAAGAACGCCGAACGCGAGGAACTGCGTAAGGCCCTCGACTACCTGCGCGAGGGTGACACCCTCGTCGTCCCGTCGCTAGACCGGCTCGGCCGCTCTCTCCAGGGGGTGTGAAACTGGCGACCTCGCGTAATCGAGAGTCGCGTATTCCTCAGCCGGTGAGGGCTCGTGGTCACCGTGTGTTGTCGTGGGGAGCGCAGCGACGCCAGGTTCCTCTGGACTTCTGCGACGAGGCGGGCGGTCAGGCCACTGGGCGGATTCGGCCACCGGTTGCCTGTCGCAACGCGGCTTCCAGCCGGTCGCGGGCCTCGGCCTGGGCGGTGATCCGTTCGTTGAGGATCGCCAGCCGTTCCAAGGCGACCCGCAGGCCCTTGTCCGAGGGCGGTGCGGCAGCCACATCGCCGTCCAGGCACGGCAGGAACACCCGCACGTCTTCCAGGGTGAGCCCGGCGGCCAGCAGGTAGCGGATGTTGCGGACCCGAACCACCGCCAGTTCGTCGTAGATGCGGTAGCCGTTGGAGGCCCGCTCGGATGAGATCAGTCCGGCCTGCTCGTAGTGCCGCAGCGCACGGGCGGTTGTCTCGGTCGCCTTGGCGAGCTCACCGATCCGCACCCATTCCACCTCCCGGGCCACTTCTATCACGCCACGACCGCCCCGCCGTCGACCGGGAGTACAACTCCGGTGACGAACGACGCGGCGGATGCGGCGAGTTGGGTGACCGCCCAGGCCACCTCCTCGGGTCGGCCGATCCGGCCCAGCGGGGTGTGCGCCAGCTGCCACTCCCGCACTGCAGCCATTCGCTCCGGCGTCAGGCCCTGGTGCTCACCGATGGGGGTATCGATCGCTCCGGGGGCGACCGCAACCACCCGGACCCCGCGGGGTGCCAGCTCGACCGCCCAGCTGCGGGTCAGCAGCTCCAGGGCGGTCTTGGTCGCCGCATAGACCGAGCTGCCCGGCCAGGCCCGCTGCCCCACCGACGTACTGACATTGACGATCACCCCGCCCGACGTCTCGAGGAGTGGCAGCGCGGCTTGGGCCAGCAGGATGGGCGCGATGAGGTTGGTGGCCAGCTGAGCTGTGATCATCTCCGGCGTCAGTGTCCCGAGGGCGCCACTGCGCACGATGCCGGCGTTGTTGACCAGCACGTCCAGCCGGCCGTGTGTTTCCAGCACGGCCTGGAGGATCCGGTCAGGCTCGTCCTCGGCGGTGATGTCGGCGGCCAGCGGTGTGATCCGGCTGTGCCCGGCAGCGGTCTCCTTCAGCGGCTCGGCCCGCCGCCCGATCGCGACCACGTGGGCGCCCTCGGCGGCGAAGGCGCGGGCGGTGGCCCGGCCGATCCCCGTGCCAGCCCCGGTAACGGCGACGATCCTGCTGTTCTGCGGTGCGGTGCTGTTCATGCCGGTCATCGTCCAACCCTGCCGCCAGCGGCAAGGTCAAGCAGCGCCTGACAGGGCGGTAGTCACCGCCGGTGATCGCCGGGAACGTAGCGATGCCAGGTTCCTCCGGCCTCGGCGGCGAGCTGCGCGGTGGTGTCGTCGTGATAGCCGAGCATGCGGGCGACTACGAGTGCGGGGGCCTGGAGCACAAGATGGCGGATTGCCGCTGTGCGTCCTCGCTGGGTAGGGAAGCCCAGGCGGCGAAGCCGGAGTTCGAGCGTGTCCGGGGTCATGGGCTGTCCGGCCCGGCGGCCGGGAAAGAGCCACTGAGCGCTGGGGTTGGTCACCGTCAAGGTGTTCGGCCGCTGGTCAAGGTGGGCCAACAACAGCCCGGCGAAGGGCTCAGGAACGGGCGACGGAGGGTCACCGAGTCGGACCAGGACCTCGCCCCCTTCTTGAAGGACATCGTCGATGGTGAGCCGAGTGATCCGGGTGAGCGGTTGGGCGTGGAGGAGGACGAGCGCGGCGGCCACGCGGTCCTGGAGGAGGATGTCGTCGCGGTTGACGGTCTGCCGCAGCAGGGTGAGCCGCTGGTGCTGGGCGAGGGGGGCGGGGTTGCTCGTGGAGCGGTGTGGGACGGTGACCTTGGGCATGTGCCTGGACCGCATGGCCCATCGCAGGAAGGCGTGGGTGAGGCGACGGGCGGTGTAGCCTCCTGCGTACCAGGCATCGACATCGGCCTGGGTGCAGTCGGCGAGCGTCCGCCCGCACTCGGCGAGGTGACCGAGGAAGGCGGTCGCGAGGTGGATCTCATTGTGGGCCTGCTGAATCTGTTTGCCGGTGAGCGGGCCGCGGTCGGCCAGGGTGTTCAGGCGGCGCTGAACGTGCCACGTGGCGAAGAGCTCCAGCAGCCGCCGGTGCCCGGCATCGTCGATGGCGGGTAGTTTCTCGCCGAGCCATCGCTGGAACAGCAGCAGCTGCCGGTCGGCGGGAGGCAGGATGTCGCTCTGCATGAGCAGGTCGCGCAGGTAGGCGACCGACCGCCAGGGGGTGAGCTGGCTCAGGCCGTCGTGGGTGAGCGGGACCTCACCGCGAGCCAGGGCCCGCAGGTTGCTCTGGACGTGGGGCTTGTTGGTCCAGGTCAGGGCGCCCCAGGGGCGGCGGATCTGCCGCAGGGCCTCGAACAGCGGGAGAAGTTCGGTGCGGACGGAGCCGGTGCCGTCGTCGAGGAGTTCGCGGAGGCGTTCGGTCAGGACGCACTGGCCGCAGACCCCGCGCCGGTAGCGCCTGGCTTCCCGTCCGCACTGTTCGCAGGTGAAGTCGCCGAGGCCGCCGGCGCAGTCGGTGCAGAGCTTGCCGCCGTCCGGCGCGAGGCCCGGAGTGAGCCGCTCAACCCCACAGCCGGTGCAGGTTCCGTAGGTCTCCAGGGCGCGGGTGAAGCAGCCTGCGCAGAGATAGCCCTCGGGCCAGTGGGCCGCCCCGAGGCGGACGGCCCGACGGCATCGTGCGCAAAACAGATCCTCGGCGCGGACGCGGGTGCGGCTCATCCTTCGGGCCGGATGCGGGCCCGCTTGGGACGGACCGCCGACAGATCGACGACCGCGTTGCCGGTGGCGACCTTGCGGACGGCGGCGTTCTCCGCCTTGGTGGAGATCAGATCGGCCGGCGTGCACTCGAAGATGTCGCAGAGCGCGGCCAACACCGGCAGCGACAGCCGCTCGGGGGTGCCGGTGACCAGGCGGTGGACCTGTGAGAGCGAGAGGTTGATACCACGCTCGGCGAGCGGCGGGGCGAGCTCGCTGGTGCTGAACATCCCGGCGGCGGCCATTCGCTCGCGCAGCCGCCACTGGTAACTGACCTGGCGTTTCATCAGGCTCTCCTCGCGGGCTGGAGCGCGGCCTCGATAGTGGCGTCCAGGGCCCGCCGCAAGGTGCGGGTGCGGAAATCGGAGGACACGCAGGTGTAGATGGAGGTGGTGGAAGCGTGGTCGTGGCCGGCCTGCTGCTGGACGAACAGCGGGTCCCAGCCGTCTTCGATCAGGTGGGTGACGTACGACCTTCGCAGCGAGTGGAAGTCCAGGACCGGGTCCAGGCCGAGGTCGTCGCGGTAGGCGGCGAAGCGTGAGTCCAGCCGTTGCAGGCCGACCCGCTGGCCACGTTCGGACGGCCACAAGGCGGGCCCGTCCGCGTAGCGCATCGCGGGCCTCACCTCGCTGACCCATTGGTCGAGGATCTCAGCCGACCAGTCCCACACGGTCAACACGCTGCGGCGCTTTGGGGGCGAGCCCTTCTTCGCCTTGCCGTGGCGGACGTAACAGACGCCGTACTCGCCGAACTCCGCCCCTTCGGGATTGCGGCCGAAGTCTGCTGTGTCCAGCATCCGCGTCTCGTTGCGCCGCAGCCCGTAGGCGTACACGGTCTTGAGCAGCATCGCGTCGCGGAAGGCGGGCAGCCATCCCTTGCGGCCGCGGCCGCGGACCCGGCTCACCTCGTCGTCGGCATGGTCGAAGAGCGCCTGCAACTCGTCCCGGGTGAAGGCCCGTTTCGGGGACTCGGCCTCGCACTCCTGCATGTGCACGGCGGTGTTCCACTCGTGACACACCTGGATCGGATGGGTGCCGAACCGGCGCTCGCACTCGGCGGCCCAGCCGTAGGCAGGGTCGGTGGCGTAGCCGCAGAACAACCGCACGGCCTCCTGGTAGCCGCGCAATGTCGAGCGCACGCAGCCACGGACCGCCCGGAGATCGCCGAACCAATCGTCCGCCAGCGGCGAGGACCAGTTCCATGGGAAGGCGTCCGCGTGCGCGGCGAACGCCCGCACCTTCCGCTCACGGCCGTTGATCGTCGACAACGCAAGGTTCCGCGCCAACTGCTGGTTGCGCCAGCCGCCCAGCATCGCCTCGAAGACCTGCTCCTCCGGCCGCAGCAACGGCACCCCGTCGGCCAGGTACAGCCGCGCGACCCCAGGTGTCGCCCCGTCCTTGCCCGCCAATTCGTCACGCTCCGTAGATCGCATCCGGCGCGAGAATCTCGCATCAGATGCGCAGCCCGGAGAGGAACGGCAGGTCAGCCATCCGATCGAGTGAAGCGGAACGACACGGGCCTGGCCTGTCCGCTACCGTCTCGGCAGAAGCGTGGTGAGCCCTCTTTTCGCTGATCACCGGCTTCCCGATGCTCGCCCGCCCAGCGCGGCGCAAGATGCATCCAGTTCGCATCAGATGCGATTCGCGGTGGTTCCGAGATACGCGCCAAAGGGGCAACGGGATGATCTTGAAGCCCTGATCTGCTCGGATTTACGTGCGGCGGCGTGCAGCGGGGTCGCGTTCGGCGATGTGCCGGGCGACCGAGTCGACGCCGGGACGGGCGTACCGCTCCAGGGAGCGGACGGATGCGTGGCGGGAGCGGGCCAGCAGCATCGGGGTAGAGGTGCCGTCCTCCGCGTCGTGTGTCAGGGCACTGTGACGTAGCCGGTGAAGCGTCCAGCCGTCCAGGTCCTCGATGTCGTCGGGTGAGGCGAGGGGGTTGGCCAGCAGCCGGGTGTTCTCCTCGAAGATCTCCTCAGCCCGGCGATAGGAAAGCCGGGCCCGGCCGGTCTCCGGGCACACGTCGAGTGTCGGGGTTCCGGCCGGGGCCTTGCGGTCGGTGAGGAACAGCGGGCCGCGGGTGCGGCGGGCGATGAGGCGGGGCAGCAGCTGGGCGGTGCCGGACTGCCAGTGAATCCACTCGGTCGCCCCGCCCTTGGCGGTGATCCTGCCGCGCTTGTCCTGTGGGTAGAGGTCTTCCACGTTGAGGCACAACACCTCGTCGGCCCGTGCGGCGGACTCGTAGAGCATCTTCCACTGCGTCTTCTCCCGCAGCGCGACGTCGAGGCGCCACAGGGCGGCGATCTGGTTCTCCGCGAGAGCCTTGGTGCGGTCCGGCGGTGCCGGCCGCCGCTCGATGCCGATCGTGGGATCGCCTTCGATCCAGCCCTGGCGCTGCCACCAGCCGATCGCCTTGCGCGCGATGGACAGCTCCCGGTTGACGGTGTCAGCATCCATCTCGTCCGCCCGCGCGGCGGCCAGCTCGGCCAGGACCTCCGGCAGTGCCAGGTCGTCGATCGCGGCGACGGGGAAGACGGGCGGCTTCGCGCCTCGGCGGGCAGGTCCGGTCGGCGCGGGTTCGCCGGTGAGCATCCATCCCCACGTCGTCAGCGAGATCCGGTAGATCCGCGCGGAGGACTTCGCGATGCCCGCGCCAGTGAGGTAGCGCTCGACCGCCGCGGTGTACGACGCGGGCGGGGCGGACAGAGGTACGACCCGAGCGCGCGGCAACCGAAGTGCGCCCCCGCTCCCGAGCTCGGTCACTCGTTCGATCGTCACGCCGCCCCGCCCTTCCGGTACTGCCGCAGTAAATGCGTACACCTCGTCCCGGCGGCCGGATTGGCCCGCCGCAGGTCGCGATGATCACGGTAGGGGCTCCGTCGCAGTAAATCCGGCATTTACTGCGACATCTCTCACCGCAGCCCTGAGCATTACGCAGTGCTATACGCCACCTGGCCGTAGCTATACGAGAACAGGGCCAGAACGGAAGGCGCCTGCCGGTACTCGGCAACGGCGGGACGGGGCCGCTGCCCGAAGCCATGCCACCTCCGCGCGGTAGATGGCATCCGACTGGCCGGGCGCCGGAACCAGCTACGCGCTCTGGGTCAGCAGACCGGCGTCGATGACCTCAGCGATAAGGGTGGCGCCGCGGCTGTTCTGGTGGATGTGGTCGGTCGTAAGCACGAGACCTCGCCGCCGCGAGATCGTGTCGAGGCTGCGACGCAGCACTGTGTGCTGGACGAGGACGCCGACGACCGCTGCGGGCGTCACCTCCCGGTATGAAATCGGCGGCGGGTCCGCTTGGCGCAGTTCCTCGATCTGGCGTTCGTGGAGCGGAAGGTAGGCCACCTCGTTGGTGGCGGCGACCTCGGCGATCATCCGGCTGTACGCCTGCGATGCCTGTGCCGCTGCTCCGTCGAGTTGTTGGCCGAGTACCGGTAGCGACAGCAGACCGATCGTCGCGTCGGTCTCCGCTCGCAGCCGTGCGACGACGGCTCCCAGGCACTGTTGGAACCAGCCGGCCGACGGGCGATCGGGGAGCTGTTTGCGCTTCATGGCCTGCTCGACGGGGTAGCCGGCAAGGCTCGCTCGGGCGTCGTTGGTCCCGATCAACACGGTGATCACATCGGGTGGGTTCGTGACGACAGCATCGAGGCGCTGCAAGAGGTTGTAGGCGAAGTCGCCGTTGGCGCCGAAACGGGCAAGCTGCACGTCACCGGGAGGGTGGCGTCGTCCGAGAAGATCCAGGTAGTCGACGCTGAACTGCGCGCGGGTGAGGCTGTCGCCGAGGCACGCGATGCGTGTCGTCACGGCGCTTCCTCCGGGCTGGGCGTGCCGACGCGTTCGGTCGGGCGGGTGTCGGTCCGAGGACGGTGGTCGGTGCCGAGGGTCGCAGTGATGGCCAGGATGGACGTCGGCCCCTCCATGTCGACCACGTGCCATACCCCGGCCGGGTTGATGGTGGCCTCGCCCGGCCCGAGCAGAACGTGGTCGGGCACCCCGTCCACGTCGCGGGTGACCCTCACGGACCCGCTGAGGCAAACGACCAGTTCGTCGCCTGCAGGGTGGCTCTCCCAATGGTCGCCGAGCCCGTCGCCGTCGAAGATCATCACCATCCGGCCCTCGGCGCCGTCTGCCGCGACCGCGGCGCTGTAGGCCTGGAGCACCTCCGGGTCCCAGGTGAAACCCTCGACGGGTTTCGCTCTCGATCCCAGTCCGAGGTGCACAGGGGTGGTCCGCAGGTCCATGGCATTGCGTTCGTGGTTGACGAGTCTCATGCCGACGATCGTCCACGACAGCGATCGGGCGGTCTTGAAGAAAAGGGAAGAGAAGCCGACGCGAAGGGCAGACGGTTGGCGGCTACCCGGCTCCGAGGAGGACTTCGCTGCGACGCCAGGCCGTCGGCGATCGGCCCGTGAACTCGCGCCAGTCCCGAACGAGATGGGCCTGGTCGGCATAGCCAGAGACGGTTGCCACATCGCCCCACGGGAGCGGGTCCTGCGCCGCCGCCAGTTCGTGCGCGTGCTCGAAGCGCAAGACTCGGGCGAAGGTCTTCGGCGACAGGCCCACCTCACCGCGAAACCGCTCGGTGAGGTACCGACGGCTCCAGCCGAGTTCCGCGGCGACCGCACCAACCTGGACGCAACCCCGCGCGGCGACGAGGCGGCGCCATGCCTCGGCTACCTCGGGGCGCACCCAACGCACATGGTCGCCGCAGGCGCCACGGCCGACAGCTCGGAGGAGCAATTCGTCCAGCGCGGTGAACCGCGCCGCCCATGTTGTCGCCGATCGGAGCCGGTCGACCAGCTCGACGGCAAGCGCTCCGAGAAGCTCGTCAAGTGGGACCAGTCGGTGGGCGAGCTCGGCGGACGGCATGCCGTAGATGGCCCGGGCCCCGAGCGGTGTCAGCGATACCTGAACACCTTGCTGGCGTCCGTCGTGGTGAATCGCGACGGACCGGCACATCAGACCGCCGGCCACGCTGCCGAATCGGGTGACCGGTGACCCGTCGTCAACGCCCGCCGCCACCTCCAAAGGATCTGACAGGCTGATCACCGCAGTGAGCGCGCGGCTCGGCGGGCCGCAGTGCACCCCCGTCGGGAGCCCGCGGAGGTCGAAGCCGACATACGAGTCGACGTACTCCCGCAAGACGGGCGCCGGACGTGCACCGATCCCGGTGGCCGTGTGGTCCTCCATTTTCGTCAGTGTAGGGGGTTGAGGAACATCGGAACGAAAACCGGCGCTAAGCCTCTGGAGGGCTTGAGAGCGCTTTGACCTGGGGTTCGGCGGGGGCGGAGCCTTCGGCAGTCGTGTTGATCACTGACTGTCTGGAGGTCCGGGGTGCCGGTCGAGTTTCTGACGTATGAGCAAGCCGCGAAGTACGCGGCGTACGACGGGGCGCCGTCCCGTACGGAGTTGGAGCGGTTCTTCTTCCTGGACGACGTGGACCGGGCGTTGATCGAGGCAAAGCGGCGGGCCCACAACCGGCTCGGGTTCGCGGTGCAGATGACCACGGTGCGGTTCCTCGGGGTGTTCCTGGACGATCCGACGGACGTGCCGGCGGAGGTGGTCGACTACCTTGCCGAGCAGTTGGGCGTCGCGGACGCGTCGGCGTTGAAGGCGTACGGCGAGCGGGAGAACACCCGGCTCGATCACGTCCGTGAGCTGCGGCGGGTCCTGGAGTACACGGAGTTCGCCGAGTCGGAGGCGGAGCTTCGGGCGTGGGTGGATGCGCGGGCCTGGACGACCGGGGAGGGCCCGAAGGCGCTGTTCGACGCGGCGGCGGGGTGGCTGCGTGAGCGGCGGGTGCTGCTGCCCGGGGTGACGACGCTGGCCCGGCTGGTGGCCGCGGTGAGGGAGGCGGCGAATCAGCGGCTGTGGGACACCCTCTACGGGCTGCTGAGCTCTGGTCAGCGGGCGGTGCTGGACTCCCTGCTGACGGTGCCGCCGGGTGCCCGGGTGTCGGAGCTGGACCGGCTGCGCCGGGGTCCGGTGCGGATCTCCGGGCCGCAGATGAAGTGGGCGTTGGAACGGGCGGAGGAAATCGCGGCCTTCGGGATGGGCGAGGTGGATGTGTCCGCGATACCGCCGCGACGGCTGGCGGAGCTGTCGCGGTACGGGGTCGACGGCAAGGCGTCGCTGCTCAGGCGGCACGGTGACTCCCGGCGCCTGGCCACGCTGCTGGCCACCGCGGTCTACCTGACGTCCCGGGCGGTCGATGACGCCCTGGACCTGCTGGAGGTGCTGATCGCGACGAAGCTGCTGGCCAGGGCGGAGCGGGAGACGGCGAAGGAGAAGCTGAAGACCCTGCCGCGGGTGGAGCGGGCGTCGGCGAAGCTGGCCGCCGCGTTCCAGATCGTGTTCGACACCACCAGCGAGCAGGTCGACACCGACACCGGGGAGATCAGCCCGCCCGAGGTGGAGACGCTGGAGGCGATGTGGGAGCGGATCGAGCAGGTGGTGCCCCGGCACGAGCTGGCGGCGGCGATCGCCGCGCTGTTCGAGCTGACTCCGCCGCTCGACTCGGACGCGGACGAGGCATGGCGGGCCCAGCTGGTCACCCGGTTCGGCACCGTGCGGCCGTTCCTGAAGCTCCTGGTGACGGTGGTCGACTTCGGCGCCACGCCGGAGGGCCTGCCGGTCCTGAAGGCGTTGAAGTCGCTGCCGGACCTGGTGGGACGCAAGAAGGTCGGCCCCTCCGAGATCGACACCAGCCTGCTCACCGGGTCGTGGCGGCGCCTCGTGCTGTCCGCGCCGCACCTGGAGCCGGGCATGGTCGACTGGAAGGCGTACGCGTTCTGCGTGCTGGAGCAGGTGCACCGGATGCTGCGAAGCAAGCAGGTGTTCGCGAAGAACTCCTCAAAGTGGGGCGACCCGAGGGCGAAGCTGCTGGACGGGGACGCATGGGCGCAGGCCAAGCCGACCGTGCTCGCCTCGCTCAACCTGCCCGCCGAGGCAGGTGAGCACCTGGCGGCACGGGCCGCGCTGCTGGACGGCACCTACCGCGAGGTCGCCGCGCGGGTGCCGGCGAACTCCCAGATCGTGTTCGACGACGACGGCCGCCTGCACTTCGCCGCCCTGGAACCGGAGCCCGAACCCGCCTCCCTGCGCCAGCTGCGCGAGGCCGTCGAGGCGATGCTGCCCCGGGTCGACCTGCCGGAGGCCCTGCTGGAAGTCTTCTCCTGGACCGGCGCCGACCAGGCGTTCACCTCGGTCACCGGCGGCGAGGCCCGGCTGAAGGACCTGCACGTCACGATCGCGGCGCTCCTGGTCGCGCACAGCTGCAACGTCGGCTACACCCCGGTCATCGGGACCGCGGACGCGCTGAAGTACGGACGCCTGTCCCATGTCGATCAGACGTATCTGCGGCTGGCGACGTACCGGGCCGCGAACGCCACGCTGATCGACTACCAGGCAGCCATCCCGCTCGCACAGGCGTGGGGCGGCGGCCTGGTCGCCTCCGTGGACGGCATGCGGTTCGTCGTCCCCGTACCGTCGGTGTACGCACGGCCGAACCCGGAGTACTTCGGGCGGCGGGGCGGCGCCACCTGGCTGAACATGATCAACGACCAGGCCGCGGGGCTGGGCGGGAAGGTGGTGGCCGGCACCCCGCGCGACTCCTTGTACGTGCTGGACGTCCTGTACGACCGCGACGGCGGCAAGCGCCCCGAGATGATCGTCACCGACACCGCAAGCTACAGCGACATTGTCTTCGGGCTGCTCACCCTGGCGGGGTTCGCGTACGCTCCGCAGCTGGCGGACCTGCCGGACCAGAAGATGTGGCGCATCGACCGCGCGGCCGACTACGGCGCCTTCCAGGATGCCGCCCGCGGCCGGATCGACCTCGCCCGGATCGAACGCCACTGGGAGGACATCCTGCGGATCATCGGCTCCATCCACACCGGCGCCGTGCGCGCGTACGACGTGATCCGGATGCTGTCCCGCGACGGCCGCCCCACCCCGCTCGGCGACGCCATCGCGCACTACGGGCGGATCTCCAAGACCCTGCACATCCTGCGCCTGGCCGACGAGCCCGGCTACCGGCGGCAGATCAAGAGCCAGGCCAACCTCCAGGAGGGCCGCCACTCCCTCGCCCGGAAGATCTTCCACGGCCGCTCCGGGCAGCTCTACCAGCGCTACCAGGACGGCATGGAAGACCAGATCGGCGCCCTGGGCCTGGTCCTCAACGCCCTGGTGCTGTTCAACACGCGGTACATGGACGCCGCGGTGAACCAGCTACGGGCGGACGGCTTCGACGTCCGTGACGAGGACGTGGCCCGCCTCTCGCCGTTCGTACGGCACCACATCAACATGCTCGGCCGGTACTCCTTCCAGCTTCCCGACCTGCCCGGCGGCCTGCGTCCGCTGCGCGATCCGGACGCCACCGACGAGGAATGACGTCCAGCGGTGCGGGCAGTGCGGCACGGAGCTGCCCAAGGGCAGCAGGCGGTCGCGCCGGTACTGCGACTCGGCCTGTCGTACAAGGTGCCTGGCGGACGGCGCGGGCCCGCTGGGCAGCGATCGACGCCGGCGGTGAGGCGATGCAGGCCCTGATCGAGGGCCGTCCGCACCCGTGGCCCCGGTTCCGCTGCCCGGAGTGTGGGGACACCTGGTACGCCAGCGACACCCCGCTCGGCACCCGCAAGCGCTCGGACAGCCGTTACTGCTCGCCCCTGTGCCGCACCCGGGCATGGAGGGGTGCCGGTAAGAACGCTTTCACCAGCCGCAAAGGAGGGTGGCATCGTTATTCGATGTCCTGCGGCCTCTCCGCCTCCCCCCGCCAGTTGGCGAGGTTGCTGCGGGCGTCGGGGTGGTACTTGCCCAGTATTCGGACCATGGGCTCGAGCAGGTCGGCGAGCGCCTGTGCCGCTCCCTCCGCATCCCCCGCCTTCCCCCGCCAGTTGGCGAGGTGGGCGCGGGCGGTGAGGGTGGCAGGGTGGCCCTCGCCCAGTACCCGGACCATGGGCTCGAGCAGGTCGGCGAGCGCCTGTGCCGCTCCCTCCGCATCCCCCGCCTCCCCCCGCCAGTTGGCGAGGTAGCCGCGGGTGGTGAGGGTGGCAGGGTGGTCCTCGCCCAGTACCCGGACCATGGGCTCGAGCAGGTCGGCGAGCGCCTGTGCTGTCTCCGCTGCATCCCCGGCATTCCCCGCCTTCCCCCGCCAGTTGGCGAGGTCGGCGTGGGCGGTGAGGGTGTCGGGGTGGTCCTCGCCCAGTACCCGGACCATGGGCTCGAGCAGGTCGGCGAGCGCCTGTGCCGCTCCCTCCGCATCCCCCGCCTCCCCCCGCCAGTAGGCGAGGCGGCCCCAGATGGTGAGGGTGTCGGGGTGGTCCTCGCCCAGTACCCGGACCATGAGCTCGAGCAGGTCGGCGAACTCCCGTTCCGCCCCCGCCGCATCCCCCGCCTCCCCCAGACAGTTGGCGATGTAGCCGCGGGTGGTGAGGGTGTCGGGGTGGTCCTCGCCCAGCACCCGGACCATGGGCTCGAGCAGGTCGGCGAGCTCCCGTTCCGCCCCCGCCGCATCCCCCGCCTTCCTCAGCCAGTGGGCGAGGTAGGCGCGGGTGGTGAAGGTGGCAGGGTGGTCCTCGCCCAATACCCGGACCCTATGGTCGAGCAGGTCGGCGAGCGCCTGTGCCGCTCCCTCCGCATCCCCCGCCTCCCCCCGCCAGTGGGCGAGGCGGGCGCGGGCGACGAGGGTGGCGACGTCGTCCTCGCCCAGTACCCGGACCATGGGCTCGAGCAGGTCGGCGAGCGCCTGTGCCGCTCCCTCCGCATCCCCCGCCTCCCCCCGCCAGTTGGCGAGGTGGGCGCGGGCGGTGAGGGTGGCGACGTCGTCCTCGCCGAAGCGGCCGCGGGTGGTGGTGGCGAGGTGGTCGAAATGGTCGATGGCGGCAGTGACCTGGCCGCTCTCGCCGAGGCTGCGGCCGAGGCGGTACAGCACCACATGAGCGTCCGGCCGGTACAGGGCGTCTTCAGCGTGGCGGATGAGGGCTTCCGTGTTGGTGCGCAGGGACTGGGCGAGGTGGGCGTCGCGTTCGATGTCCGGCCAGGCGGCGAGCAGGGCGGCGGCGGCAGCGCGAGTGGCTTGGTGGTGCTGGTGGGGGGTGTGGGTGTCGCGGGTGGCGCGTTGGATGAGCTGGTGGACGCGGACGGCCAGGTGGGGGGTGTCCGGTTGGTGGTCGATGAGGCTGAGCCGGTCCAGGGTGCGCAGGCAACGTGCCGCGTCCCTAGTGGAGACCGGGGCTGGTACCGGGACGGGGCCGGTGGCCGTGCGGTGCGCGGCGAGATAAGCGCGGGCGTGCTCGCCGGTGAGGACGGTCTGGGGGATGCCGTTGGGTTCGAGCAGGGCGGCCAGGTAGAGCATGGGCCGGGCCAGGCCGGCGGGACGCAGCGTGTCGGCGCGGTCGATGGACAGGGACCAGGCGGCATCGAGGGCGGTGGGCTGCTCGTCGGGCAGGGCGTCGGGGGCGAGATCGGTGAGTGTCGTGGTGCAGTCGGCCAGCAGGTTGCGGTAGGTGGCTGCGGTCTCACCGGAGTCGATGAGATAGGCGGCGGCCTGGGCCAGGGCCAGGGGCAGGTGTCCAAGGTCGGCGGCGAGGGCGGTGAGCTGGTCGGCGGGCTCGGTGCGGCCCTGGGCGTTCAGAGCTGCGGTGAGGTAGGCGACGGATTCGTCGGGGGTGAACAGGCCGACGTCGATCCGGCGGCAGTCCTCTCCGAACAGGGCGGCGTCACGGCGGCGGGTGGTGATCAGGGTCCGGCCGTGCGGGCTGTCGGGCGGCCACAGACTGTAGCAATTACCGGGGTCGTCGGGGTGGGCGATGAGGTCGTTGGGGTCGGCGACGTCGTCCAAGACGATCAACCACCGGCACGGCCGTTGCCCGCGCTTGGGGACGAGCCAGGCCCGGAACCGCTTCGCGGCCTGCTCGGGGTCCTCGGGATCGGCCCCGCACAGTTCGACGCCGGCCTGCGCGTATCCGCTCACCACAGCGGCCCGGGAACTCGCGGTGACCCAGACCAGAACGTCCAGGCCGCCGTCGTCCCAGGCGGCGCGGGCGTAGTCGGCGGCGAGCTGGGTCTTGCCGACCCCGCCCATCCCTGTCAGCACCTGGGACAACACCGCGGTGCCCCCGCTCCTGACCGCCACCCGCAGACGGTCTGCCTCGCCGCGATGCTGGAAGGACCGCGCCTCGGACGGGATCACACCGACCTGGTGCGGCCAGGAAGCCGGCTCCCGCGGCACGCGCTGCACGGTCAGCATGTGAACGTAGCCGCTGATGGCGGTTCCGCCGTTGGTCGCGGTCGCGTTACCGGTACCAGACAGATGGACCGAGGCGGGTGACTCAGGGCCGCTTGCCGGGGCCGGGCCGCGGTAGCCGGTCACGGCCATCTCATCGCCGGCGGCCTTGGCGTTGCCGGTGTCCGCCACGGTCACTGAAGGCTCGGGCTCCTCACCGTGTGCCGTGCCTGATGCTTTCCTCATGCGTGCAGGGGACCTTAGTTCGAGTAGTCGATGCCGGAGACGGAGTTCCCGCCGCTGGCATCTCCCGTCCGCTCGGCCGTGGCCGAACCGCCTCCCTGGCCACCGGGCCGCCGGATACCGGTAACGCCGCCGCCGCTGGCTTTCCCGGTTTGAACAGCCCTGTCCGTGGGCTCGGTGGAGGGCGGACGCTGGAACAGGGCCCAGACCAGAGCGGCAATGCCGACGGCGGCCTGGACCGTGGCCCCTGCCAGCTGCCCCGCCCCGGGGCCATCCAGAAGCCAGACCACCGGCGTGGATAGGACACCGGCCGCCGCCAGCACGATGACCGTGATCTTCCATCCCTGCGACACAGCGGCCCCCTCGCCCGGCACATCCGTCACCAGATGGATGACGGCTCGTCACTTCGCATTGTCCAGTGCAGTTCTCGCCTGGACCAGGAAACGCACTTCTTCGACCTCGTGGTTCCCGACGTGACCGTTACCCGTCCTGTCGCGGAACACAACGCCCTCGTTTGCGGACGGTGGCAGCGTTCTTGTAGGCCCCCCATGGAGGAAGCGTTCGCGTTCAGTAGACGTCACGCGGTGACGCCTGCCTGTGACGCTATCGGCGGGGCTCGCCGTACTCGGCGACGTAGGCCGCGTAGTTCTCCGCAAGGACGGCCCGGCCCTCCTCTGCGGTGAGGTGGTCGACCGAGGCGACGGCCGGGACCTGCCGGTCCTCGATGGTGGAGGTGATCAGCTCGATCCGGCGGGCCAGTTCGGCGACAACGCTGGGAGCCGACTCGACCAGCAGCTTCCCGTCCCGCCACGAGTACCGCGGCGCACGGCTGATACCGGTGCTTCGGACCTTCGTCGCCAGGAAGGCCGCGTGGCTGTACTGGAGAACCGGGTTCTCGGTCAGCAGCAGGTAGACCCGTTCGGTGTCGCCGCCGTAGCCGACCAGGCCGGTGCACGGCTTGATCGGCCCGTCCGTGTCGCGGGCCTCCACCTCGTAGGCCCGGCACTCCGTACACCGGAACAGGTCGGTGCTGCTCTCGTACTCGAACTCGTGGCCGCCGAACCCGTCGTCCGGCTGGGTGGCTCCGGTGCTGCGGAGGACCTGGGTGTACTTGCCGCCCTGGCGCGCGGCCTTGCGGGCGCGCTGCGCGGCGGTGGACTGCTTCTTCGGCACGGTCGACTCCAGTCTGGCGGTACTCCCACGCTCTCCGCCGGCGAATCGGGGCCGGAACGGTCTGCTTCTGCGCGGGCCCCGGAGGACCTTGGCCGACTGTGTGCCGGGCGGCGTGGGCGCCGGCACGGCGGCGGACGGCGGTACGCGTCTGGCCGGATGCCTCCACGGTAGGGCAAACCAGTGACAGCAGGGTTCAGCGGCGCGCGTCGCCAGGCGCGAGCAGGCTCGTCAGCTCCGAGATCGCTTCCGGGGACGGCTTGAAGTAGCGGCGGACGTTCTCCGGCTTCTTGTGCCGGGACTTCGCCATCAGCATCAGCAAGGAGGCGCCCTGCTCACCGAGGTGGGTCAGGGCGGAATGGCGGTACTCGTGCAGACCCCAGCCGGTTCCCGGCCAGCGTACGGCGGTGTGCTCGTCCAGCAGCGCGCGGGCCTGGCCGTAGGAGAGGCGGGCCAGGCCGGTGTCCGGGCACACGTCGCGCGGGCTGACGACCTTCCCCGGGCCGGGGCGGCGGTGGGTGACGAACACCGGGCCGCGGGTACGGCCCTTTAGCAGTCGGGGCAGAAGCCGGGCGGTGCCGGCGTCCCAGTAGACGGTCTCCAGCACGAAGTCCTCGCGGGCCTGGCCCCGGCGGCGGGCCTTGCTCCGGGCGCCCTTGGCCTTGACCGGGCAGCGGCGCGCGGCGAGGTCCAGGTCCTCGATGTTCACGCCGAGGATCTCCTCCGCGCGGGCGGCGGTCTCGTAGAGCATCCGCCACAGCGTCTTCTCCCGCAGGTGGACCTCGCGCCGGGCGATGAGCCGGTCCACGGCCATCTTCGAGCGGGCCGGGGTCTCGGAGTCCGGCACCGCCAGTCGCTTCGTCCAGGCCGGGACGGACGGACCGTCGTAGCCGTACTCCGCGCACCAGCCCAGCCACGACAGCACCGCCGCCCGGCGCGCGTTCCAGGTGTTGACCGCCGCGGTGCCCCACAGCAGTTCCAGAGCCTCGCCGATCTCGTTGTCCGCGACCGACCCCAGCGGGCGGGCCTCGCCGATCCGCTCGGCGGTCTTGCCGACTCCGGTCGAGTAGCTGCGGACCGTGTTCGGGTTGCGGAGCGAGTCGAGGAAGGCGTCGGCCGCCGCGCGGACGGTCAGCGCCTTCCCGGCCGGCAGTTGCACGACGGTGGGCACCGCTTCCCCCTTGCCACGGATAACAGGGCCTCTTCACGTATGGCCCGGAGAACGTCACCGCAGGTGACGAACCAAGCTCCCGCAGATAATAGGGCGTTATCCGTGGAACGACTTCAGACCGGTCCCGCCGCCGACGCTCCGTCAGTCGCCCACCAGGGCCGACGGAGGCTTAGCGCCGGTTTTCGTTCCGATGTTCCTCAACCCCCGTGTACGAGCCGCCCAGCCCAGGAAGATCACAGTCCAAGGACTGATCACCACCGTTTGCGGCTGGTGACGCGGTTCTTACCGGCACCCCTGGTTGTACCAGTCGACCCACTCCGCGGTGGCGAGTTCGACGTGTGAGAGCGTCTTCCAGGGCCGCATCGGTTTGATGACCTCGGTCTTGTACAG
>NZ_JBHXVG010000057.1:0-36807 GCF_042672405.1 Streptomyces sp. NPDC127197 | reverse complement strand
GAACTGCGGTGCTGGCGCACCGCAGAGTGAAAGGCTCCGCTGACGCTTCGCCAAATTCCCGCGCAAGCACGGGAATTGAATTCCGCAAGCGGAATTCTAAAAGCGTGTCAATTCGCGCAAGCGCGAATTGAAGGAATCCCGCAAGCGGGATTCCCGAGGCTGGCTACGAGGGGAGGTGTGCATCACGTGCGGGCCTGTGTAGCCGCTGGGAATACCAGCTACCACCCCAGCAACGAGACTGACGGACCATCCGGCCCGACAGGTGCCAGCCCCACCGCGGTGCCGGGCTCCGCTGCGCTCCACCCGAACCCTCTCCCCAACTACCGAAACCACCCGGACACGTTCACTGGTGCCCTGCCAGAATACAGGACAACCGGTAGCCGTAGGGCGAGGTTCGGCCATGTATCGCCCTGGCGACGAAAGTTGGCGCAAGGATGCTGCATCACAGTGATGCACTGTGTAGAGTTTGGGAACAGACAGCATATCTCCCGGGCCGCACCTGCCGTGCCACGATACCTTTCTGACTGCGTGCCACATTCCGCGAAAAGGAGAACAGGGGACATGGCCGTGAAACTGCGTGACCACCAGATCGAGGCCGTGAGTGCCATTGTGCGCGGCCTCGATATTCCGCCGAGCGGTGTTCCCGTGAACGGTCTGCGGGGGCAGGTCCATGCGGCGTGCGGGACGGGAAAGACCATCATTGCCGCCGCTGCCGCGAGGCGGATTGCTTCCAAGGGGCGTGTGCTGGTTTTCGTGCCGACGCTGGATCTGCTGACCCAGACGGTGAAGGCGTGGCGGGCGGTGGGGCATACAGGGCCGGCGGTTGCGGTGTGCTCGCTTCAGGATGATCCCGAGCTGTGGAGCTTGAAGGTCAGGTGCACGACGAATCCGATTCAGCTGGCACTGTGGCACGGCAGGGGGCCGGTGACCATCTATGCCACGTATGCCTCGCTGGGGGTGCTGGCGGAGGCCTTCGAGGGCGCCTACGGGCAGCAGTTGGCGCCGATGGACCTGGTGTGCGTCGATGAGGCGCACCGTACGAGCGGTTCCTTGGGGAAGGCATGGGCCGACGTCCACGACCAGGCGGTCATTCCGGCCGCGCGCCGGTTGTACCTGACGGCGACACCGCGGATCTGGCAGGAGCGGCCGCCGCACTGGGAGGTGGCCGAGGAGGTGCGGGAGGCTCTGCCGGAGGAGATGGCGGCGTCTATGGACGACGAGTCCATCTTCGGGCCGGTGCTCTACAAGCTGTCCCTGGCGTCGGCGGTCTCTCGCGGTCTGTTGGCCCGCTACCAGATCATCGTGCTGGAGCTCCAGGACCCGGTCGTCACGCCCGACCGGCTGATGGGCGAGGAGCGGCGCAGCGAGGAGGTGCGGGGGCAGCGGCTGGGGGCGCTGCAGGCGGCGTTGCTGCGGACGATGGCGGACTACGACCTCAGCACGTGCATCACCTTCCATCATCGGACGATGGAGGCGCAGGCGTACGCGGAGGGCCTTCAGCGCGTCGCCGCCAAACTGCACGCGGACCAACCCGAGAGGTATCCGGCGAAAATCTGGGCGGACTGGCTGTGCGGGGAGCATGTCCCGGAGCGCCGGCGCGAGGTCCTGGCCGGGTTCGGCTCCACCGCCCGCCGTGCGGTGCTCTCGAACTGCCGCGTCCTGGGTGAGGGTGTCGATATCAGGGCCGTGGACAGTGTCGCCCTGCTGGACCCGAAGGGGGCGCCGCACGACATCGTCCAGGCCATCGGGCGCGCTTTGCGGCAGAAGCCGGGGCAGGGGAAATTGGCGTCGTTGATCGTGCCGGTATTCCTCCAGCCTGGAGAGAAGCCGGAAGACATGTTCACCTCGGGGTCGTATCGGCCTTTGGTGAAAGTGCTTGAGGGCCTGCGTGCGCATGATGAAGAGGCCGTGGAATTGCTTGCCATTCCACAGGAGCCGCAGAAAGACGTGGCACAGCCGTCCGTCAGCATCGGCCCGGCGCCCGAGGAAGGTGAGGAAGAATCCCGCCTGCTGCTTCGTTTCGCCGCTCCCAGGGACCCGGTGATGGTCGCGGAGTGGGTCAGCTTCAACGTGATCGACACCGAGAAGCAGGACTGGGCACGCGGCTGGGCGAAGCTCAAGGGGTTCACTGAGCGTGAGGGGCATGCCCGAGTCCCCTACGGACACCGGGAGGGGGCGTTTCCGCTTGGGCAGTGGGTCGCTGAGCAGCGAAGGGCGTACGGGGCCGGGCAGATGACCGGCCAGCGCGCGAGGCGGCTGGAGAAGCTCGGCATGGTCTGGTCCGTGGCGGATGAGCGGTTCCAGGAGAACCTGGAGGCCGCGAAGGCGTACTACGAGGACCACTGGACGCTGTGCGCGCCGCGCTCGGCGACGGCGCTGGATAGGCCCGTGGGGCAGTGGCTGTCCAACCTTCGCCGCCCAGGTGCGCTGGACGGTCATCCGGAGTGGGAGACGGCGCTGCGCGAGGTCGATCCGGACTGGAACCCGGCGTGGCCGGCGGACTGGCAACGCCGCTACGCCGCGCTGCGGGAGCTGGTACGCGAGGAGGACCAGGCCGACGTCCTGCCCGGCGTCACCGTGCACGGGATGGACGTCGGCAAATGGCTCCAGCGGCAGAGGCAGCACGCCGTCTGGCACAGCCTGATGGACGGGCAGCGCGAACTCCTGGAGGCCATCGGCATCACGCCGCTGCCGCCGGAGCAGGAGGCGCCCGCTAAGGCCCCCAAGGCAGCCTCCAGCGCCTTCGAACGGGGCCTGGCGGCCCTGGCGCAGTACAAAGCCCGCACGGGCTCTGTGACGGTCCCCAGAGGCCACGTAGAGACCATCGTCATCGACGGCCAGGAACACACCGTGAAACTAGGGGTGTTCCTGTCGAACACCAAGACCAGGCGCGCCAAACTCACCGCCGACAAACTCCAGCAGCTCGCCGACCTCGGACTCCACTGGGCAGCCGACAGTCCGCGTCCAGAGAAGGGCGTGCGGAAGCGGTAGTCGGCGGATGATCGTGCGTGCCCGGGGCGAAACCGCCGCAGGGGACTTCAGTTGTCCCAGGAGGCGGTGAGCGAAAGGCGACGCGATGGACGCGGTCCTGAGGGTGACGCCCGTTCAGGGCGAGACGACGTGGTCTTTTCTGCACCGGGTGGCGGCCGCTTATGGGCTGCAGGCGCACGATCTGACCGGGTGGTGGCGGTGGGTGACCCCCGTGTTCCTTCGGCGCGGTCTGCGTCCGGACGGCGAGGTGCTCCTGAACGCGGTGGCTCAGGAGCAGCTGGCCAGCTGGTGTCGTGTACCGGGCGGGCGTCTGGCGCGGGCGCTGCCGACGTGGGCGTACGGTTCTGCGGCGCTGGCCGGCCACGGCGGGGACGGGCAGGCGTGGGCGAGGTGGCGGGTGGGGGCGACGCGGTGGGGGCCGGTGGCGTTCGGCTGTCGGCTGTGTGCGGCCCGACGCGGCGGGGCTGCGCAAGGGGTGTGGGTGTACCGGCCGCGCTGGCAACCGTTGTGCGCGCGGCACGGCCGATGGCTGCTGGATACCGGTGAGGGGCATGAATGGGAGTTCGTCGACGTCAGCGGCGTGATGCAGGAGCTGGTCCGGGCGCAGCGGCGGTGGGCGGGGGTGGCGCGGCGTGCGGAGGGGATCGGGGTGGGTCCCGGGGAGGTGTTTGTGCTGGCTCGTGCGGTGGTGTGCGGGTGGTGGGAACAGGAGGCTTTCGGGGAGCGTGAGGTGGTGTGGGGGGCGCGTCTTGAGCGTGTGGTGGCGGCCACCAGCCGGTTCTCGGGGGTGCCGAGGTGGGGTGAGCAGGCATGGCGGCTGCTTGCCCGGGATGCGGTGGTCTTTCCGGAGATTGTGGCGGTAGCCGACGCGCTGGCCGATCCGCGGGTGCAGGCGCTGGCCGTGGACGGCCGTGGAGCTGGTCTGGTGCGCGCGGCCGGCGGTCATGAGCAGGTGGCCGCCGCTGTAGGGGCGCGGCTGGAGCGGAGTTGGCTGGGCGAGGTCGAGCACTCGGCTCCCAGTGTGCTGGCGACGTGGACGCGGGCGCTGGCGCGTCAGCGGCAGCGCCCGTCGGCAGAATCGCCGCAGCGCCGGGGCGAGGGAGTGTGGGAGGTGCGGGTGGTGCACCGGCCGGTCGAAGTGGGAGAGGGGCTGCGGCGCATGGCTGCCGGCACGGGGGGCGGTGAGGCGGGCCGTGCTGCAACTGATGCGGGCGGGGCGTGGCAGAAGGAGCTGGCGGTGCCACGGGAAGCCGGGCGCAGCGCGGGTCTGCTGCGCCGCCGCCAGGAGTTGTTCGAGCAAGGGCTGGAACATGCTCGGGCCCATGCCGCACGCCACGGGCACCTGGCCCTCGCGCACACGGGCCGACGCGGGGAGCAGGGGTTCGACCTCGGCCGGTGGCTGGCCAATCTACGTGCCGCCGACAACCTCAGTACCGCACAGGTGCGGCAGCTGTCGGACCTGGACACCTGGTGGAACCCGCCCTGGCCACTCGACTGGCAGCGCGCCTGGCACCGTGCCCACGCCCATAGCCGTCTGCACGGCCCCGTCCACGGCGGCGACAACCTCGCCGGCCTGCCCGGGTGGCTGCAAGCATGGCTGCGCCGGCAGATCGGCGGCTACCATCGCCTGCATACCGGTCAGCGCCGGCTTCTGGCCCAACTCGGGCTGACAGCCGCCGAGGTGGAGCGCTACCGGGCCTGGTCCGGGCGACGCCGGCCGGCTGCCGCCGGCCTCGAGCGAGCTCGCTCCTACGCCGCCCGCCACGGGCACCTCGCCGTCTCCGAGCCGACCACCGCCGACGGGTTCGCCCTGGGCAAGTGGCTGAACATGCAACGCCACCAGCAGCGCGTCAGCGGCCACCCCACCCGTCTGGGCAGGCAGCTGACCGACGTGGACGCCTGGTGGAACCCGCCCTGGCCGGTCGCCTGGCAGCGCGCCTGGTGGGCCGCCCGCTATCACCTGACGGGACTCCCCCACGGGCGTGCGTGGTGGCCCAGCGCCCCGGACGCCGAGCACGCCGCCGTCTGGCTGCGCCAGCAGAACGCCAGGCGCCCGCTCCTCCAGGCCGGCCAGCGGGCGCTCCTGGACGACCTGGAGCAGCACGCCGCCGACCAGACCGCACCGCCCTGGACGGCCTGGGTCCGGGAGGTCTCCGACGACGCCTGGCGCACCCTCGCCCCGCTCATGCCTCACCAGGCCGCCGGAGGCCGCTGGCGCGACCACCGCGCGCTCGTGGAAGGCATCGCGCACATCGCCCGCACCGGACAAAGCTGGCGAGAGCTGCCCGCCCGGTTCGGGCCCTGGCAGACCTGCTACCGCCGCTACCGGCGCTGGCTGGCCGACGGCACCCTGCACCGCATCGCCACCACCACGCTGCCGCCCGCGGACCAGGGCTGGCAGACCGCCCTCGCCGACCGCCTCAGCAGCAGCGGCAGCGGCTGAAGCGCTGCCCCGTTTTTCACCGCCAGCGTCCTCAACGCCTGGCCCTTGCCCGCCAGCAGCAGGACCCGGCCCGCTCGCGCTCCGCAGGACAGTTCCCTTTCTGCGCGGGCGGGCTGGAGAACGCAGGCTGTGAGAGTGCGCCATCGCACGGAGGTGCGGTGCCGGGGCCGCGGGTACGACGAAGCCGGCGCCCGTTTTGATGGGCGCTGGCCTGGTGCGGGCAGATCACGCGCCAACGTGCGTCTGCCGGGGTGTCCTTGTCAGCGTCGGTTGCAGCCAGTAGCAGTTCAAGGACGTTCGCGGGCCGGGGACCGGCCTCGTCGTGTTCTGCGGCCCACCATCACTCATAGACAGGGACTGCGGCAAGCCGAGCATGGACAGCGGTGAACCATCCCGGCACGACGGGAGGCCGGCGCACGCGGCGGCGCCGCCCCGCTGATCAGGGACGGTACGGGTATCCGGACCCGGCGCGCGGTCGAGAACCGCTTCCTTGGACACCGCCGAACCAAAAAACCGGAAAAACTCACATATGAAGCAATCATGGGCAGTGATCCCTCTGCGAGGACGGCGCGGGCCTGAAATGATGGAGGCATGCCCGGCGCGAGCGGTGACGCCAATCACCCTTGTGCCAAAGGGACTTGCAGCCAGTAGCAGTTCAACCGCCCCCGGATTCGCAGTGTGTTAGCGCGCGGCGCCCCGCAGGCCTTCACCGCCGTCTCGTTCCCCGCTCTGGGCGTCGCCCTGCACATCACCGGGATGCCCCTGCAGGACATCTTCATCCTGCTCGGGGGATGCGGCGCCCTGGGCGCCGCGGCGGTTATCGCCGTGGGAGGAGGCCGGCGTCGCCTGGCCGGGCTGGCTGCCGCGGTGCTGCGCGCGGCAGCCGGGAAGTAGGCGGGGATGGGGCGCAGAGAAAGGCCCGTCGACCGCAGCCGGCCCGTACGCGGCCGGCTGGCCGAACACCTGCGCAGCTGGCGGGAGTCGGCCGGGGTGACGTACGAGACGCTGGGCCGCCGGACGGGGCTGTCCCCTGCCACGCTGAAGCGGGCGGCCTCCGGAGCTGTGGTGCCCAGGCGCGCCACGGTCGAGGCCTATGTCGAGGGCTGCGGCGGTGGACAGAACGAGGTGCGGGCCGCAGAGGAGCTGTGGCGCCAGGCGCGCATCGAGGAGCGCGGTCGGCTGGCGCAGCTGCGCGCGCCTCGGCCTGAACTCATCGGTGACGCGGGCGACTTGAGCAGGGCGCTGGAGGTGGTGTGGGAGCAGGCCGGGGCACCGAGCCTGCGCGAGATCCGGGAGCGCTCGGGCAACCCGCTCGCGCTGCCGGTCAGCAGCGCGGCCCGCATCGTCAACCGCGACACCATCCCCGCCGACGAACAGCAGCTGCAGGCCTTCCTGACCGGATGCGGCATCCCGCCCGAGCAGCACACGCCATGGCTGACCGCCTTCACCAAGATCACTCACTACTCCCCCACAGCCACAGCCACAGCCACAGCCGACGAACTGCCGGACGCCTCAAGCCCGCGGCAGCAGGCCATCTTCCGGCGGCTGCTGCGCGCGGATGCTGTGAGTGCTGCACGCCGTATGCAGGCGTCGGAGCAGGTGCTGACGGAACATCATGCCGCGACCAGCCCATGGAGGCGCTTCATCGACCTGCTGCCGACAGCGACCACCGAGCAGATCATCGCGAGCGGAGTGCAGGGTTACCTGGCATCGGAAGCAGCCCGCAACGGCACGACCGCACAAGGCATCAAGCCCTGGCAGCCAGACGTTTTCCTGGAGCACGACGGCAAGCACATGGTGCTCGAGCTGAAGAGCACGTCCAGCCCCAAGCCGGGGCCGCAAGCCGACGGAGCAGTGAAGGAACCGCGCAGGCCGTCAGGCAACGGCGGAAGCCCCGCCGCACGGGAACCCGGTCGCAGAGCCGGGCTGCCCGCTTCGTCGGCCGGATCTCGCGACCGCGCGCACCGGCAGCCAGAGAGTGCGGCTGTGCACCATTCGCAGTTCCAGGAAGTCCTGGTCCAGGACTGGAGCAAGGCGGTGTCGGGTCCTTGGGCCGCAACGTGCCCTGTGTGCCGGGAATCGGCTTCCGCCGGACACAGCGCCGCCTGAACAGGCCGAGGGGCCAGCCCCGCCATCGGTCCCGGCGGGGGCGGTGGGGGCTGGCGTCTACGCATCGTCACCAGGAGGCTGAGGCAGAAATGGTCAGCTTGCCACCAGACGGCGCGCCCCACCCCGCAGGGGTCTTCCGCGTCGCCCCCTTCCCGGGCGAGACGACGTCCTCGCTTATGGGCCGCGTCGCCGAGCGCTACGGGCTGCAGGCCAGGGATCTGCGGTCCTGCTGGCAGTGGCGCAACTACCCGCTGGCTGTGAACGCGAGAACGGGAGTCGTTTGTCAACGACTTTGGGAGTCACTTCGCACGCCATAGCGGGTGATCAATGTCGATACGCTTGGTGGGCTTGGCTGCGTGACCTCGTCGAGGTCTGCAGCCAGGCGAGGGACAACCTGCCGGAGCGTTCCGAGGCCTGCGGGGCTGGGTGGCTGCGGCGGCACTCTGCAGCGAGGACACGTACAGATCTCCTTCCTTACTTGTGGTCTGCCGTCTTCCACAGCGGATCGATGCGTCTTGGGTCTGAGGTGCTTCCGCTCGGCGACATCGATTTCGTGATTGCCCACGGAGCCGTGCGGCTGGGGCCTGATCGTTGGACTGCGGATGAGGCGGCATCGTCTGGAAGCCCCAGGAACATCGCACGGTGGGCCACCGCCGGAAATGAGGTTGCCTTGGCAACCCCCAATGCCGAGCACCAGCGCGGCGAGGGTTGCCTGAAAATCTTCTGGGTGACCGAGGCCTGTGAGGAAGTGGTGGATGAGAACGGCGCGGCATCGGACATCGTGAGCGTTGAAGAGACCGCGCATGTCGCTCCCCGGTAACGCTGGCACCACATTGGTGCCGCGCCAGGCAGCGCCATGCCTGACGGACGCACGCGAGCGTGCAACGGCCAGCCAGCGCAGGTGGCCCCAACTGGGCCTCTGTAGGCCTGCGCAGGAAGGTTGAGTGGGTGTTCGATACTCCAAACACGCCCAGTGGCGGTCGCCGCCGCGGGGGCGTCTTTCGTGTTGCTCCCCTCAGCGGGGAAACGACGTCGTCGCTGTTGTGCCGCCTTGCGGCCGGCTACGGGCTTCAGACGAAGGCATTGCGCTCGTGCTGGCAGTGGCGCAATTACCCGCCCGCGCATGAGGGCGGCGGCGCGCGGGCCGATGCCGAAGTCTTGCTGAACACGGCCGGACAGGAGGTTCTGACAGAGCTGTGCGGTGTCGGACAGGACGTCCTGGCGCGGGCGTTGCCGTCATGGGGACGGGAGGACGCCAAGCTGCCCACCGGGCAGGACGGGGCGCCGGCGGCAGCGTGGCGGATCGGCGGCGCGGTCGCCGGGCCGGTGGCGTTCGGCTGCCGCCTGTGCGCAGCCCGGCGAACCGGTACGGCCGTGCGGGTGGTGCGCTACACGCCACCCTGGTCCCGGGTGTGTGTCCGCCACGGGCGGTGGCAGCTGGACGCAGACGCCAACCAGCCCCTCGAGTATCTGGACGTGCGGCACCTGCCGGAGGTGACCGCTGCGCAGCGGCGGTGGGCCGGTGTGGCGCGGCGGGCGGTGCGGGCCGGGGCCGAGCCGGAGCGGGTGTTCGCTCTGGCGCAGGCGGTGGTGGCCCGGTGGTGGGAAAAGGCCCTGCATTGGGAGCGGGAGACGATCTGGCCGCGGCGTCTGCACCAGGTCGCGGGCGGCGATGCCGGGGATGATCTGGAGCGGTGGCGGATCGTGGGGCGGGACGCGGTCGTCTTCCCCGAGGTGGTGGCCGTCGCCGACGCGCTGCTGGACCCGGCCATGGCCCAACTGGTGTGGAGGGATAGCGGTGCCGGGCGGCCGCGGGCGCTGCCCGCCGACGGGATGTTCTGCCGCCGGCTCGGTGAGCGGGTCGGCAGGCAGTGGCTGGGGCCGCTGGCCGCAACCGACTACGGCGGCCCGCTGACCTCCTGGATGGGCGCCGTCATCCGCCTCCGCCGCGGCGCCGGAGGGCCCCCCGGATACGACAACGACCCCTGGTGGCTGCGCCAGGAACACCAGAGCGCGACCATGGCCGGACAGCTGCGGGTGCTGGGCAAGGAGAAGAAGGCGCCCGGCTCGGGGAGGATGTGGCGCGCGGCGGTGCCCGCCGAACAGCGCACGCTGATCACCCGGACGATCGAGAGCGCCGAGGAACAGCTGCTCCAGCTGCGCGGGGTGCAGACCGGGCCGACCGCCGACGTCGCCCGGCAGCTTCTGCGCACCCTCCGCCACAGCGCCGGCCTGATCGAGAACGCCTGGAAGCGGACCGCCCTGGCAGCTGCAAACGCCGGGGTGCCCCTGGAAGAGGTCGCCCAGTGGGCGGGGATGTCCGCCGACGCCCTGAGGAAGGTGCTGACGGCCGGCCAAGCCGACGACGCTGGCTGAAGGACCGGCCGAACATGCCGGGCGCCCCGCCGGAAGCGTCAAGCGTTAGCGCATGCCCTCCCCCTTCGGGGCCCAAATCCCCAAAACCACCGTAGCTGCCAGCAGATACGGCTTGGCTGAAGCAGATGATCAACACGGGTGCAGCACGGCCCGGAAGCCGGGCGAAGCGAGTGAAGGCCGATCAAGGCGCACGGTTCGAGGCGGTCTTCCTCGACCCCGTCGGGCAGACGGTGCAGCAGCGGTGGGAGGACGCGGCCCTGGCGGTGGCCTTCGAGGACCTGCCGCCCGTGTCCGCGTTCCCCGCGGTGCCGGGGCGGCGGTGGGGACCGGGCCTGTGGTGGTCGGCCACGACCGGACGGCATGTGGCCGCCGGATCGAACGCGATGCGCACCCAGCTGATGGCCCTGGACCGCGACCCGGACGTGACCGGTCTGGCCGGGCGGCCGGTACGTCTGCTGTGGCGCAACCCCCGCGGCCAGGTCCGCTCCTGGGTGCCCCAGCTCTTCGCCCGCTACACCGACGGCACCGCCCTGCTCGCCGATTGCCCAAGCCACCCCGACGCCGGCGGCGAACGCGCCCTGGGCGCCGCTGAGGCGGTGGCGGAGGCATGTGCGCATCTCGGCTGGACCTACCAGCGCCTCACCCCGCTGGATGACGCCCTGACCGCCAACCTGAAATGGCTGGCTGGCTACCGCCACCCCCGCAACGCCGGCCGCGTGGGCCTGATGGCCGCTGTGCTGGAGGCGTTCGCGCGGCCCCGGCCGCTGGCCGAGGGTGCTGAAGCAGTCGGTGACCCGATCGCGGTCCTGCCCGCCGTCTTCCACGCCCTGTGGCACGGACAGCTGACGACACCGCTGCACGAACGCGTCCTCGTCGGCCCGCACGGCTGGAGCGGCCCTGGCACGACGGGAAGTGCTGGATGAGTGCGCGGCGCAATGCCCGGCCGGCGGTAAAGGTCGGAACGCAGGTCCGCTTTCGCGGCGTGAAGTGGCAGGTGGTCGCCCTGGCCGGGCAGGACATCCACCTCGTCGGCCCGGACGGCGGCGGTGAGGCCGTACTCGCCGGGCACCTGTTCGCCGACCCCGGCTTCGCCGTCGTCGGGGCCGACGTGCCCCAGGCCGCCCCGCAGTGGGGGCTGTTCGAGACCGCCCCCGCCGCGGCGCGCGAGAAGGCACTGGCCTGGCAGCGGCACGTCAGGGAAGTCGAATGCGGGCTGCCCGGCGGGCCCGGCAGCGACGGGGCGGTGCGCGAGCAGTACGACCCCGCACGGCACACGCTGGCCGAGCGGGAGCAGGCCAAGGCCGAGGAACTGACCGCGCTCGGCTTCGGACGGGTGTCGCGCACCACGGTGCAGCGCATGCGGCTCGCCTACCTCAAGCAAGGCCTGTGGGGACTTCTCGACCACCGCACCACCCGCGCCTCCACCCCCACCGGGCGGGCCGACGAGCGGGTCGTCGCCGCCGTCTGCGAGGCACTGCGCCGCCGGCGCGGCCGCTCCAAGGGCACCATCAACGGCCTGTTCCCGCTGATCAACCAGATCCTTGAGGACCGGCACGGCCCTGGCACTGTGCCCGCGCCGTCCCCGGCCACGCTGTACCGGCTCGTCACCACGCTAGCCCGCCCCGGCGAACTGCCCAGTGGCCCCGTCCGGCGGACCCCCGCCAGCTTCGACGGGCGGGCCTTCATCCCCACCACGGCGCTGCGGCCCGGCGAGCAGGTCCAGGTCGACACCACCCGCCTGGACGTCCTCGCCCTCTTCGACGACGGCCGCCTCGCCAGGCCCGAGCTCACCATCGCCGTCGACGTCGCCACTCGCGCCATCCTCGCCGCCGTGCTGTGCCCCAGCGCGACCAAAGCCGTCGACGCGGCCCTGCTGCTCGCGGAGATGGCCGTCCCGCACCCCGCCCGCCCGACCTGGCCGAACATCCTGCGCATGGACCACGCTCCCGTGCTGCCCCACCAGCAGCTTGCCACGCTGGACGAACGCCTGGCCGGTGCGGCGGCCCGGCCGGTCGTCCTGCCCGAGACGATCGTCGTCGGCCGGGGCAAGGTCTTCGTCTCCCGGGCGTTCACCGCCGCCTGCGAGACCCTCGGCATCAGCGTCCAACCCGCCCCACCGTTCGCTCCCACCGCCAAAGGCATCGTCGAGCGCGCCTTCGGCACCATCAACGCGCTGTTCTGCCAGCACCTGCCCGGCTACACCGGATCCGACGTCACCCGCCGCGGCCCCGATGCCGAACAAGAAGCCTGCTACAGCGTCGGCCAGCTGCAGGACCTGCTTGATGAGTGGCTGGTGCACTACCACCACCGCCCCCACGAAGGCCTGCGCCACCCGATGATGCCCCGCAAGGCCCTCACCCCGAACCAGATGTGGGCAGCGCTGGTCGCCGTCGCCGGCTACGTCCCCGTCCCTCTCACCCGAAGCGATTACCTCGAGCTGCTGCCCGTGCGCTGGCAGGCCATCACCGCCTCCGGCATCCGCATCCACCACCGCACCTACGACCACGACCTGCTCGCCCCCTACCACGGCCAGCCCTCCCCGGTCGCCGGCCGAGGCGGCAAATGGGAGATCCACTACAACCCCCACGATGTCCGCCAGATCTGGGTGCGTCTGCCCGACGGCGAGCTGACCGAAATTCCGTGGACCCACCGCGACCACGTCCACCAGCCGTTCAACGACCGCACCTGGCAGCACATCAGAACACTCGCCCTGCACGGCAACCACGGCGACGCCGACCGTCACGAAGCCGACCTCGCCGACGCCCTCGACCAGCTCATGCGCCGCGTCCACAGCGGCCACGCCACCAAAGCCGAACAGGCCCTCCTGGCCCGCACCACCGCAGCCCCGCTCCCCACAGCCCGCCGCCCAGAACACGACGCCGGCCAGAGCGCCGACAGCCCCACGCAGTGGGACGAGGAAGACAGCATCGACGACCTCGACGACCTCCCCGACGACGACACCCGGCCCGCCGCGGCCACCGGATTCGGGCTCTACGACGCATACGAGGAAGCCGACAAGTGGTGAACACCCGCCCACACCCCACGGCGCAGAACCTGAGCAGCACACCAGCCGACACCACCACCAGCGCGGGCTGCGGCGGTACGGCCGAGCCGTCCTGGCCCCTGACCACCTGGCAGGGCTGGCACCAATTCGCCACCACCGACCCCATCACCCCACCCCAGCCCGGCCAGGCGCCCCGCAGCCCGGACGAACGCCTCGCCTACCACTCCGCGTTCGTCACCATCCGCACCCCCGCCATCAGCCAACTCGCCACCCAGGTCCGCACCCTGATGATCCTCGGCCGCCACCAACAAGCCACCGCCCGGCCCTCCCTGATCGTCACCGGACCCGCCGCCGCCGGGAAAACCACCGCCCTCCTCCACGTCGGCCGCGCCTGCCACCTCGCCCACACCCGCAAGAACCCACCCCCGCCCGGATCAGCACACGCCGCCGTGCCCGTCGCGTACGTCCTCGTCCCGCCCGGCGCCACCGCGAAAACCCTCATCACCGAATTCGCCCGCTACCTCGGCATCCCCACCACCACCCGCATGACCCAGACCCAGATCACCGACGCCGTCTGCCACACCTACACCGCCGCTGGTGTCCAACTCGTCCTCATCGACGAAATCCACCGCCTCAACCCCCGCACCACCACCAGCGCCCAAACCGCCGACCTACTCAAAGACCTCACCGAACGCCTGCCCGCGACCTTCGTCTACGCAGGCATCAACGTCACCGACACACCCCTCTTCACCGGCGTGAGAGGTGCCCAACTCGCCGGACGCGCCACCCTCGTCGACTGCGGCCCCCTCCCCGCCCGCCACGGCACCCGCCGCCCCTTCACCGACGTCATCACCGACACCGAAAACAACCTCGACCTCACCCACCACAAACCCGGCACCCTCCCCCGCCACGCCCCCTACCTCCACCAGCGCACCGCCGGCCGCACCGGAAGCCTCACCCGCCTCATCCGCCAAGCCGCCATCACCGCCATCACCGACGGCACCGACGGCACCGAACGCATCACCAAAAACTCACTCGAGGCCATCCGGCTCGACCACCTCACCGAAATCCACCACCACCCCACACAAGGCCGCTAACACCACCCGCCGAACAGGCAGAACAGCCCTTACCAGCACAAATGCGCACCAGGCCTCTCGGCGCTGACGCAACCTGCAACGAGCCCGGCCCCACCCAGCACAGAAGACACAACCCCACCTCACACACCCCCACCACCCCACCCGCCCCCTCCCCCCTCCTCTCAACCAATCAGCAACACACCAGGCCAGCCACCACCCCGCACACCAACAAGCCCCCCTCCAAGCGTCACGATCACCCGCATCCAACAGATCAACCGGGCGCTGGACTGCTCACTGGAGACGGAGACCACGCAGCTCATCAACGAGCTCCTCAACGGCTCGGGCACGGCGGTACGCAATGGGTCCGCGATTCCGTGAGCACTGTCGGCGGATCATGAGCACCGATTGAGCAAATCCAGGTGATCATGAGCATTGGCGACAGTCAGTAACGTGCAGTCCTCTTGCGGTCGGAGCTGAGCGCGGTCCCTTCGAGCCGCCTGTACGTTGAGTGATGGTCAGCGACTTCGTGGCGCACCTGATAGCTGCCTCTCCGGCACACCCGTTCGGTCCGCGCGCGCGGACGGCAGAAGCACCCGTGCTGGTTCCATGCTGACTCAGTCCCGTCAGTCGCCAAGAAACCGCAGGTCATAGCCGGACGTACCAGACCGGCGGGCCAGCCGGCTTGTGCCCGGATCGCAGGTGGTCGCACGCCGTGCAAAGCTGAAGTGTGGCTCCCCGTACCACCGAGGGGCTGCCGACGCCGAGCCGATTCTCCCGCCGGGAACGGTCGGTGATCGGCGCCGCGGCACTTTCCATGTTCATCGTGCAGATGGACTGGTTCGCCCTCAACCTGATGATTCCCGTCATCGGACGTGACTTCGGCACACCTGCGACGGATCTGCAGTGGCTGGTCAGCGGCTACATGCTCGCACTGGGCGCGCTGATGATCGTCGGGGGCCGGGCGGCAGACGTACGGGGGCGGCGCCGCGTCATCGTGATCGGGCTGGTGGGCTTCGCCGTCGTGTCGTCGGTGTGTGCCGCCGCGCCGAACGCGACCGTGCTGATCTCCGCCCGGGTGGTGCAGGGCACCGCGGCAGCGCTGATCTTCCCGGTGGCCGTGGCGGTGGTGGCGGCGCACTTCCCCGATGCCCGCCAGGGCCGGGCGGTGAGCACCGTGCTCGCGTTCAGCGCGATCGGTACCGCCCTCGGGCCGTTCGTCGGCGGGGCCTTCGCCGAACACGTCAGCTGGCGGGCGGTGTTCCTGCTCAACGTCCCGCTGTGCGCGGTGGCGGCGCTGTTGATGCGCCTCGTCCCGGAGACCCGGGACACCAGCGCCTCCCGCAGCCTGGACATCCCGGGTGTGGTGACGGTCGCAGCAGGGCTGACCTGCATCATGCTGGGTGTCGACCAGGGACGTGGGTGGGGATGGGGCTCGGCGCCGACCCTCGTCCTGTTGTCGGCGGGTGCGGCGCTGCTCGTGCTGTTCGTGGCCGTGGAGCGGCGGGTGCGGGAGCCTTTGATCGATCTTCCGCTCTTCCGTAATGCACCGTTCGACGTCGTGACCGCGGCGGGCTCCCTCTCGAACGTCGTCTACGCCCTGATCGCTGTCCTGGTCGCGCTGTACCTCCAGCAGGCGCGAGGGTTGTCCCCGCTCGAGGCAGGCGCGGTCTTCCTGGCCCTCTCCGGGGGAGCCGGCCTTGCCAGTTACTGGTCCGGTCCTCTGGCCCAGCGATGGCGGCCGGAAGCGCTGATGGCGGGGGGCATGCTCACCAGCGGGGCCGCCCTGCTCGCGCTGACCTGGGTGCAGCCGCTGGGCTGGTACACAGCGGTGTTCGCCGTCTGCGGAATCGGGGTCGGCCTCGGATGGGCGCTGACCAACGTGGCCACGCAGTCGTACGTCCCCGAAGGGCGCCGCGGGGCCGCATCGGGCCTGGTCCTCACCTCACTCGTGCTGCTCGGCGCCATGGCCGTGGCCGTCGCCGCCTCCGTGCTGGAGATCGTCAGCGGCTCCGCCGCCGCGGCGGCCGCCGACGGCCCCGCGATCGAAACCGTGCTGCGCGGCACGGCAGGACTGGCCTTCCTCGGAGCGGCCGGCCTGCTGATGCTCCTGAAGTGGCAGCACGGCCGGCCGCCGCCCACCCCCTGAAAGGAGTTCGCATGTCCACACGCACGGCGTACACCGCTCTGGAGCCGGTCCTCATCGATACGATCGAGCGGTACTTCACCTTGCTGCAGGCCCACGCCTCACCCGAGGAGATGCTTGCCGGCATCCTCACCGAGGACTTCGAGACCGGATTCGTGGGCGGGTACATGTGGCAGGGGGAGGCAGGACTGCGCGACTTCCTCCAGGCGCGCTCGGTCTTCTTCGACGAGTCGCACGAGATCCTCCAGATACTTGATGTCCGGGAGGACGGGCCCGGAGCCCTCACTGCCCGGACGTGGTTGCACTTCTTCCTGCGCGGGCGCGAGGAAGGGGCGGCCCGGAGCGAGGAGTACACCGGGGAAGCGTTCCACGCCTGGCGTTTGCGCAGGCTGTCGGAGGACGGCGACTGGCGCGTGGCCGCCCAGATCGTCGAAGGGTTCGCGGCGCTCGACGAGCCGGCACGCCGGCTCTTCTCCACTCCGGACAAGGGCTTGCGATCCGAGAGCACGTGACCGACGCGGCCGTCTGCCGCGTACGGAGTGAGGAGGCTGTGCACCGAGCAAGGTGGACCCGTACCGACCGTCTGACGGAGGGTGCCATGTCACTCGAGGAGAAGAACAAGGAAATCGCCCGAGACGCCCTGCGAAGAGTGTGGAGCGAGGGCGATCTCGCAGCTGTCGACGACCTCTATGCCGCCGATTTCGTGAGCCACCAGAATCCCGGCAGCGTCGAACTGGAAGACGTCAGGGGCCTGGGCCCACTGCGTTCCTTCGTACAGGAGTTCAGAGAAGCCTTCGAGGGCTTCTCCGACGAGATCTCCCTGCAGTGCGCGGAAGGCCACCTGGTGGCGACCAGGTTCATTTCCTCCGGGCGGCACACCGGGACTCTGTGGGGGATTGCCCCGACGGGTCGCGAGGTGTCCTGGAGCGGCATCGTCATCGATCGCGTGGTGGACGGCCGGATCGCGGAGAACTGGGTCAACTGGGATTCCGCAAACCTGTTGCGGCAGCTCGAAGCCTGACACCGTCCGGGGGCAGCTCGGTGGCCTGTCCTCGCCACCGCGCCCGCGCGGACAAGAACCGGCCGGCGTACCCGCTGCGGTTCCCGTCCCGGGCAGGGGGACCGGGGCGAGAGGCGACGGCGCGCCGGCTTGCCGTCGTACATCGCCATCTGCCAACCATCACCACGGCGGCCGCGTCATCTGGCTCTGGACACGATCTCTACGCGCTCTACGCGATCCAGCAGTACAGACCCACTTCACCGGGACCATTGATGACTCAACATCATTGACCTGCTCTCGGAGAACCTCTGATTGCTCAAGATCCATCGACACCACTGCTGCTCACTACGCCCGGATTCCAGCGTTGTTGCAGGATGCGGTGCTCACAGAGTCGCGGACCCTACACGCAAGGCCCTGTAGACGTTAGTGCGCAGGGCCGCGCGTGCGCACTACTGGCTGGGGGGCAACGTCCCGGGCCGCGTAGGCGAGCAGTTCGCTCAGGGCCGCCTCGTTGGACGCGGGCGGCCGTGTGCGCCACTCCCCCAGTGTTTCCCGGACGGTCTGCGCAACCGCGTGCGCGTGCTGGGCCAGGCCGTCGTCCAGGTCGGCCACTCCCCCGTCCTGAGCACGTCCGGTGACGACGACCGGCCCGTGCACCGGGTACAGGGCCATGCCTCGCCAGGCACCCGCCAGGGCCCATGCGGCGATGTTCTGCGCGAGCCCCATCGCGCGCCCGTCTCCGTGGATGTGCAGCAGGGCCCGCCGGTGGTACACGCCTTGATCAACCGTGCCGGTCGTTCCGATGTGATCCCGGATCGCTAAGTGCGCATCGGCCTCAGGCAGGTCGAGTTCCGTGACGGTGGTGTCGGGGGCGATGCGCAGGGCGCGCATGGGTCCTCCGTAAGTTGTCAGGCGGTCCGGGAGGGCCGGATGTGGCTGAGCAGGGCCTGCCAGTAGTGGCTAGCGAGGAGTGGCCGTCCAGCTCTCTGGGGCGCCCTGGCTGCTGATTGAGATGTGCGCGCCTTGTGCGGTCGCTGTTTACGGAGCGGACAGCGGGGTGGTCCTCGGGCTCAGAGCATGCCGTGCGGAACGAGGAGCGGGCAATTGAGTGAGCGACTTAGAAGCTGTTGTTTTTCCGGACGTGATCGCCGCGTTTCCGCTGGTCAGGCATAGGGTCGGTGATTCGGTGGGAGTCGTGGCCTGTCGGGTCGTCGCTTGCCGGGAGGTCGCGGATGCCGTCGGTCGTTGGACTGCTGGAACAGCACGAGCTCGCCGCTCGCCGTCGGGTCGACGGGCTGCGGGAGGAGGCCGACCGGATTCAGGCCGAGTTGGCCGTGGCCGAGCTGGAATGGCAGGAGTGGGCGATCGCCCGCAGGCGGGTCGATATGGTGCTGGCTCCGGACCGCGGCGACACCGCCGGGACGGAGGTCATCCCGGATCCGCGGGATGCGGATGCTCAGCCGACGCCCCGCGATGCGGCGAAGCCGAAGTCGCAGGTGCCCGTGTGGCGTGAGGGGCTGGCCTCGTCGGTGCTGTCGGCGGACTACCAGCGCATCCTGCAGGCGCTCGCGGACCGGTCCCGCCTCCGTCAAGGGCCGCTGACCTGCCAGGAGATGGCTGCGGTGTTCGGTATGGACGTGGTGCCAGCGCGTGTGGAGGCATTGCGGTCGAAGGCGAAACGCCTGGTGGCCCGCGGCTGGCTGGCCGAGCCCGCACCGGGCCGGTTCATGCTGGCTGCGGGCGTGTCGGGGCCAGGTGGCGGGTCATGAGCAGGGTCATCGACCAGTAGATCATCGCTTCGGCGCTGGTGGTGCGGCGTTCGAAGTCGCGTGCCAGGCGTCGGGTGCGCATCAGGTGGGCGAAGAACCGCTCGACGATCCACCGTTTGGGCAGCACCACGAAGCCGCGCATGTCGTCGCTGCGCTTGACGATCGCCAGGACCAGCGCGAACGCGGCCAGGCAGTGCTCGACGAGGCTGCCGGTGTAGCCGCCGTCGGCCCAGACGAGGGCGAGGCGGTGGTGGGCATCGCCTACCTGTTTCAGCAGCACGCGGGCGGCGGTGCGGTCGCCGGTGTCCGCGGCGGTGACCATCACCCCCAGCAGCAGACCGAGCGTGTCGACCACGACGTGCCGTTTGCGGCCGTTGACCAGCTTGCCGCCGTCGAAGCCCCGACTGTCCGCCCCGACCACCGCGTCCGCCTTGACCGACTGCGAATCGATCACGCCTGCGCTCGGCTCCGCGTCGCGGCCCACCATCAGGCGGGCCCTGGCGCGCAGCCGGTCGTGGAACTCCCTGACCAGACCGTGGTCGCGCCAGCGGCGGAAGAATGCGTACACCCGGTCCCACGGCGGGAAGTCAGCAGGCATCGCCCGCCACTTGATGCCGTTGTCCACCAGGTAGCGGATCGCATCAAGTACGGCCTGGTGGCAGTACGCCTCCGGCCGGCCGCCGCGACCGCGCAGCCAGCCCGGCACCGGCAGCAACGGCCGGACAGCCGTCCACTCCCGGTCCGTCATGTCCGTCGGATAACGCGGCTGCCGGGACCCGTTGTCGGCGGCGTTTCCGAACCGGTGAGCCAGACAGTCACACTCCCAGGTGACCGAGCTGGACCGCCCGGCCATCGGCACGGAAGACTGCTGCATCAGAGCCTCCTGCTGCTCGGTGATTCGATACCAACGAGCTGTTCAGGAGGCCCCACCCGTATGCGCCAAGCATCCCGCGACCACCCAATCGGGACTCCCGCCCGACGGGCTTCTCTCAAGATCGAAAAACAACAGCTACCAAGAGCCTCGGCCTCGGCGGCATCCATGCACCGCTTCGCCGCGTCCTGTCGGCCCGGGACATGTAAGCGTCAGACAGTCCCCTGGTGACGAGGGTCTTCAGTTACTGCGCCGCTCCTCCGAGGTTCTCTTCTCGGGGGTGGGAATCGCGACGGAAGCTGCGTGTTGTGTGGTGCGCCCGTGTGCGCGGATGATCTCGGCGTAGCGGTGGCCGCTGTCCTTGATGGTGCGTGTCTGGGTCTCGTAGTCGACGTGGACGATGCCGAACCGCTGGGAGTAGCCGTAGGCCCATTCGAAGTTGTCCAGCAGGGACCAGGCGAAGTAGCCGTCGAGCGGGACGCCGCGGCGGGCAGCCCGCGCGCAGGCTGCCAGGTGGGACTCCAGGAAGGCGATGCGCTCGACGTCGTGCACGCTGCCGTCGGGCGCTGCACGGTCGGGGAAAGCGGAGCCGTTCTCGGTGACGAGGATCGATCGCGGCGCGTAGTCCTCGGTGACCCGGACGAGCAGGTGTTCCAGCCGATCCGGGTGGACCTCCCAGTCCATCCCGGTACGGGGTGTGCCCGGCGGTGTGACGGGACGGGCGAACGGTGCGGGCCCCTGCGGATCGTCGACGGTGACTGACCGCTTGTAGTAGTTGACGCCGAGCCAGTCCAGCGGCGCGGCGATCGTCTCCAGGTCACCGGGTTTGGCGGGTGGTTCGGTCCCGTACACCTCGACCATGTCGGCCGGGTAACCGCGGCCGTGGATGGGATCGAGCCACCAGCGGTTGTTGTGCCCGTCGTCGCGGCGGGCGGCGGCGATGTCCTCGGGCCGGTCGCTCGCGGGCTCGGACTGCGTGAGGATGTTGACGATGCCGACCCGCGCTTGTGAGGCGGTGGACCGGAGGGCCTCGACGCCGAGCCCGTGGGCGAGCAGCAGGTGGTGTGAGGCGCGCACGGCGGCGGTCAGGTCGGTACGGCCCGGCGCCATGACCCCCTGGAGGTGGCCGAGCCATGCGGAGCAGTAAGGCTCGTTCAGCGTCGCCCAGTTGGTGATCCGGTCACCGAGCCGGTCGGCCACGACGGTGGCATATTCGGCGAATCGCAGGGCGGTGTCGCGGGCGGGCCAGCCGCCGCGGTCCTCGAGGGCCTGCGGCAGGTCCCAGTGGTAAAGGGTGGCATGAGGAGCAAGGCCCGCCTCCAGCAGTGCATCGACCAGTCGGTCGTAGAAGGCCAGCCCTGCCGGGTTCACGCGGCTGTCCCCGTCCGGCATGACGCGGGGCCAGGCGATGGAGAATCGGTAGGCGTTGAGGCCGAGGGCCTTCATCAACGCCACGTCGTCGGGCCACCGGCGGTAGTGGTCGCAGGCAATGTCGCCGGTGTCCCCGCCGGCGACGGTGCCGGGCTGCTTGCAGAAGGTGTCCCAGATGGATGGTGCTCGGCCGTCCTCGGCGACCGCGCCTTCGATCTGGTAGGCGGAGGTGGCCGCCCCCCAGGCAAAGCCGGGGTGAAAGGCGGTCAGATCGTCAAGGGGCACAGCTTTCCTCGCTTCGTGGTCGGGAGGTGTTCGGGGTACGGATGGGACCGTGGATGGACCGGGGCGCTGCTCGGCCCCGGAGGGGAGCGCCCCGGAGGGGAGGCCGGTCGCGGCTCTTGACGTCCGCGACCGGCCTGCGGGTGTGTCAGGCGGGGGGCTGCCTCTCAGCTGGTCTGCCACTTCTGGTTGTTGCCGCCCCAGCATTCCCAGAGCTGGACCTTGGAGGTGGCCAGGTCCCTGTCCAGGCACAGACCGGACTTCACCGAGCGGATCGTGCCGTCGGAGTAGAACCTCCACTTCTGGTTGTCCTGCCCGTTGCAGTCGTAGGTGCCGACTTCGGTGCCGTTGGTCGCGCCTTCGCGGTAGGCGTCCAGGCACTTGGTGCCGCCGTAGACGGTGATCTGCCCGGAGGGCGTCCGGGTCCACTGCTGGTTGTCGCCGCCCCAGCACTGGGCCCAGACCTGGACCTGGACGTCGTTTTGGCCGAGGGGGACGTCGAGGCAGCCGTCGCTGCCGACGTTGCGCAGGATGCTCGTGTGCGAGCCGGGGTCGCTGCCCCAGGCGTACTTCAGGCGGTCGATGCCGCTGATGTTGCGAACGCCCAGCACCAGGTTGGTGCCGCTGCCCTTGAGGTCGAACAGGGAGTACCAGTCGTAGTCGGGGTGTTCATTGTGTTTGCCGCCGAGGGCCGGCCAGTAGACCGCGCCCATGCCGAGAGAGCGCACGCTGTCGGTGTCGGCGCGCAGGTACCGGACGTAGTTGTCGGTGCTGGCGGCGTCGTTGTAGTCCTTGCCAGCCTCCACGACCACCGGCCGTATGCCCTTGTCCATCGGCGCGCCGAACTCGTCCAGGATGGTACGCGTGCCGCAGGTGCCGACCTTGCTCTTGAAGTCGGTGACCCATTCGCTGTAGGTCTTCTCCGACTTACCGAAGGCGTAGTGGTGGAGCGAGAGGTAGGTCCCGTCGAGGCGGGAGTCGGCGCACACGGTCGTGACGTAGTCGTTCGAGCCGGGTCCGCTCACGATGATCCGGTTCTTGGGGACCGAGGGGCGGTCGGTGATCCACTTGGCGGCGAGGTTCGCCCAGTCGGTGGCGCTGTAGCCGTTGGGCTCGTTCATCGGCTCGAAGTAGACCAGGCTGTTGGAGCCGTACTTACCGATGACCGCGTCCCACATCGAGTTGAAGGCGGCCATATTGGTGATCCTGCCGCTCTGGGCCGCATCGTCCTCCCAGTAGGAGAGGATGACCTTGAAGCCCTTGGCGGTTGCGGCGTCGATGGCGCCGGTGTACTTGTCGCCCCACGTCGTGCCGGGGACGGAGTGGGTGTTGACCGGCAGCCGGACGGTGTTGGCGCCGAGCGTGCTCTGGAATCCGCCGAGGATGGAGTTGGCCTTGGCTTTGACGGTGTCGTAGCTGTCGGAGCTGTTCAGCCCCTCGGGGACGACGGCGCCGTGGACATAGTTGTCATCCGGCCTGGCCCAGTTCACGCCCTGGAACTTGCTGGCGTCCGTCGGGTTGGTTTCCGCAGCCGCCGGCGACGCGGTGGACAGCATGGTGATCGGCGCGGCGATCAGTGCGGCCGCGAGGCAGGCCAGCGCGCGGCGGAGGAAGCGGGTACGGGCGGGGGGGAGTACGGCTGAGTGAGGACTGGGTCGGGTGCGTTGGGAGTTGGGCATGTCGTGTTCCTTTTCTGCATGCGGCTCTGTGCAGGCGGTCGTTGCCGCCTTGGGCGCCACGAAGCGATCTGCCGCGGTGGGCGGTTGTGATGCGGTGGTGGCGCCCGGGTGTGTTCCGGAGAGGGCACGGCGCGAGGTGGTGATGGGCGCCGGGCAGCCGGGGAACGTGGGGTCGGCTGAGTTGACGTGCTCGCTTTGGGCTGGCGGGCACGGCCTTTGTTGTGGAGAAGGGGCCACTGCGGGTGGGGCCCGCTACGGCGTTGTCACCGCCCGCTGAGTGTCCTTGCTCGGGGCGGCGGGCACGGGATGCTGTTGGCGGCTGCGCGGCCGACCGCGGTGATCGCGACCACCGGTGCCCGAATCCGCGCGGGCGGTGGCCTGGGCAGGATGCTGGGCGAGCTTCCGTGCATCCGGGTTGCTCCTTCGGGTACGGGCGGCTCAGGGCATGGGGGAGGAAGGCCGCGTGTGGCTTGGTGAGCCCGGGGTGGGACCCCGCCGGCCTGTCAGGTGGCCGGCGGGGCGATGGTGGGGGCGGGTCGCTGAGGTCGTCGTCAGCGGCGGCCGGTGGCGGCCGGTCGTGCGGCCTCGTGCCCTCAGGGTGGAGGTGCGACGAAGTGCCGTTGGACGGTCCTGCTGTCCCGCCAACAGGCGGGCGGGACACGGGCTGGGGGCGTGTTACTTGACGGTGAAGCCTTGTTCCTGGCCGTACTTGCGGGAGGCGTCCTGCCAGGCTTTGAGGCCGTCCTGCAGGGTGGTGTCGCTGACGTAGGCCTTGCCGACGGTGTCGTTGAAGATGCTGTTGGCGTAGACCTGGAAGGGCAGGTAGGACCATCCGACGAGGACGTCGTCGGCCGACTCGGCGAGCACCTCGTTGATCCTCTGGCCGCCGAAGTACGGGTCCTTCTTGTTCAGGAACTCCACGGAGTTCAGCTGCTTGGTGGTGGAGGGGAACGTCCCGGCGTCGACGCGGGTCTGTGCGCCCTCGTCGACGGTGGCGTACTTGAGGAAGGCGTAGGCGAGCTTCTTCTTGGTGCTGGCCTGCGTGACGGCCAGCGAGCTGCCGCCGTTCTCGGCGGTGACGTCCTCCCCGCTGTTCCACTGCGGCATGGGCGCCACACGCCACTTGCCGGCGCCGGCCTTGACGCCCGATGCGAGGGGCGCGGGCATCCACGCGCCGGTGACGAGGGAGGCGATCGTGCCGTCGCCGAGGCCCTTGTACCACGCATCGCTCCAGGGGGAGACCGGCGCGAGCAGCTTGTCGCTGATGAGCTGCTGCCAGGCGGTGGTGAACTTCTTGGTCCCGGCGTCGTCGAAGTTCACACCGACCTGGGTGCCGTTCACGGTGTACGGCCTTCCGCCGGCCTGCCAGATCATGCTGGTGGTGAAGCCGGCGTCGCCGGTGTCGGCGGTGAGATACGCCTTGGGGTCCGCCTTGTGCAGCTTCTTGGCCGCGGCGATGTACTCCTCCCAGGTGGCCGGCACCTTGATCTTGTACTTGTCGAAGACCTCCTTGTTGTAGAACAAGGCCATCGGGCCGGAGTCCATCGGCAGGGCGTAGATACCCTCGGTGCCGGCGTGGACGGCGCTCCACGGGCCAGGAGAGAAGGTGCCCTTGAGCTTGTCCGCACCCAGGGCGCTGAGGTCGGTGAGGGACTTGGCGAGCGAGAACTGCGACAGGGCGTAGTACTCGATCATGGCGACGTCGGGGACACCCGATCCGGCCTTGACCGCGTTCTGCAGCGCGGTGTACTGCTCGTTGTTGGTACCGGCATTGACCAGGTTGACCTTGACCTTGGGGTACTTGGCCTCGAAATCGCTGACGACCTTCTTCAGCGTCGGGTCCCAGGCCCAGACCGTGATCTCGCCCCCGGCGTTCAGGGCGGCCTGGATGTCGGCGTTGGACGCAGGCTTGGCGCTGCCCGAGTCCTCGGTGCCGGAGGAGCTGCAGGCAGTGGCGGTGAGTGCCACCGACAGGGCCGCGGCGCCCAGCAGCAGGACGCGACGACGGGTTCTCGTCATGGGGTGTTCCCTTTCGTGCGGTGTATCTGGGAGGGGTTGCAGTCGGCGGGCGCAGATCAGCCCTTGACGCTTCCGGCGGACAGGCCGGACTGCCAGTACCGCTGGAGCAGCAGGAACGCCACGATCAGCGGGACGATGGTGAGCAGTGATCCAGTGATCACGAGATTGAAGACCGCTTCGCCACCCACGGTGGAAGCCTGGGCGTTCCAGCTGTTCAGGCCGAGGGTCAGCGGGTACCAGTCGGGATCCTTCAGCATGATCAGCGGCAGGAAGTAGTTGTTCCAGGTCGCGACCACGTTGAAGAGAAGAACGGTGACGATTCCCGGCGCCAGCATCGGCATGCTGATCCGGAAGAACGTGCGGAACTCGCCGGCGCCATCGACGCGCGCCGACTCCAGGATCTCTTTCGGGACGGCGTCGGTGGCGAAGGTCCACATCAGGTAGAGGCCGAACGGCGAGACCAGCGACGGGATGATGATCGCCCACGGGGTGTTGGTCAGCCCCATCTCGGAGAACATCAGGAAGGTGGGAACCGCCAGTGCGGTACCGGGCACCGCGACCGCTCCGATGACAGTCGCGAACACAGCCTTCTTGCCGGGGAAGTCGAACTTGGCCAGCCCGTATCCGGCGAGCGTCGCGAGGAACGTAGCGCCGCCCGCCCCGACCACCACATACAGCACGGTGTTGAGCAGCCAGCGGGTGAAGATCCCGTCGTTGTAGCTGAAGGTGTCGGCGATATTGCCGAACAGGGCGAAGTCGCCATCCAGCCACAGGCCGAAGGAGTCGAACAGCCCCTTCTGCGTCTTGGTCGCGTTGATCGCCAGCCACGCCAGCGGCAGCAACGTGTACACCAGCATGATCACCGTCAGGGCGGTCAGCGTGGCGCTGCGCCTCTTCCGGCGGGAGGCGCGCCGGGCGGGGCGGACCACCAGCGGGCCCGAAGAGGCACCCGCGTGCCGTGCCGTGCGCGGCTTGTGCCCGACGCGGGGAGTCGTGGTCGCCATGATCAGGATTCCTTCCGCAGGCCGCGCAGCTGGACGGCGTAGGCGATGATCATCGTGATCACACCCATGACGATGGCGACCGTGGCCGAGTAGTTGAACTTCTGTCCGGCAAACGACAGCGAGTAGGCGTAGAGGTTTGGCGTGAAGTAGGACGTGATCGCATTCGGCGCCAGGCTCTTGAGGACGCTCGGCTCGTTGAACAGCTGGAAACTGCCGATGATCGAGAAGATCGTCGCGATCGACAGAGCCCCGCGCAGCGCCGGGAGCTTGATCGCCCAGATGATCCGCAGCTGCCCGGCCCCGTCCATCTCCGCGGCCTCGTACAGCGCCGGATCGACCACCCTCAGCGCCGAGTAGAGGATCAGCATGTTGTAGCCCACGAACTGCCAGGTCACGATGTTGCCGATCGACGCGAGGACCAGATCGGGCGACAGCGGGTCGGGAAGCGAGATCCCGAACGCCTCATTGATGTTGCCGACCAGGCCGAACCGGGTTCCGTACATGAAGCCCCACATCAGCGTTGCGACGACGGCCGGCACCGCGTAAGGCAGGAACACCGAGATCCGGAAGAAGCCCGCCCCGTACAGGCGGCCGCTGTCGATCGCCAGGGCCAGCAGAAGCGCGAGGAGCAACATGATCGGGACCTGCACGGCCAGGAAGACCGCCACCCGCCCGAAGGCGGACCAGAACTGCGCGTCCCCCAGCACCTCGGTGTAGTTGTCGGCACCGACGAAGGCCGTTCCGCCGATCAGCCGGGTACGGAACAGGCTCAGGTAGATCGAGTAGCCGATCGGTGCGAGGAAGACCAGCGCAAACACCGCCACGAACGGCCCGACGAACCGCCAGCCGACCCATGACCGCCGTCTCGAGGCCGATGGCCTCCTGGCACCTAGAACCCCTGCCTGTGGTGCTGCGACCACCGCTTCACTCCTTGCTGCGCGAACGCTGACCACACTGCGTGGTCACGTGAACATCGAGTCCGGCTCAGCGCACCGATCCGAACCTTGTTCACGTGACCATTCAGCCCGCAGACGGTTGGTCACGTGAACATGATGCGGTAGCGTGGCACCCGTCACAGTGGGAGGTCAAGGTTTCTCGCACGTTAAAACTTCCGCCCGAGCCTTCAGCGGACGGCGACGAGTGGACAGACAGGAGCGAAGGCTCGATGGACCTGAGTGAGCTGGGACAGCAGGATCCTGGTCCTGCGGTGGGCGCACAGCAAGTCGGTTCGGCCGTACCGGGCGGGCGCCACAGGCAGCACGTCACGAGGGCCGACGTCGCCGCGCTTGCCGGCGTTTCACGTCAGACCGTGTCCAGGGTGGCCAACGGCCATCCCAGCGTGATCGGTTCGACCCGGGAGCGGGTGCAGGCTGCGATGCGGGAACTGGGCTACCGGCCCAACAGTGCCGCGCGCGCCCTCAGGTACGGGCAGTTCAAGACCATCGGCGTGATCCTCCACAGCCTCTCCGCCACCGGCCACAGCGACACCGTGCAAGCGATCGCGGCCCAGGCCGCGGCCGAGGGATACGCGATCACGGTGATCCCCGTCGATATTCCGACCCAGGACAGTGTGCTGGGCGCCTTCACCCGGATGGGCGAACTGGCCGTCGACGCAGTCATCGTCTTCATCGAGGTCCACCTGCTTGACGCGGGAACCGTGAAGCTGCCGCCCGGCGTGCGCGTGGTCGTCGTGGACTCCGACGCCGGAGACCGCTATCGCGTGGTCGATACCGACCAGGCCGGCGGCACCCGAGAGGCCATCAGCCACCTGCTGGAACTCGGACATGAGACCGTCTGGCACGTGACCGGTCCGGAGACGTCGTACGCAAGCCAGCGCCGAGCCCAGACATGGCAGACCGTGCTCGAGGAAGCCGGACGGCCTGTGCCACCGCCCCTGCACGGCGACTGGACCGCCGAATCGGGCTACGCGGCCGGCCTCGAACTCGCACAAGAGCCGGACTGCACCGCGGTGTTTGCCTCCAACGACCAGATGGCACTCGGTCTCCTGCACGCCTTCCAAGAACGAGGCAAGGCCGTCCCCGGCGACATCAGCGTGGTCGGCTTCGACGACCTCCCCGATGCCGCCCACTTCGCCCCGCCCCTGACCACCGTCCACCAGGACTTCGCCGAGGTGGGCCGGAAAAGTGCCCAGGAGGTCTTGCGGCAGATCCACGAACACGACGTCCCCCGATCCGGCACGGACATCGTTCCCACCCGCCTGGTGGTCAGAAGCAGCACGGCGCCGCCGCCCCTGAAGCGGTAAGGGTGGGTGGCTGTTGGCTTGCCGAACTTGAGGACGGCGTTTCAGCTGGTCAAGCTTGGGGTCGGTGATTCCGTGGGAGCTGTGGCCTGTTGTGTTGTCGCTCGCCGGGAGGCCTCGAATGCCGTCGGGGTCGGGCTACTGGAAACAGTACGAGTTCGCCGCTCGCCGTCGAGTCGACGGGCTGCGTGAGGAGGCTGCCGTATCCAGGCCGAGCTGGCCGCGGCCGAGCTGGAATGGCAGGAGTGGGCGATCGCCCGCAGGCGGGTCAACACGGTGCTGGCTCCGGACGGCGGCAACACCGTCGGCACGGGGGTCACCCCGGATCCGCGGGATGCGAACGCGCCCCCAAGCACCCAGGACCACCTAATCGGGACTCCCGTTCGACGCGCATCTCTCAAGATCGGAAAGACAACAGCTACTTAGCGAGAGTGAGGCCCCTGAGCAGGGCTGGAGCCACGGATGCGGTCCATGACCGGGATGAGCTGAGGGGCGTCGCCCCACTGTCCCGCCGTGATCAGGGCGGCCAGCGGACGACAGCCGCCGCCGCTTGGCAGGTGGATTTTCGTTGCGAGTCCGCCCCGTGACCGGCCGATTCCCCCATCCCGGTGTCAGGGAAGCCAGTGTCGGGCACGCTTGCGGGCGGTGACATCAAGGGGAAGGGCTCCGATGCGCACGAGGATGGGGAAGGGCGCCGCCCTGGGCATGTCGGCGGTCGTGGTCGCGATGCTGCTGTCCGGCTGCGGCGGGGGCGGCGAGAGTGAGGAGGAGCGCACGGACAAGGCCCTGAAGGCGATTCTCAAGGAGTACCGGCCGCGCTTTGAGCAGCGGCGTGCGGCTCTCGCCGCCGCTGCTTCGCACGTGCCCAAGGAGAACCCCGGCAAGGACTCGTGCGACAGAGTGCTGGACCCGCAGCCGGAGTTCCACTACTTCGACCACAAGTCCCTTGTCCTGGACAGCTACAACAGCCCCAGCCAAGGGGGCAATGTCGACATAGCGCTGGCGAGCGAGGCCGACGCCCCGGAGCGGATCGCCGACAATCCCGGCTGGAGGTTGGGCAGGTTCGCAGTGGCGCCAGGCTGGCTCATCCGCGGCATGTGGATCACCGGCCCGCAGGGTCCGCTGGGCACCAATCACTTCGAGGTGACCAGCCAATACGGCTACGAGCCGTACAAGGGCGCCGAGAAGGACCCCGCCAAGCGGCTCAGGAAAATCCTCGACATCGGACTGAACAAGCGCTACGCCGTGCTGTTCCGCGTGACGACCTACCGGGACGCCGAACTACGGAGTGAGTACGAAGCGGCCGTCGTGAAGGCGGACGTGTTCCTTGCCGACTTGGAGAAGGGTGACATCCCCTGCCGGCTCACAGCGTCCGGCCATCCGCTCTTCGTGGAGGGGTACTGGTATTCGACCACCACGTACGAAGACATGCAGAGCTCATTCCAACGGGACATCAGCGGCAAGCTGAGGGCTCTGACTCGCAGTTGACCTCAGTCCACACCCCCGATCAGCGTTTCGCCAGATCAGCTCTCCGCGCAGAGGAACTCCACCCAACGGCTTTGGGGGCTCAATAGGGCAGCGATGCCGACCGTGTTGTTGGCGGAGCCTGCGCCCTTGCGGCCAACTAGCTTGACTTCTCCATTGAGACTCCTGGCTCGGTGACGGGGCGAGCGGTACGCAGTGCGCAGACCGCTGTGCGCACTGGCTGCGCAATGGGCGTCACGTCTGCGCAATGCTGGACTGACCTGCGGTTCTCTTGATTGCGCAGCCGGTTGGTGCTCTCTGGATTGCTGGTGCGCAGTGGCGAGCAGGACGCGCTTTCTCAATGCTGTGACTGCGCGTGGTGGCGGGTCAGTGCCTGCCAGCGCCGCTCGAAGTCGACGGCCTGGTCGGCGATGTAGTCGGTAGTGAGGGGCTTGTTGTGCTGCGCGGTGATCCCGTGCGTTGCGCATTCCTGCGCAGTGGCTTCGGGCGACGGGGTTTCGTTGCGCACTCGCTGCTCGGCCCAGATCTTGTAGACCCGGAACGGCAAGAGGTAGCGGCGCAGGGTGGACGGGCTGACCGGCTTTCCGCCGCGGCCGGTCATGCCCTTCTTGCTTGCAAGGTAGGCGGAGAGCTGCTCGGCCCTGGGTTCCTCGCCGTGCTCGGTCTGGTACTCCGTCCAGGCGAGGTAGTAGCGGTCGACGGTGGTGAGCGCGGCGGGCTCCCCGGTCGCGTCCGCGCCCGGCGGGTCGTCGATGGCGGCGCTCACCCTGGGACTGCGGTTGTCCTTGGCGGGGAGCGCGCCCGCGCCGGCCGGGGTCTCCTCAGGCTCGTCCTCGTTCGGGAAGGGACCGGCGAAAGGCGCCTGTGCGGTGGGCTCGGCGGCTTCCTCGTCGGCGGGCGGCTCCGTCTCGTCGAACTCACGCTGCCGGAAGGTGGAGACGAAGTACTCCAGGTCTTCGCCCGTGATGGGCTGGCCGTTGGCGCCGGTGATCTGGTCCCGCTCGTAGACGTACGTGGCGAGGGCGGCGGCATCGGGGTAGGCCCCGTGCTCCTGCGCGTACGCGAGCCAGGCGTTGTAGAAGTAGTCACCCCATCCGTCGTCCGCGTCGTGCGGGGCTTGGTGGGGTTCGGTCCCGTTCTCAGCTGAGGGCGTGTGGCGCTGCTTGAGGAGCCGCATCAGGGGTTCGAGTTGCTCTTCGGACAGTGGCCCGCCGGCCGCGGTGGCGATGCCGTACTGGTCTTGGAGCCACAGAGCGAACTGCGCGCTCGTGGGCTCGAATCCGAAGGCGGCCATCCAGTCCTGATAGGCGTCGGCGAGGTGTTGGGCGTTCCCTTCGTCTCCAACGTCGTGCGGCTGCTCCGGGTGTGCGGTTCGCGGCTGCTCTCCCAAGCGGGGCTCTGCGCCGCCGACCTGCGCCAGCTCCTTTTCCTGGTCGACGGCGGCCTCGAGTTCGGGGCTCTGCCGCTGGGCCGGAACCGGGGTCCGCTCGACGGTGAACTGAAGCGGCGGCTCGTCAATGCCGGCGGCGGCCAGCCCGGCGGGGGCCGTCTCGGCCAAGGGGACGCCGTATCGGGCCAGGCGGAGCGGCATCAGCGACTCCACCGGGGCCTTGCGGCGCCAGGCGCGGCCGAAACGGGAGCGGAGGCTCGCCTGGTAGACGAGGCGCTCCTGTTCCAGCTTGATGACCTGCTCGTAGGAGCGCAGTTCCCACAGCTTCATGCGGCGCCACAGCAGGAAGGTCGGGACTGGGGAGAGGAGCCAGCGGGTGAGGCGGACGCCTTCCATGTGGCGGTCGGCGGTGATGTCGGCGATGCGGCCGATCGCATGGCGGGCTGCTTCGACAGCGACGACGAAGAGTATGGGAATGACGGCGTGCATGCCGACGCCGAGGGGGTCGGGCCAGGCGGCCGCGCCGTTGAAGGCGATGGTGGCGGCGGTGAGCAGCCAGGCGGTCTGCCGTAGCAGGGGGAAGGGGATCCGGATCCAGGTGAGCAGCAGGTCCAGGGCAAGTAGGACACAGATGCCCGCGTCGATACCGATCGGGAAGACGTAGGAAAAGTCCCCGAAGCCCTTCTTCACCGCCAGTTCGCGGACGGCCGCGTACGAACCCGCGAAGCCGATCCCGGCGATGATGACCGCGCCGGTCACGATCACGCCGATGAGAACCCGGTGCATCCGTGTCAGCTGCGGTGCCGCGGCCACGTGTTGCTGCCCCCCTCCAGAGCATCCCTTCCGAACGAGCTTCACACTCTCATGGGCAGCATCGCGAAGCAGCAGATCGGCAAAGCATCGGGTCTGATCGTCAACGAATAGGATCATCTACCCCTTCGTAGCAGCCAGTTGTGGCTGGCCCCCTTTGCAGAATTGATCTTGATGTAGGTGCAGGTATCAGCCTTGGGCAACCGGCGTCCCATTGTCCCGGTGGCCGGCGGTGAGGACTCCCCAATTGGGGAGTCGAGCCGACAACCCAGAGATTCCAAGGGATCGGGTGTGTCAGGATGCCGATTGCCGTGCCTCACCCGAGTGCGCGGCCGGTGCGTACGAGGAGGCCGCTTCCGGTGCTGAGCGATGCGGTGAACGTCGAACCGCACGAGAACTCCGTCGTGATCGGCACGGGCAAGGGCGGTGTCGGCAAGAGCACCATCGCTGCCCATAAAGCCGCCTGGCATGCGGCCCGGGGCGAGCGGACTCTCCTGGTCTGTGTCACCAGCCAAGACGACGACGACCTGGGAATCGAGCGGTTCGGTAGGGGACTGCTCCCTGAGGGACCCTCCGTACTCAACGGCGAGGGTCTCTTGCGAGCGGTGCAGGAGCGCATTCCCCTCCTGCCGGTCCGGGAGGTGCGCCCCAACCTCGACGTGGTTCCAGGCGGCGAAGCCGTCGGTGAACTGCTGACCCTGCTGACCGCGCGCATACCGGTCGAAGGTGTCTCCGTCGTCGCCTCGTTGGCCGGCGCGATCGCTCCGATCGCTCCCTGGTACGACCGAATCGTGCTGGACAGCGCGCCGGAGCAAGACGCCCTGGAGCAGCTCGCCCTTGCCGCTGCCCGGTGGCTGTTCGTGCCCACGCGCTCCGACGACACGTCCATCCGCGGCATGCGGCGTATTGCACGCAACTACAAGCTGGTGCGCAGCCAAGTAAACCCCTGGCTCCAGGTCGCGGGGGCCTGCCTGTACGGGTCCAACCCGAGCGCCACCCAGCTGCACGAAGAGGTACGGCAAGACGTGGTCGAAGTGCTCGGCCCGAACACCCCGATGCTGTCGACGGTTGTCGGATACCGCGAGATGCCGGCCCGCAACGCCCGCAAGAAGGGCCTGACGTTCGGCGAGTACGCAGCCCTGCTTCCCACCAGCGCCAAGAGCTACGACGTTGCGGCGGGACGAGCCCAGCGAGCTGATGTCGTGCCGGAGTCCATCAAGCCACTGGCCGAGGAGATGGACCGGCTCAACTTGGAAGTCGACGCATACTGCAGGAAGGGCGCTTGATGACCGGCGCGTTCGACGACGACCCCACCGACAACTCAGTACGGTCGAAGGGCCTGTTGGGCGGTCGTCTGCCCGCAGTGTTCCAGGAGGCGACCGTCGTCGTGAAGGCACCCGTCGGCACGACCCTCGAGTCCATCCCCGCGCCCCGCCCGCCAGCAGGCGAGGGCGTGCTCTCCCCGGAAGAAGAGGACACCCTCAACGCCTGCAAGGCAGGCATGGACAACCTCCACAAGGCGTTCTGGATCGCTGGCAAGAGCCTCGAAACGATGGCGACTGGCAACCTTCACCGCAATGAGGGGCACGCCAATTTCGCCGAGTTCGTATGGGTGAACTGGGAGATTTCTGAGTCCCAGGTGTATCGGCTGCGGGACGAATGGCGCATCGGTGAGGCGTTGTCGCAGCTGGGCTGGCACCCGCGTGAGTCCCAGGTGCGGAAGCTGGTGGACATCAAGAACGCGGCTGGCGACAGGGCGGCCGTCGCGGTCTATGACGCTGTGGCCCGCACGGGCAAGCGGGTGACAGCGAGCCTGCTGGCGGACGTGACCCGTCGGCTTCCTCCCCTTACGCCTGACTCAAGTCCGGCCGAGATCAGCCAGCTGGTGCGGGGCGTCCTCTCTCCGCCGTCCACCCTTGAACCGGCCGCCACTGAGCCTGCCGCAGCAGCCGCTGGCGTGCACGCCCCCTCAGGTGTCGTGAACAGCTCCGAGGGGCTGGTACACAACATCACCACGATCGGCGGCACTTCCGACTCCCCAATTGGGGAGTCGGACGCACAGGCCAGTGATTCCAATGGGCCCCCTGCACAATCAGACGACCTGCAACGGCTGAACGAGACGCTGGCGCTCCTACGCCAAGCGGCCCGCGGTCTCAGCAAGCCCGCAGTACGGCGCGCCCTCGAAGCAGATGCGGCAGCGACCAACTTGGTGCTGGCCGAGATCGAGAACAGCCTCAACAAGATCGGTAGGGCAGTGGCGGTACGCCGTCAAGACTAGGGTCTGTCCGGCGGATCTTGCCGGGCCGGCGTGCCCAAGGCGGATGAGGCAGTACTCGACGGGGTCCCGCTCATTAATCACTCGACCGCCCCTGCGACCTGCGGGAGACTCCCCGCGATGACGCAACGAACCGATACGCCTCCCACCTGGGACGAGCGCACGCAGCTGATCACCTTCTTGGACTACGCCCGTGACACGGCGCGAGCCAAGTGCGAGGCCGTGTCCGCGGAAGACGCCCGCAGGGCCCCGCTTCCGAACTCACCGCTGATGACCCTGTGCGGGCTGATCAGCCATCTGCGGTGGGTCGAGTACCACTGGGTCCAAGTGATGTTCCTGGGGGAGGAACCAGCGGGTCCGCTCACGCAGGCGAGTGACGACGACCCCGACCCCGAGATGCGGACAGCCGTCGACATCCCGTTGCCCCAGCTTCTCGCCGAATATGAGGAGCAGAGCGACCACTACCGTCGCCTGCTGTCCGACCACGACTTGAACTCAAGGGCCAAGCGCCCCATCAGCGACGGCCGCCACGTGGACCTCCGCTGGGTGATCCTCCACCTCATCGAAGAGATCTCCCGACACAACGGGCATCTCGACATCGTGCGAGAGCTCGTCGACGGACGGACCGGCGTCTAGGCCCCTTCGGCTGGTCACAAGCGGAGCCAGAGTCTGATCGAAGCGACGGTGACGGTGCGGTGGAAGACGTAGGCACGCTTGTCGAACCTGGTGGCCACAGCCCGGAAGTTCTTCAGGGCATTGATCGTTCACTCAACTTCGTTCCTCCTCTTGTAGATCGTCTTGTCGAAGCCGGTGGGCCGGCCGCCCCTGCTGCCCCGGCGCTGGCGGTTGGCCCGCTGGTTCCTCGGTCCGGAGATGGTGGCTCCTGAAGACCGGGACTGCCTCAACTTCGCAGAGACGGATCAGACCTCCGTACCGTGCGCATGGACTGTTGAACGGCAGGCGATCGTTCAGCTCCCGAGCCCCTGACCTGCGCACTGAACTCTCTCGTGCGCAGCTCCGGAACGCGGCTCCGCACCACCCAACTGTTCAGTGCGGCGGTCGTCGGGAGCCTCCGGTCGCTGGCCGCGAGTCTGTGACCTGCGGATTGAACGATCAGGCGCGCCGGGTGAACCGTCGACTGAACTGTTTGGTGCGCTACTGAACTCTTCGCCGTCGTCCGACAATGGACGCCAGCACTGAAAGTCGGCAGATTGACCGATTCACAGAATGTGAATCACCCTGGATTGGCATACTCGTCGCCATGGCACGTCTCGCTCGGAAGTCGGCTGCTCCCACAAAGCCGCTGCTCAAGCCACCTGTCCGGATCGGAAGTCTCGATGCTGCGGCTGTCATCAGTGAGTTGCGCCAGTTGCACGAAGACGCCGAGGACGAGAACGTCGGCCGGATGCCAGCTGACGAGGAGCTGTTCGGTGCTCTGCTGTACCTCGAGGCAAACGCGGACGCGCTGAAGAACGAAGAAGCACGGCGCAAAGCCGCGATCGCACGCGTGAGGCTGTGGCAGTACCTCCGCGAGCGGGCGGACATCCATCAGGCGAAAGCGATCGAGGACGCCCGGGCCACCAACGCAGAATGGGCCGACCTGGTGCCGGCGCTCGCCGTGAACACCCCCAGCGCGGCGTACAACAAGGCGAAGCGGCTCCGGGCCGCCGTCCTCACCGACCCCTCCCACGGCGACCGGCCCGTACGCCGCACACCCGAAGCCGTCCTCGAGGCCGAACGGCAGGCTGCGGCCCGGGCCGCAGCCGAGCACCGCGCGGAGAAAGAGGCTGCGCGCCGTCACACACTGCTCGCTCCGGTGGCACAGCGCCTGCTGGAGCACCGGGCGGGCCTGGACGACGACGGGGAAGTCACCTTTTGGCTGGACCAGATCGAAGCAGTACTGCCCACCTGCCGGACCGCCACCCAGATGGTCAGTCTCAAAACCTACGTGGAAGCCACGGTCCGCGAACTGAGGAAGATCGAGCGCACGTCGCCGCGGTCAGCGGCGACAACCGCCGACGCGCAGCGCGCCTACGCAGCCGCGGCAGCGCTGGTCAACAGGTGAGCCGGACAAGGGGCAACGTGTGAGGCCCGCCCGGCGAGGTGGATGCGATGCTCCAGGTGGTCCCACCCGTCGGCGGCAGAGCGCACGACGTGCAGCTTCGGGCGCCGCTGACGGGGGAGTGGGGACGGCAAGTCCGCGTCGTGCGCTGGGGTTCGGTGCGAACGATGAAGAACACCACGTGCAGGTACCTCGTGGTTTTGTCCCGCTAGAGGCCCGTCTCTTCAGGTCCGGTCGTGAGATGGTCGTGGGTTTGAATCCTCTCCTTTCTTCGCGTGTGCTCGGGAAGGAGATTCCTGACTCAGGCTGCCTGGCCGCACGGCGTGCGGTCAGGTCTTACACGATCAGCATCAGCCGGGTTGAGACCAGCCCGGACCAGCATCACGCG